>CAZRFI010000236.1:0-7998 GCA_964598905.1 uncultured Candidatus Sericytochromatia bacterium | reverse complement strand
GGGGCTGCAGGCGTTTCAACCACAGGGGCTTGTGCCACCGGAGCGGGAGCTGCAGGTGTTTCAACCACAGGGGCTTGTGCCACCGGAGCGGGTGCCGCAGGCGTTTCAACGGCAGGTGCTTGCACAACCGGTGTGGGTGTTGGGTGGGATGACGCTGGGCTATCCGAACCCGTTTGGTCTTCAGCATTGGCCTCCGTAAAATCCGGTTCGCTGGAGAACGCACCGGGGGCGACGGGTGCCTGAACGGCTTCAGTCGGTTGCTCTGTTACTTCAGCACCCAGATTTTCTGAATTTAAGAGGTCCGTATTTTCGCTTTCTGTTGAAGCGGCTTTACGGGGGGAGCGCAGGGCGACAAAGAAGAGCAATTGGTAATTAAAGGTAACTTGAAGCTTGAGGGGCAAGGCACTTGCAAAACCCAATAATTCAGGTGCTTGAGCTGGCTCACCAGCAGAAACGGTTTGGGCTTCTTCGCCTTGATTGGCTGATTGATTGCCAAAACCAAGCGCCGGCACCTGTGGTTGGGTTTGGGGGGCGGCTTGGCCAAAACCCAGTGGTTGCATTTGCCGAGACAGGGCTTCAAAGGCAAGACTGGCCCAGAAAAGTGCGGTTTGTTGTTCGGGAGATTCTTCTGGTGCTGGCGGTTCGCTGGGTTCTGTTTTCAAGGGGCTTTGGGTACTCGGAGACTCGATTAAAAGCAGACCAGTCACCTCTACTTTGAGTACCTGAGAAAGAGGCTGCTTTTGAGCTGCCTGAGAAACAGAGGTGTCTTTGTCTGGCGTTTTATTTGCGTCTACTTTGAAGGGTTTGAGCGCAGGCTGGGTACGGATGGGCTGGAAAACAGGATGGGCACTTTGAACAGGGGTGCGAACAGGAATATGCAGCGGTTGTACAAGCGGTTTTGTGGGAGCGGGTTGGCGCTGTGGGGCGCTGCTTCGCTGTTGCTCCAACCAAAAATGAAACGAAGACGGCTTCGCTGGCTGTACTGCTGGCGACTGCACTTCCACGGGCAAAGGTTGGGGTGAGATAAAAACCGTTAAATGCTCCATACTCATATATATATCCTTCAATCCTGTCTTACTAAACTCTGCTTAGTGTTTCTTTTTCTTTGCTTTTAAAGCTTCTAAGAGCAAGCGCTTTTCCATGACTTCAAGGCGACGCTCTTCTTCTTCAGCCGTGAGGGCTTTTTTGCTGAGATTTTTACGAAAAATGGTTCCGGCCATTTCATCGAGCTGCTTGGCCTCGAATTTGCCCATTTCCACTTTCCATTCCTCGTGTTTTTTCTCTTTGTGCTTTTCCATGATTTTTTTTTCTTTGGAAGCAACCACCAGTTTCTTACGAATCAACTCAACGTTTTCATTCATCTTAGAAACAATTCGGTTTTGCGACTCTAGCTTTTTAGCCAGGTTTTCTAGAAAGGTATTGGTTTGTTGAACTTCGGCTACTTCGCCTTTGGAGAGATAACTTTCCAGGCTTTTTTGTGCTTTGGTGCGCTTTTCTGACAGGGCATTTAACATCGCAACTTCTGTGTCACGGTCCCGGATCGCCAATGCCAACTCAGCCTGGAGTTTCTCCACTTTTTTGGTGCGGAAATCCAGAACTTTTTCGAGGCGATACTGAAACTTTTTGCCTGCCATAATAAATGAGCTTTTATTCAAATCCTTGAATTTTACTTGTCTGCAGGGGATTTGCTCTGGGTTTGCTTTTGATTCTCTTTTAAACAGAGTGAAAAAAGTAGCCCTAAAATCCGAGGTAACTGTTGATGAATATAGCATGTTGGCAGTGGTGAAATCTATAGATAAACAGGATCACTTAATGGTTCTTTAATAATAAAAAAATATAAATCGGCTTATTTAATAATTTTTTAATTTTACAAAGCCGGGTACAATCGCATATACTAAAATCTAATACCTTACATCTCGAGAAAGGTTTAAGTGTCTCAATTTATGGATTTTGCTATCAAATCGCTGCTTCCTGAAGCCAAAGGGAGTGCCAGTTCTACGAACGTTGTAGATCAGGACCCTGCCAAAATGGCTGAAGAATTTGCCAAGATGCTGGTAGCCCAGATACAGAACCAGGATCCTTCCAATCCCATGGATGCCTCTGAAATTATTTCGCAAAACGCGCAATTCACGGCATCACTGGCGACGGTTCGTCTGGCAAACCAGATGGCTCACTATAATCAGATTGCCTCTTCCGTTGCTGTCATGGGCAGGCCTGCTGAATATATTGATCCAAATGATCCGACTCAAACCCCTGAAACGGGGATTATAACGGGGGCTGACTATACCACAACACCTCCGGGTTTGATCATCAATGGCAAGTTGATTCCCATGGATAATATTATCCGTGTGGATGCGCCCTCTGCTCCTGACTCTGCGACGGCCACAAGCCAGCTGCAGCAAACAACTCAACTTAAACAACTTCAACTTGTTGGCAAAACCGTTGAGTACTTTGACCAAGGTTCCAACAGCAATGTGGTTGGTGTGGTTGATGAGGCTGATCTTCAGTCTGCTCAGGGTTACCTGACCATCAATGCAACTTCTGTACCGCTTGCAAATATTATTCGTGTCATTAACTAAAACAAAGTATAAATTTTGGAGGATAACTAGATAAATGGGTGACGTAAGAATTTCGGCCAAATCGTCTCTGATTGCGCTGAACCGTGCAATCGAGGTTATTTCAGGTAACCTCACTGGTGCCAGTATTTATGGTTACAAAGGGGTTCGCCTCTCTTTCGCAGATACACTGGTTAACGTACTGAGATCCGGTACTGGTTCTACCGGTGGTTCAGGCGGTTTGAACCCGATTCAGGTAGGTACCGGTGGTATCAGCGTTGGCGCCACAACAACCGACTTCTCTCAGGGTTCTATCGTACAGACCAAAAACGCAGGTGACATCGCGTTGCAAGGTAATGCCTTCTTCTCCGCGGTTGACGCGGGTGGTCGTATTACCTATACCCGTAACGGTGAGTTCCACTTTGATGACCAGGGCAACCTGACCACCAATGACGGTCTTTTCGTTCTCGGCGTAATGGATGACCTTCGCGAAGTAACACAAAATGGCCGTCTGGTTGACTATGACGCCACGATCAACTTTGATGAGGCCACTGACCCGATCGGTGATGCGTTTGCCAATAACCGCAAAGGGATCACCATGGTCTTCAGCGGCATGGGCAATATTCCCATGATCGACATCAACCAACGTACCATTCTCAGTACAAGTACGCTTAACAACAATCTCGGAGTTTTGTCCTTTACCTTGGGTAAAAATGAAAGTATTGCATCGATTGCTACGGGCACCTCTGACGCGCAAGTGACTCTTTACTCGTTCTTGGATTTGGACCGTGTAGATGGTTTGCAGGATCGTATTATTCCTCAGACCTTTATCTCTCCTGGTGCAATCGGTTCTCTGTCTCTGTCCGGTGGTAATACAGTTGCCTTTACCAACGCAACCGGGATCGTTCTGGGAACCATTATTGGTCCTACTTCAGTCGCAAACTCTACCGGTGAATACCCGGTTACTCTGCGCTTGACCAGTACCAATAACAGTTTCGCCAATACCTCTTTGGATAACGCCAAGTTGATCGCTCAGGCTATCAATGACTTGTCTGACCGTACGGGTATCGGTGCTTCTATCATCATCAACCAGAACAAATTGGACCAAGCAGCCATCGTACTGACTCACGTTCAGCGCGCTCTGTCAACCACCATTACCCGTTTGACTACCAAGGTTGAACAACCACCCGGTCAGACCAATACCAACCTCTTCTTGAGCTTGGCAAACACAGGTTCTGGTGTTCTTGAGAACGTTAAAGATAGCCGTGGAAACCTCTTCCACCGCGTTAACCTCAAGAGCTTGATTGGCCGTAGCCCCCGCTTCGTACCTCAGTCTGGTGACCGTTTCCAGTTTGACAGTACCGGTCAGTTGATCAACACCTCTCGCGGTCAGGACGAAAACTCCGCACCTCCGTTTGCTACCGGTGTTCACGTTGCAATCTCCAAGTTTGCAAATAACGACGGTCTGTTGAAACTCCGCGGTTCTTCTCAGTTCCAATACTCAGAAGCATCCGGTGACATCATCGTTGGTTACGCCGGTCAGAACAAAGGTAAAGTTATTGACACCAAGCGCGGTGTAGAAGGTACAGGTACTTCAATTGTAGGTACTGAAAACACCATCATCCCATCCGCTTTGGAAGCCTCTAACACCTCCATCACGGAAGCCTTGCCTGACTTGACCATCGCTCAGAAGTCTTTCACTTCTAACACGAAAGTGGTTAACGTTGGTAACTCGATCGTGGATGACTTGAACGGCCTGATCCGTTAATTTGAATTGATATTGAGAGCAGCGTGGGGATTTATCCTCACGCTGTTTTCATTTGAAAAACCATGATTCAATCTATACCTTTTTCAGAAATACCCCCGATTGCTTTTCCTGAGTCCTATCACGATGTGATTGCGCTCAGCTATCTGCAGCGCCAACCTGAGTTGGCTCAAGCGCTGACAGAGCCGGGGCAGACCTATGCGGTCTATCACCCCAATACGGGTTTTTGTCTTTCGACAGCAACAACCTCGCCCCTTGAACCCTGGGCCACTTGGCTTTATGAGAATCGCATTCCCCTCATTGCTGGGGAGTTGGGTTTGCATTTTAAGCTTTTGCAAACCATTGGACAGGTCGTACCTGAAACTGCGCCCACCCAGGTTTTGTGCCGTTATGAGGCCCAGGATTTTTGTTTTCAGTCTTCCTCTTTGCCGGTTTTGACGCACGGTTTGACGGTTCGCCAGGCCGATGTTTCAGATCTGGATAAACTCTTTTATTTTTATAAACGTTCTGAAGGCATGGAAGCCCGTTCGATTGAAAGCCTGAAACAGACGATCAAACAAGACAAACTCTTTTATATTCAAAAAATGGGCAAGATTATGTCTGCGGCTTTGACCCATTGTGAAACTGATCAGGCTGCCTTGATTGGCGGGGTATATACTCCACCGGCTTATCGTGGAAAAGGCTATGGCAAGGCCTGTGTTCATGGCCTTTTGGCCGCATTGAAGGCAGAGGACAAAACGCCTTGTCTCTTTTATGAAAAACACAATGCCCCTGCCAAAGCGCTTTACACAGGTTTGGGGTTTGTGCCCCACGGTGAGTGGCTGATTGCAGAGTTGATCTACCAGGCCCAGAAATAGGCCCAGAATTAGACCCAAAGCCCCAGCATCTGAAGACGAATCTGCCAGAGCAGTTTTAACACTGTGATTTCTGATTCTGTTTGATAGATTTTCTGCAGTCTTTGTGCTGTGGCTTCTGCCTTTTGGCTTAACTCAGTTTGATTGCTCCAATAGAAGCTCAGACTTGGTTTGCCTTCTTTCAGCCAATCGGCCCATTGCCACTGCTCGGGGCCAGGCCACGGTGTGATTTCTGGCTGGGCGAATAGGCAAAGTGGAATCCCTTGCCAAAGGGCCCAACTGGCATAAAAGAGGCTATCCGCTTGGGGGTTTGCCACGAAACAGGATGTTTTTTTGAAGAGCGCCCCCCATTCTGTTTGATTGAAATTTTCGTCAATAATACTGACATTGCTCTTATCAATTTGCTTTTCACAGAGCAAGTAGAGGGCGCCCGAAGATTGAGGGGCGTAGAGCAGCAGTCCTACCAATGGATTTTGCCCATGGTCTCTTTCAAACTCCTTGAGTAGGTCAATTTGTTCAGTTTCAGAAAGGGTTTCGGCCATCACCAAAAAGAGGTATTCACAGCTATTTAGCCATTCTTCCAAGTCGTGAGAGAGGGGGCTGAGGTTTGTCTGAGTAACTGCTGCAGGGAATTGAATGGGCCACAGATCTACTCCGATCTGCTGCTGGGCGAGATCTGTTTTTACGCTGAAATTGCGCTGAAAGTATTGGGCTGCTCTGGTTTGAAAATCGTTCCCGGATGGGTGGGGACTGAATTGAAGCTGTGCCAGTTCTGCGCTGTTGACCCAGGTAAATGAGGCTGTCAGTTTTAATGGGGGTGCTTCTTCGAGGCCGGGTTCCCAATAGAGCGCACAATTTTTGCGCAAGGCATTCAAGACCTCAAAGGTATGTGGAAAACCGTATTCAAGTATCTGTTTGATTTTTTCCAGTGCTTCTGGACTTGTCTGAGCGATCTGGCTGAGACTGCATTTGATATCTGCAAGTTTGGTTTCTGGGGTTTCGAGTAAATTGAGGAATTGGCAGAGGGCCAAAACCGGTTCTAATTCGCCAAAGACAGAGGCATAGCGTTGGCTGCGCTGCTGAATTTCGCTGCGGTGTTTTAAAAACAGAGAGGGAGAGAACAGGCAGCCAATTTGGCTGATCAAAAAGGGCTGTTGCTCCAGGCCTGCTTTAAAATAGTCCCAGGCCTGTTCTTCTTGATTGTTGATACGGCAGATCCGGGCCAGGTTCAGGTATATTTTGGCATCGCTAAAATTGCTCAGGGCATTTTGATAGGCGGTTTGCGCTTTATCCAGGCTCCCGGCTTTTTCCAGTAAGGCTCCCAGGCGTTGCCAGATTTGGCACATCAAGAGCCGAATATAGCGAATTTGCAATTGTAGGGGGTGATCCTGTTCCTCAAAACTGGCCCGTTCCCATTCGATGGCCAAGACTTCCCGTCCCCGGCTGCGGAAAAAAGGCAGAATAAATTCCCGGTACTCCCAGAGTTCTTTTCCATCGCGGCCAGCCAGCAATTCGACACAGCGAGAATAGTGTTGTAAGGCCGCGTAGGTCTTTTGTTCGCTTTCCAAACAGAGCGCCAAATGGTAGTGAAAAACCGGATTATGAGGTGCCAATTTGAGGGCCTGTTCAAAACAGCGTTTGACCAATTGCAGGGTTTGATCTTCTGGGGAGACTGTCCCCTGCGGAAATAACAAACAAGCCAAGGCGTTGAGTTGCCAGAGCAAAGCGGGTTCGTTGGGCTTGGTTTGCAATTGCTGAAGGGCTTGGGTAATCAGGTTCAAGGCACTGGGTTGGGCCTCAGGCTGACTGCAAAAAAATTGGCTCAGCCCTCTGAGTTTGTTTTGGGCCGTTTCTGTGTTTGTTCTGTTTAAGCGGTCTTTGCACTGTGCCTGGGCGATTTTTAGCCATTCAGGCAATTGCCTGAGCAAGTGGGCGAATTGTTTTTCGTAACTGAAAGCCTGAATTTTGTGATAGCCTGCCTCTGCAATGCGCGCGCGTTCGTTTTCGTTTTCGAGATAATAAGTGAGCAATTCAATTAAATTATCTGTTCTGTAATAGACACATTCTTCGCGATCTTTGAGGAAATAAGCGATCTCTTGGTTCTCTGCTTCGATGAAGAGCAAGGCCCCACAGGCAGGAGCCTCATAGCCGCGCATATTCATAACTTGGGCAATCGTATAGTTGAGCACAATTTTGCTTTGGTTCAGCACCTCTCGGTAGTCTGCTCCCCAGACGCCCTGTCGCACCAAAACGTGGTAGCGATCCGACAAGCTGAGGGCCTGATCCAATATGCGACTGCGGCGAGGATGGATGGCTTCGTTGAGATTGCCAATAAAGGCAATATCGTAGATCCGTGTCTGTTCTGGCATGAGGTAAAGCGCTTGGGGATCAAAGGAAAACCCAGGCCAGTGAACGATCTGTTTGAGACCCTGGGCTTCGAGGCGCTGTTTGAGGTGAATATCTGCCAAAACCAGATCAAAGACCTCTGCAAAATGGCGGGTGGTTAAATAGCCCAAATTCCAGTCTCCCGGAATCAGGGCTGTGGGATAGGGGCAATTCTCAATGCCGGGTGGGATGCCCTGATAGAGTACATCCCACCAAATGATCAGATCCGGTTCCCAGCCTTTGGGCAATTGAGCCAGAATCTGGCTGAAGTTGTGCAGATCTTGCCAGGGATAGACCACGTCATAGGCATAAATCTGGGTATACACCGACTCAGGCATAAACAGCTTGATCTGGGGATCCCGGTGGTAAGTGCCCAAAAAATGAGGATTGAACAGCGGGCCGATTAAGAGTTTTCCTGCCAACGCTGTTTCCTCGGAAG
>CAZRFI010000235.1:0-8008 GCA_964598905.1 uncultured Candidatus Sericytochromatia bacterium | reverse complement strand
TAAAATCGCTTGTAAGCCATTCCCTGCATTGGTTTTGATCGCACTGGCGGCATCGGTCACTTGCAATTCGAGTGCATCACTGGCCACCAGGCCACTGACAGTGGCATTAACAGTCGCGCCATTCAAGCGGTAATTGGCTGCGGTCAGGGCTCCGGGATCCTGGGCTGCCAGATCAGTGGCCAAAAGACCCGTATTGACCAAAGCCGGATGGGTGGTATAGGCATAATTGGGGGCCGTGCCTGAGCGCCCGGTAATGGCATTAGACAAGGTGTGTAAATCAGTCAGATTGATGGCACGGGCCCGAACTGCATTGGCTCCGAGCAGGGCTTTCATGGCTTTACCTGCGGGGGTGGTTGAAAAATTCATCACCACATTGGCGTTGCTGGTGGAAAGGTGAGCGAAAGCCAGGGCCAGATCTGCTTGGGGAATCACAGCCACGGCATCGTGAACCTTGAGTTCGGCAATAATCAGCCGGTCTGGATAGACATTGTTAAAATCCAGATTGAGATTGCCACTGGGAGGATAGGCCACTTGCCCATTGCCATCTGCGCCGACAGGTTGGTAAACATTGCCATTGCTATCAGATAGGGTGACGGTGATTTTTGTTGCAGCGCCAAAATCCAGGGCCTGGGTTTTAAAGCCCGGCAGAGCAGGCAAAGGCATATTCAATTGAACCTGGTTGCCCTGCCGTTTGATCTGGGCTTGGGGTTCGGGTTTATACAGATCTCGGGCCACAGGTAAAAGAATTTTTTCTGCAGAGACCTGCTGTGTGACTGGGGCTGTGGCGAAGACCACTTGACTGGGTTGGGGTTGACCGCTGTGTAAGTTTCCAGACTGACAGGCAACCAGAGAGAGAGAGAGAGCGAAAATAAACCGTTTCATCTTAATAAAATCCTCCTGTCAGGTTGGCGGCAACCACAGGTAAGGTGGCTGTTACCCCCGCACTGCTTTGACTATTGACCACAACGCTGATCGAAATATCTCCCGTGCCCAATGCGGCAGGGACAGTGACCAGCAGATCCCCACCCGAAAAACCGGAAGCATTGACGTTGCTGGCCCCAAATTTCACTGTATTGTTAGCAGCAGAAACGAGGTCAAAACCAGTCCCGCTGAGGGTCAATGTCTCGCCGCGAATCAGTGCCGCTTTGCCAGCCACTTGCCCTGCGGCGGTGGTCAAAGCAGTGATTTTGGGCTGCAGCGTAAAAGCACTGGTGGCACTGGTTTGAGTGCCCACCTGTACGCTCACATTCTGGGCACCAGCCAACGCGTTGGGAACAGTGACTGTCAAACTGGTATTGCTGGCAGCAGTCACGGTAGCCGTTGTGGCGCCAAATTTGACCGTATTATTGGCAGGGGTGGTATCGAACCCTGTCCCTGTAATTGTCAGGCTATCACCCGTGACGCCATTGCTGGCACTTAAGCTGTTAATCGCCGGTGTAAACGCAAAGTTATGCGTGCCTGTATTGGTTTGGCCCGCAACAGTGACACTGACGTTGTGAACGCCAAAGAGGCCAGCAGGCACCGTCACCGTCAGGCTTGTGGCGGTGGCCGCAGTCACGGTGGCATTGGTACTGCCAAATTTGACTGTATTATTGACTGCCGTACTGTCAAAGCCAGCACCCGTCAGGGTCAAAGAGCTACCCGCCCCGCCATTGGCGGCACTGAGGGAGGTAATGCTGGGTCTCATGGTGAAGGCACTGGCATTGCTGACCTGGTTGCCTACCTGTACCGTGACATTTTGTGCGCCTGCCAAGGCGTTGGGCACAGTCACCGTCAGGCTTGTGGCAGTGGCCGCAGTCACTGTGGCATTGGTGCTGCCAAATTTAACCGTATGATTGGCGGCTGTAGTGCTGAAACCTGTGCCGTTGACGGTGATGCTGTCGCCCATCATGCCTGAGGTGCTGGAGAGACTGGTAATCTCTGGTTTGACCTCAAAATTGAGGCTGTCAGAGATTAACGTGTTCGTGGTGACTGAAACAGCTTGTGTGCCGGAGAGAGCCGCGGGAACCGTAACGGTTAAACTGGTGGCATTGCCTGCCGTGACAGTGGCATTGGTACTGCCAAATTTGACTGTATTATTCGCGAAAGTGGGGTCAAACCCAATGCCTGTGAGAGTGACACTGGAGCCAAGGGTATTGGCACTGGGACTGATAGCGGTGAGCCCAGGCCGAATTTGAAAGGCCTGTATATTGCTGACTTGGCCCGCGACAGTCACAGTTAAATTGATGGGTCCAATCGGGACTTCAGGCACAGTTACAGTGAGACTGTTAATGGAACTTGCGGTCACGGTAGCCGTTGTGGTTCCAAATTTGACCGTATTATTGCTGGGCACGGCGTCAAAGCCCGAGCCAGAAAGGGTGATCGTACTGCCTATTCCGGCACTCAGGGTTGAGACATTTGAAATGATCGGGATTTCAGCCAAACCTGGAATCGTAAATTCGTAGAGATCCTGACGGCCTGTAACGTTAATGGAGGTGTTGAAAAGGACCTCTCCATTGCCTCTTTTGACATTCACACTCCAATTTCCGGGTGCAATGCTCATATTCGACAAAGCCGGTGAGATGGTTCCTTGGGTGATATTGACCTGGGTGGAGAGGGGATCGCTGACATAAAGGTTCACATCTTCACCAAAGGCCCCCCCTCTTGGGGTTTTGAATTTGAAGGAGATATTTCCGGGGATGACCTTGGCTTCTTGAATCAAGGTATCTGAACTGGGGACGCCACCGTTTAATAACATATTTGCCAGTTTGTCGGCATCAAACAAGGTGGGGTCGGTCAAAAATTTGCCTGTCACAGGATTAAAGCCCAGGGCCTGATTGACGGAGTCTTGCAGAGCTTGAAGATTGAGAGAGGCCGCTTTAGCGGGGTCTTTGGCCAGCATTTTTTCCAAAGCCAATCCTGTCAGCAAACGACTGCGGGAGAGATCAACAGAGACCAGAGATTGATTTTCGCTAGAAATATAGTAGCCTTTGGAGACAAAGCTTTCGAGAGGTTGTTTATTGGCATCATAGCCCTGAGCTGTGACGATGCGAATTTTTCCGTTTTGCAAAGGAATATTGGAAATAGTAGCTGTAGCCTGACCGTTTATAACAGGAATAAAGCCGTCGCCATTGAAAGTGTCATTGATCAGGGTCTCATTAATGCCGTCCCCGATCAGGGTAAGTTTGAGGTATTTGACCTCTGAAGGATCAACAGCCAAGGTACGAAATGAGGGGCCCAGGTCAAAAACAAAAATAAAGGTTCCAGTTTTTTTCTGGGCGCTTTGTTTGGTTTTTTCCAAAACTTGAAGTTGCGGCAGTGGGGGAGCCAGCTGGGGAAGGAGTCCCTTATTTTGAGGTATAGGAGCCTGACAAGCAACCAAGAATCCGAGAGAAAGGGGCAGAGAGAGCTGGTAAAGGCGGTTTTTTAACATTGAAGTGATCCTCTAAAATTCAAATTTAACCCCACCCTTGATGCTTTCGCGGGTGGGTTTGGGGGCACTGCTTCCGCCTGTCGCGGCCAGGGTATTCACAGAAATTTGTTGTTGCGCCATTAAGCTGGTGCCCGGTATTTTCAGATAAATCGTGGTAAAGCCATATTCCACCAGGGCAGTGACTTTACCACTGGCATCAATCGCAAAATCTGAGGGTCTTGAAGAGAGCCATTCAAGGGGATATTTAAAGGGGTCCAGGGGTTGGCCCTGTTTGTCTTTAAGCAAAGGCTGTAACAGCGTCGTCTCACCCATGCCATCGAGAAAGGGATTACCGACTTTGAGCTCGACCGAACTTAAAATTGAAAGATCGACACCGGGTTGGCCCGACGCGAGGGCCACAGGTGTAGAGCGATTGGGCGTGGTTAAAACAGGGGAGGATGAGGGGCTCGGCAAAACGGTTGCGCTGGGCATCGGCGTTTCAGCGGGAGCGGGGGTTGAAGAGGGTGAGGCCGAAGGGGAAGGCACAATACCTGGGGGATTGGGCGAGGGACCACACCCAAGCAGCAAAGACAGTGAAAATAAAAAATAGATTTTAGAAGACATTCAGAGACCTCAATAATTTGATACTTATAAAAGGCTAATTTATTTTATAAAAATGTTTAGATTACTCAATTTATATTTGATTTAAATTCATTAAACCCATAAATGAGATCTGTTTTCAGGCTGGGATTTCTAAGAATTCTATCAAGTTCTCAGCACCTTGGTAGAATAATCCTGCGTTTTTTGTCAAAATAACTCAATTTATTACAAAATTTTTACATTGTGTGATTTCCCCTGTCATTCCAAAAATCAGGGATAATGAAGCAGATTCAATTTCAAGGAGCTGCTTATGTCCCCCACCCCCGATTTACACACCCCCAGTTGGGAAATGGAAAGTGAATATGCAGGCCTTGATGCCCTGCAATTGGCTGAAGAACAGGAAGAAATTCGCTTGGCGATTACGGTGCTTGAGCAACACGCGCAGGCCTTTCGCAGTGCTTTGGGCCAAGAACTGAGCGCTGACGCCGCACGCACGCTGGTAGAAAGCGCTTGGGAAGTTTATCGGGTGGAGAAAAAAGCCGATTTGCTGCTCGATAACCAAATGAGTTATGCCTATATGGTCTGGAGCACCCAGGCCCGCAACCAAGATGCCAAAACCCTGCTGGAAAAACTCAAACGCCTGCGGGCCCAACTCACCCAAGCCACACAGCCTGTAGATTTGTTTCTCTTACACGCCTCAGATGCCGTCTATCAAGACTATCTCAGCGGTGAGGCTGTGAAAAACAGTCTCTTTCAACTCCGCTATGGCCGCCGCTTGAACAAGCGTTTATTGGGCCTGCCTGAAGAAAACCTGATCACCTCACTCAGTCTCGATGGCCCCAATGCCTGGAGCAATCTCTATAGCAATATCACAGGCTCTGTTTCGTATGAATTTGAAAACGAGCGCGGTGAACGCGAAACCGTTGGCATTGCCCGTTTGCAATCGCTGTTGGGCGAAAACAGTGAAGTGCTGCGCAAAAAAGCCTATGAGGGATTGAATCAGGTCTTTGCTCAACACGAAGAGAGCTGTGCGGCCATTCTCAATTCACTTGCAGGTTGGCGGCTGGAACTGGGAAAACGCCGCTCCCACACCGAATCGGTACACTTTCTCGATGAGCCTCTGCACCTCAACCGCATCAGCAAACCCACCCTCGAAACCATGATGCAGGTGGTCAAAGAGCAAAAACACCTGGGCCAGCAGGCCTTTCACTTGATGGCCCGTCTGATCGACAAACCCCGTTTGGATCCTTGGGATGTGAATGCCTCCTCGCCGGCTTTTGGCCATGCCCGTCGCCACATCACCTTCCCCCAAGCGATGGAAATGATTGAAGAGGCTTTTAACGAGGTCAATCCCGAAATGGGGGCCTTTGCGCGCATGATGGCCGACAAGCGCTGGATTGATGCTGCGGCGGCTCCCAATAAAACCCCTGGGGCCTATTGCTCGGGTTTCCCCCGCTCGCGCAACCCCCGTGTGTTTATGACCTATCTCGGCAGCAGTGTCGACATGATTGTTTT
Source organism: uncultured Candidatus Sericytochromatia bacterium (assembly GCA_964598905.1). GTDB lineage: Bacteria > Cyanobacteriota > Sericytochromatia > UBA7694 > UBA7694. Next base: position 2,502 of record CAZRFI010000235.1, on the reverse strand, counting down.
GGCTCACGAACTCGGCCATGCCTTTCACTCTTGGGCCATGCGTGAAATGGCTCAGGAACAAACCCATTACCCGATGACTTTGGCAGAAACCGCCAGTACCTTTGCTGAGACAGTGGTGCGCAATTTTCTGCTTCAGCGCTGCCAAACCCCTGCCGAAAAACTCGAGATTCTTTGGCAGGAGATCAGCTCGATCCCGCGCTTTACTCTGAATATTCCGACCCGCTACGAATTTGAAAAGCGCTTTTACGAAGGCCGCAGCGAGCGCAGCTATTCCCCCCAAGATTTCCGCGATCTGATGCGCACGGTTTGGAATGAGTGGCACGGCGATAGCACTTCTGCCGCTGATGAAATGTTCTGGGCCAGCAAGCTGCATTTTTATATCGTCGAACCCAGCTTTTACAATTTCCCCTATACCTTTGGCTATTTGTTCTCCCAAGGCATCTATGCCGAAAAAGAACAGCGTGGAGCCGACTTTTACAATTTTTACGTCAACCTGCTCCAAGACACGGGCCGCATGACCGCTGAAGATCTGGTGCAGAAACACATGGGCCTGGATCTGGGTGAGACGACCTTCTGGCTGCACTGCCTCAAACCCCTGGCGAAAAATCTCAAGGCCTTTGAATTGGCTGTGGGCGAGTGGCTGGAATAGGCGAACCAAGCGATCCCGCTTATTTCTGCCAGCAATGGGGTCTAACCCTGTTAGAGCCTGTTTATCCGCGCTCTTATCATTGGGTTTGCCCCGTGCTGGGGCCGCAAGGAGAGGCCTGGGTGCTCAAGCTGCGGCCCCCCGATCGGGACTGCCAGCTGGAGATACAGACTTTGCGCGATTATGGGGGCCGAGGCGCCGCCCGTTTGATGGCAGCGGCCCCTGAGCGAGGTGCGCTCTTATTGGAACGGCTGGAGCCGGGGTCACTTTTGGCAGCGGTTTTGTTGCGTGGGGATGAATGCGGAGCTGAGTCCGAGGCGCTGAATCTGGCAGCCCTGACCATGTTGCAGCTTTGGCAGAGTCCGCCCTCAGATCAGCCGAATCTGCAGGCCTGGGCCCAGGGCTTTGCACGGATTGGCCCCGGTTGCCCACTGGCAGCCGAACGCTGGAGCGAGGCCCAGGAACTGTATTTGCGCTGGTCCGCCGAGCCCTGCAAACAGGTGCTCTTACACGCGGACCTACATCCAGATAACCTGCTTTTGGGGCCAAAGGGTGATTATCTCGCGATTGATCCCCATGGCCGGGTCGGAGATCCGGCCTTTGAGCCCGCAGCATATCTGCGCAATTATCTCACCCATCAGCCAGATCCCGTGTCCTCGTTGCGCCTGCGCATTCAGGGCTTTGCCGAAGCCCTGGCACTTTCCCCCACACGCATAGCAGGCTGGGGCTATGCGCAAACAGTCTTAAGTGCCCTCTGGCTCTGGGAAGACCACGCCCACGATCCCAGCCTTGACGTGATGGCCGCCATGGAGCGTGAACTGCAGATTGCGGGCTGGTTGCGGGAGATCTGGCGGGAATATCAGAATAACCGCTCCCCAATCCCCACGCCCTCAGGACTGACCTCCGCCCGGTAAACCAGCACTTCCAGTCCCTGTTCCTGAGCCGCTGCGAGGGCTTGGGCATAAGCAGGATCAATTTCGTGGGCGGCGCGGAAGTGCACACCATCGCCGCGGCTGAGCACAAACAGCAGCACGGCCCGTGCGCCTTGGGCTTGCACAGCCAATAAATCCCCGAGATGTTTGCGCGCCCGCTCGCTGACCGCGTCGGGAAAAGCCAAATCGTCGTCTAGGCGCAAACTGACCTGTTTGACCTCCAAATAACAATCGGGATGGCCCGCTTGGCTGAGCACAAAATCGACCCGGCTCTTTTCGCCATATTTGACCTCGGGCCGAATCTGGGTATAATCTGCCAACTCGGGGATCTTTTTCGCTTCCAGGGCCTCTTTGACCAGGGAGTTGGTGCGGCTGGTATTGACGCTGATCCAGACTTCGCCATTGTGGACCATTTCCAGAGTATAAGCCAGTTTGCGCTTGGGACTGGGGCTGTAACTCAGGCGCACTTCCCAACCGGGGGCTTGGCAGCTCTTCATGCTGCCCGGATTCGGGCAATGGGCCGTGACCACTTCGCCAGTATCGAGTTGAACATCGACCAAAAAACGCTTGTAGCGCTGGATTAACTGGCCAGGAATCAGAGGCGGATCAAAACGCACAGCGGCTTGAGGTCACGGCAGTTTGCGGTGTCTGCCATCGCAAACTGGTTTGTTTTCGCTCTGTTTGCAGCCACACCAGGCGACTTTTTTGCTTTCAGTGATTTCTGCGCGCACAGGCCGCAAGCCACTGCCTGCATGGGAACCATCACAATAGGGCTGGTTCTGAGACTTGCCGCAGGCACACCAGAAATAGCTTCCGGGCTCCATGTCCAAAACATAAGGGGCTTTCTGGGGGATTTCGGGTGTGGTCATGGAGCCTCCGGATGATATTTACAGGCAATGAATGAGCCAATCAGGGGTTCTCTTC
>CAZRFI010000234.1:0-8037 GCA_964598905.1 uncultured Candidatus Sericytochromatia bacterium | reverse complement strand
GCCACAGTCAGCCATGTTTTAAAACACGGTGCTGCCGATTATTTGGTAAAACCCTTTGAAAGTATTACTCTGGCTGAAAAGATCAACAATTTACTGGATAGAGAAATTTTTAACGCTGAAGCCCTGAAAATGTTAAAAGAAGGCCCTCAAGAAGATGCGTTTCAAGCCAATAATGTATCTGGAGCAGAGTTATTGCTGGTGGACGATGACCCTGTCATGGGGCGGGTAATCCAAGATTTGACCCAAGAATTTGGTCTTTCTTATGCTTGGGCAGGAAGTACAAAACAGGCTTGGAAGCTAATGGAAGATGGGTATCCCCGACTCGTTCTTTTGGATATCGGAATGCCGAATGAGAATGGCCTGCAAATGCTTGCTGATTTACGTCATAAAAAGGAAACCTGTTGTATTCCAGTGCTCATGCTTACGGCATCGACTCAATTGAATGATGTCCAACGAGCCCGTGATCTGGGGGCTCAAGGATATATGCTCAAACCATTTTCTGTGCAAAACCTGATGGATAAGATACAAAGTATCCTAAATCCTTGAAGTCTAATCGCCAAATTCTTTAAACCCGTTAATACTTAGAGCAATATAGCTCACAGAACCTAAATCCTAACACCTACTCTGACTCCGCTCTGTTAAACTGAATCCAACTCCAGAAAGAGGAAATTCCCATGGCCGAACAGTATATTTTTCAAACCTATAAATTGACCAAAATTGTCCAACCCAATAACCGCGAAATTCTCAAAGACATCACCCTCAGCTTTTTTCCGGGCGCCAAAATTGGCGTGATTGGCCACAACGGCGCGGGCAAATCGACCCTGCTCAAAATCATGGCAGGCATCGACACCAATTTTCAGGGCGAAGCCCGTTTGACGCCTGGTTTTACCGCCGGCTATCTGTCCCAAGAGCCCCAGCTCGACGATTCCAAAGATGTGCGTGGCAATGTCGAAGATGGCGTCGCGGGCATCCGCGATTTGCTCAAACGTTTTGAAGATTTGAGCATGAACTATTCTGAAGAAACCGCCGATGAATTTGCCCGCGTGCAGGATCAGATTGAAGCCGCTGATGGCTGGAATCTCGACACCACGCTGGATATGGCCATGGAAGCCCTGCGTTGCCCGCCCGGCGATAGTGCTGTAGACAAACTCTCGGGTGGCGAACGCCGCCGCGTGGCTTTGGCGCGCTTGCTTTTGCAGGCCCCGGATCTGCTCTTGCTCGACGAACCCACCAACCACTTGGATGCCGAAAGTGTGGCCTGGCTCGAAACCCACCTCAAGAGCTATAAAGGCACTGTGATTGTCGTGACCCACGACCGCTATTTCCTCGACAATGTCACCGACTGGATTCTCGAATTGGAATCTGGCAAATCGTATCCCTGGGAAGGCAATTATTCTTCTTGGCTGGAGCAAAAAGAGGCCCGCTTATCCACAGACCAGAAACAGGCCGAAGCCCGGCGCAAGACCTTGCAACAGGAGTTGGAATGGGTACGCATGACCCCCAAAGCCAAACACGCCAAGAGCAAAGCCCGTCTCAGCAATTACGAAAAATTGCTGGCCGAAGACCAAGAACTCAAAGTAGAAGGCATCGAAATTTATATCCCTTCAGGCGAGCGCCTGGGCAATATTGTGGTCGAAGCCGAGAACCTGACCAAGTCCTTCGACGATAAATTGCTATTTGAAAACTTCAGTTTTCGTTTGCCCCCAGCCGGGATTGTCGGCGTGATTGGACCCAACGGAGCGGGCAAAACCACCCTGTTTAGGATGATTACCGGCCAAGAACAGCCCGACAGTGGTTCGATGCGGATTGGCGATTCGGTTGAATTGGGGTATGTGGACCAAAGCCGCGACAGCCTCAACGGTGACAAATCCGTCTATGACGAAATTTCTGAAGGCTATGAATTTGTGCAATTGGGCAAAAAAGAGGTCAATGCCCGCGCTTATGTGGCCAAATTTAATTTCCGGGGCTCAGACCAGCAGAAAAAAGTCGGTCTGCTTTCAGGTGGGGAACGCAACCGGGTTCACATGGCCAAGTTGCTCAAAAAAGGTGGCAATCTGCTCTTATTGGACGAACCCACCAATGACCTCGACGTTGATACCCTGCGCGCTTTGGAATATGGTCTCAACAAATTCCCCGGCTGCGCCATGGTGATCAGCCATGACCGCTGGTTTCTCAACCGGGTCGCCACCCATATCATGGCATTTGAAGGGGACAGCCAAGTGACCTTCTTTGAAGGCACTTACGAAGAGTACGAAGAGGACAAACACCGCCGCTTTGGCTCTGCTGCGGATCAACCTCATCGTTTAAAATACAAACCGCTCTCAAAAAAGTAAAAACTGATCTGGATCAGTTTTTGGCTTGCTGTGCGTCATGGGGATTGCCTTTATTCACCTATACCATAGGGGGTAATGCAGGAGATTCACTCTCCTTACCAACGAAAGAGGTAATTCCCATGAAACTTAAATTATTTGTTGCCGCCCTGAGTGCGGCATTTGTTTTGACTTCTCTGCCAGCCATTGCAGCTCCAACTCAGGCAAGCACCTCATATACACTGGCTTTGAATTCTTCCAGCCTGGATTTGCCCAATGTGTCACTGAACAATGACCTGCGTCAAGAATTGCAGTCAGCTCCCCTCTTGACCTTTTCTGCCAGTGCAGCCCCCTCCCATGGAACGACAATCTTTGGTTTGCCCCTGAATATGGGGCCCATCGACCGTATCCTGCGGGGTGTGATTGCTGCAGGCCTGATTGGCACAGGAATTTATGGCCTGAGCAGCAATGCCATTTCTGCGCCGATCAGTTGGACCTTGATTGGTGTGGCGGCGATTCCAACCGCCACGGCGGCTTCTGGTTATTGCCCACTCTACCAACTCTTTGGTTTAGACTACTCTTTCTAAATCCCAGCGATTTGCTTCTGTGCGCTAGATACCAACTCCAGACAGCGACTTTCTGTTAAACTGAAGGTCAGTTCTGTCTGGAGTTTTTAGCCATGTCTTCACCCCAAACCCACCCCGAAAATCTGCCCGGTACCACCCCCGAAGCAAATTCACAAAACCCCGTTCCCCGCCTCTCAGGGCCTGCAAAAAAAGGCCTGATGATTGCCGCCTTGGCCCTGCCCTTGGTGGGCGCAGTGCTCTTTGTCTTCAAGCCGGGGGCTGGCCCCCAGGCCCTGGCGGATTCCCCCCATGCCGACCCAGTGGCCTTGAGTGCCGCTGATCTGCGCGCGGCTTTGCCCAGCCAAACCCAAGAGGGGCAACCCACCGAACTGCGTTTGCACCTGCAATTGTCTCACAAAGTGGCTCCCATCAAACTTAAACTCAGCTATGCCGACACCAGTTATACAGGTGAAGCCAAAAATGTGTCTCAGAACCTGGAATGGGGGGGCGAAGCCCTGACCGTACCGCTGATTTTTGAGAGCCCTGGCAAAAAGACAATTGAGATCAAAAACAGCGAAAATGCGCTGCTCAAAACCCTGCCGATCGAAGTCCAACCTTTCCCTGCAACTGTTTTCCCCAAAGCCTGGGAGCAATACAAAGACATGGAAATGAACAATCCCCAGCGCTTTAAAATTTGGGCCAATCTCTTCTACGACGAAAAAAAAGCCCCAAAGCAGCGGCAATATGTACAAATTACCTATGATGATCGGATTGTGGATCGCTTTTTGGTCTCATCTGGTGCCCCTGGCCATGCCACACCCACAGGCAAATACAAATTGGGATTCAAAGATTATTATCCCCGTTCAGCGCGGTATAACAACACGCCCATGCCCTTTTGGAGTGCTATTAATGTCAATGGTGTACAAGGGGAATATGGCTTTCACTCCCTCGAAGATGGGGGATATCTCTATTTGCTCGGTCGTCCCGCCTCCCATGGCTGTATTCGTTTGAGCCGCTTGCCTTCGGTTGAAACCGATCCCAAAACAGGGGTCAAATCCTGGGGTGATCGCGGCGGCGCGCGTTGGATCTACGACCGCGTGCCCCCAGAAACCCCCGTCACGATCTTTAAAACCATGCTCTCTTCCTTTGAATTTCAAGACTACGAGGGCTATTTAATTGCCCAGGCCAAAGCCGCTCAAGCGGCACTTGCTGAGAAAAAAAACAAAGCCTCAGAAAACAAGCAAAACGGCTAATCCACCTTTAGAAAGTTGCTCCGATGTTTGAATTTGAATTGCAGGCCATCTGTCCACAGACAGGTGCGCGCGCGGGTCGTTTCGCCACCCCCCATGGGATGGTAGAAACCCCTGTCTTTATGCCCGTGGGCACCCAGGCCACGCTCAAATCCGTGCCCCACAATCCCTTTTTATTGGAGATGGAAACCCAGATTATTCTGGCCAATGCCTATCACCTCTATTTGCGTCCCGGTACAGCCTTGGTCAAAAAAGCGGGGGGATTGCACAAATTTATGAATTGGCCCCGGCCGATGTTGACTGACAGCGGGGGATTTCAGATTTTCAGCCTCAATTCTCTGCTCAAAATCTCTGAAGAGGGGATCAAGTTTCAATCTCCCCGTGACGGTGCCTATCACTTTATTTCACCCGAAAAGGCCATGGAGATCGAAAATGATTTGGGCGCAGATATCATAATGGCCTTTGACGAATGTCTGGCTGCCGGTGTCACCGAAGCACAAACCCGAGACTCCGTGGCCATGACCTCGCGTTGGGCCGAGCGCTGCCTCAAAAGCCACGCCCGCCCCGAAGATCAGGCCCTGTTCGGGATTGTACAGGGGGGCATGTTTCAGCATTTGCGTGAACTCAGCGCCCAAGACATTACCTCCTTGGATTTTCCTGGGTATGCCATTGGTGGGCTTTCGGTCGGTGAGAGCATGGCTGAAATGCACAAGGTATTGGACTGGACCGTGCACCATCTGCCGCACAACAAACCCCGTTATTTAATGGGTGTGGGCACCCCCGTAGATATGCTCAAAGCGGTGGTAACGGGCATAGATATGTTCGACTGCGTGATTCCCACCCGTTTGGGCCGCCACGGCCAAGCCATGTGGTTGAATGATCGGGTGGTCTTGCACAATGCCAAAAACCGTGAGGATTTTTCACCGCTTTTTGCGGATTGTGATTGTTATACCTGCCAAAACTACACCAAAGCGTATATCCGTCACCTGTTTAAAGCCGAAGAGCAATTGGCGGGAACGCTCGTCAGCATTCACAATATCCACTTTTTGGTGCACCTGATGCGCGATGCCCGTCAGGCGATCCTGAATGGGCATTATGGTGATTTCTTGACTGAGCGGGGTCTTGGCACCCTTTTTTTAGAAAATTCCGCTTAAACTGAGTATGTCCCCATTGCCGTTAAAGCCCAAACTGGCTTCAAAATGGGGATCAAAGCGCCAAGCCACTTCAAAACCACTGGCAGGGGTTAAAAAGGTCCAGCCCACCCCTGTTTCGTTTGAGTCATTGGCGGGCTCTTCAACGGGCAGAAAAAAGTTAAAACCCGGAACCAGATTCAAACGCAGGCGCAATTGCTCTGAAAAGAGATAACTGAAACAGGCCCCCATTTCTAAACCCAGCGGAGAAAGCGGAGCACGGTTGGGCGTCGGGCTCAAATTGATCTGGCCAAAGGCCCCTGCCACCACCGTGATCAAAAAACCGTCTTGTTTGAGCAAGGGAAATTGCAGATGCAAATCGTAATTGGAAATGCCAAAACGCGAAAAATAATACCAGGGCGTGGCAGCCGAACCTCCCAGGCGGGTATTAAAAGGCAGGGGCAACTCAAAGGCCAAAGAGGGGCCGCTGCCCAAACTGATCAAGCTGCCAGTGGCATCAGCCGCAGGTAAGCTGGAAGCCAGAGCCCCAGAAGGGGAAAGCCAAAGCCCCCAGCCCAAGAGACAGAAGAGCATGTATTTCATCAAAAGCTATAATTAACGCCAAAAATATCGCTATTGCCATTAAAGCCAGCACTGATTTCCAATTGCGGCAGGGGGTAATAGGCCACTTCTACCCCTCCTGCAGGCGGGAAAAGGCCCCAGCCGGTCGAATTGGGAAACCCCAAACCTGGCACAATATTTACTCGGGCGGTAAAAAACTCATTGATTTTATAAGCGATGCCGACACCCGCTTGAATGCCAAAAGGGGAGAGTTTGAGGTCTGTTCGCTGCGAGGTATTGATATCCCCAAAGACGCCAATGATGCCCGCAACACTCAAGTTCTCGGTCTGAATCAGGCGATAACTCAGATGGGCATCGTAGCGGGTAAAGCCAAAGGCTCCGTAAAAAAAGGGCATGGCTGCAGAGCCCCCCAGGTTCAAATTTTCGACCAAGGGGATTTGCAAGGCCACGCCAGGAGAGGTTCCCAGCCCCAGGCGCAGCTTTTGAATGTCTGCGCCGGGCATTGTGGAAGCCTGGGCCAAGGGCAAACACAAGCCAAGCGAGAATAAGGTGGTGAGTGAGAGTAAAACTTTCATCTTATTAGCTTAACCACTCTGCTCCCACTTGGCAATTAGACAAAGACGCCAATTGGACTTCAATCTGAAAATTCCAGCGATTGACTGCGGTAGCGCTGGCGCATACTTTTGTGAATTTGTTTCCAGCGCCGTTTCTCTTCGATTTGGGCCAATTGATCAAATTTGCGCCTGTGGTGGGCATCTTCGCGTTGCAGTTTGCGAAAATTGGTCAGTCGCCCTGGCTCAAGTTCACCGGCTTCTAAAGCAGCCTGGATCGCACAGCCTTTTTCAGCTTCGTGGCGACAATCGCGGAAGCGGCATTGCTGCGCCAACTCAACCAGTTCGCCAAAGGTGTGTTCGATGCCCAGACCTGCATCCCAAAGCTGAAGTTCGCGCATACCTGGGGTATCGATCAGCAGTGCTCCTTGCGGCAAGCGCAGCAATTCGCGATGGGTGGTGGTGTGATGGCCCTTTTCGTCGCCTTTGCGCACGCCACCGGTGTCCATGAGGGGTTGGCCACTGAGGGCATTGATCAGGGTGGATTTGCCGGCCCCAGACGAACCCAGCACAGCCAAGGTCTGGCCTGGTTGCAAATAGGTCTCAAGGTCGCTTAAACCTTCGTGGTAGAGTGCACTTAAGCGATAAACGGGTGTATCCCCCACCAAGTCGCGCACAGCTTGGAGTTGGGCTTCGGGATCGGGGCTGAGATCCTGCTTGTTTAAGACGATCACAGCTTTGGATCGGCTGTCCCAAGCCAAACTCAGGTAGCGTTCTAATCTGCGCAGGTTAAAGTCTTGGTTGAGCCCCATCACCAAAAAGAGGGTGTCGACATTGGCTGCCAAAATCTGAACATCCCCTTTGGCGCCTGAAACCTGTCTGCGAAAACAGCTCAAACGTGGCAAAGAGGCGTGAATCCGAGCGGGGCCATCCGCTTCTCGGCTAAAGGCGACCCAGTCCCCGACCGCGGGAAAATCCTCGCGGCTGCTGGCCAGATGGCGGTATTTGCCAGTGACTTCGCCGAGGACTTCACCCAAAGGGGTTTGCAAACGGTAGCAGTGGGTATATTCGGCCAAAACGCGGGCGGGCAATAAACCCTGATCGGCATATTCTCCAAAGAGGGCCTGGAAATAAGCATGAAAACCCCAAGGGGCCAAATCTGAATACGTGGAAGAAAGGTGTTCGAAAGACATGGATTTCTCCTGAATGAGTTGGGTGTGTTTCCCCACTCAGGAGCAGACTAAGCTATAAGCTGAGCAGGGAGGAAAGGGGCAAAGATGAGGGTGGGTTAAGGGCTATCATTGACAATTTCCTCCTATTTTTTGCGAATTGTTTTCTCAGACGCAGGGACGAGAAAAAAAGTTCCGTCATTTAAATTAATTTATTGGGTGGCTGCTGGTGAATTGCTGCATCTGGGTATCCAGCCAACGCAGAGCTGGGAAGACAGATGCGCTGATCACAAAAACCAAGAGCAATTGAAAAATAAAACTTAAAAAGTCATCAAGGTGGTGCAGGGGAAAGAGTGTATTTTCGGCACTCAAGGGCAATTCTTGGGGTTTGGCAGGGAACTGTTTTTGTGGTTGATTCACACTTTGGGCCTGAATTTGGCTCACACTTTGGTTGAGACGCATCGAAAGAGGGAACTCCTT
>CAZRFI010000233.1:0-8068 GCA_964598905.1 uncultured Candidatus Sericytochromatia bacterium | reverse complement strand
CGGGTTTAAACCGGCTCGGCTTCTAAAAGCGGCACCAATTGCCCGCGCCGATCCAGGGCCTGAATATCGGTAAAACCGCCCATGGCTTGGCCGTTGATAAAGATCTGGGGCACCGTAGTTTGCCCCGTGGTTTCGACCAGCCAATGGCGTTTCTCGGTGTCGTGGGTGACGTCGTAAAGAGTAAATTCAACCCCTTTGCTGCTGAGCAGACGTTCAGCGGCACGGCAATAGGGACAATAGGTCGTAGAGTAAACTTCAACTTTAGCGGGCATGGTCTTCTTCTTGCTCCAAAACAGGGATTCCCGACGACGGGAGTAATTTATCCAAAACACCTTTGCCCGAGGTCTGACTGTCCAATTCCAAAAATTCGATTAGGCTAAACAGCAGCAAACAGACCCCAATCGCCCAGATCACCGGGCTGTGATAGCGCTGGGCATTTAAAAACAAGACCACCGAAAAAATCAGCAGCGAAAACCCCTGCAAAACGAGGTACAGGGTACGTTGTCTGAAAAAAGCGCGCATTTCATGTTTTAAACGTCCCTCTAAATGGGTGAGCAAATAGGCATAATCTGCTTCTGAAAGCGCTGTATCTGGCGGTAAAGAGTCGCCCGGGGGCAGAGGTGAATACATGCCCAAATTATAGCACCTGTCCCACAAAAGAAGACAAGCAGGTCGAGGCTCAGATTTTCTTGAGGTTCTGGCGGTAATAATGGGTATGCAACATCACCGCTGGCACATAATTGCGGGTTTCACTTGGCAAATAGCCACGAATATCCTGCCAATTGACTTTGGTCTTGGCCTTTTTTTGAAGCGTGGCAGCCTTCTGAATCGCTTTGCTAACCCGGCCTACCCCTCCATTGTAAGAGGCCAAGGCAAATTGCAGGCGCTGATGTTCGGGATAGGCGCGGAATTGGTCGTAAAGCGAGCGCAAATACCAAGTCCCTGCTGCCATATTGTCGACGGGGTTAAACGGGGACGAAATCTGAACCGGGCTGCTGCTGCGAATATGCTCAACCGTGCCGGGCATCAATTGCATCAAGCCCTGAGCGCCGGCCCAACTCACGGCATTGGCATTAAAACCCGATTCCTGGGTAATCACGCCCAAAATCAGGGCGGGATCCATTTCAAAGCGGCGGGCCTGAATTTTGGCCAATCGCACCGAGGTATTCTTGGCCAAATAGCGGGCAGGCAGACGCAGGCGGGTATTGATAGTACCGCCGCTCGAGGTCGCAGAACCGGGGCTCAGATTCACAAATGAAGGGGGCTCAACATCACAGGCGGTGAGCAAGAGTGTGGGCAAAAGGGCCAGCAAGGCCAGAGCCGAAAATTTATTTATCATTGCAGTTTATCCAGCTTTGGATGCTGGAAGTTCTCCTTATCACAGGCGAAACAGACAAACAGGATCGGTTTCACCAAAAGCAATACAATTCAGGGGACGCAAAAAACAAAGGCAGAGTTCCTTTGTTTAAAACATCAGCGTAATTTTAACATAAGTTAACTTGGGAAAAGCCAAAAAGACAGCCGAAGTACCTTGTTCAGATACTTCGGCAAAAGCCTTTAATCAGGGGTTATTGGGGCAGGGGGTCGACAGCTACAGGATCAAAGAAATCCTGAGTCGGGATCGAACGCTGAAAGAAATTTTCAACAGCAGGGCTATTCTGGGGCGGACGGGTGCGGGTAGCCAAGGCTTTGATCGCTGTATTGATATCAGAGATATCCATGCCTTGAATATCATCGCGATTAAGCGTGATTCCCAAGCGATCCTGGGTTTGCTGAATCAGGCGATTTTGGCCAATTTTTAATTCGCGCTCCTCGGGATCGAGATCAAAACTCACCTGAACTGCGGCTTTCATCGTGCTGGCATCTTGGGCCCGGGCCACGGCAGAAATACTGGCGGCATCCGGATGTTTATGGCTACTGGAGCCAGAACCATCGCCCCCGGTGTGGGAGTTATCAGAAGATTGGGCCTGCTTGATTGCCGCATTTCCGTTGATCGAACCAGCGGCACCGGCATCAAAGCCCTCTTTGATCGAGGATTGAATCCGTTCGTTGCGATTGCCACGGTCATTCAGTTCCGAGCCACTGGAGCCACCTTCTTTGGGGATATCGATGATCCCTTTGCCAGGAACCCACATCTTGCCGGATTGAGCCATTAAATCGGCTTGACGCTGATATGCATTTCCTGGCTTTGATTTCTCGATGGCTTGAACATCTTCAATTTCAGACATAAATCTATTCTCCTTGTTGATCGCCCACTGGCGATTCTATACCCAAACATTTTGAGTTTTAATCAAGACGCCTGTGATTCTTATAGCCCGAAAGATTTCAATCTGACGCCTCAGGCTGGTTTTTCTGGGCCCATAAATACAGCGCCAGGCCCAGCCGATACCAGACAAAGGGTTGCAATGAATGCCTTTCTAAAAAACGGAACAAAAGCCGCAAACTCAGATAGCCACTGACGGTGGCCGTGGCCAAAGCCGTGGCCAAAAGGGCCATTTCTCGCTGTGAAGGGGGCTCTTTAAACAGGTCTTTGAGCTTAAACAGCCCCGCAGCCGCAATAATCGGAAAGCCCGCCAAAAAAGACTGGCGGGCAGCTTCAGTCCGGCTCAAACCGGTGGCCAGCCCTGTGGCCATCGTAATCCCCGAACGAGAGACCCCCGGAAACAAAGCCAAAGCCTGGCTGGCCGCCAAGAAAAAAGCAGATCCGGGCTGGGCGGGTTTGTTTTCAAGCTTGCCGATCTGCTGATCGGCCCAGGCCATCAACAAAGCCCCCAAGACCATGCCTGCCGACATATAGGCTGGAGAGCGCAAATGTTTTTCCACAGGTTTGTCCAAAAGCAAACCGGCCAAACCAGCGGGGATATTGCCCAAAAGTAGTTGCCAAGCTTCGCTCTGCCCCGGTGCTACACGCAAAGTTCCCAATGCGTTGCGCAAATCTTTGCGCAAATAGATCCCTGCTGCCAAGAGCGTGCCCAAATGCAAAGAGGTATCAAAGCTCAAGCCTGGGCGTTTCCAGCCCAAAAGACGCGGCACGGCAACCAAATGGGCCGTGCTGCTGACCGGCAAGAACTCCGTCAGACCCTGAATGGCCCCCAAGATCGCAGCTTGATAAAAGCGCATCTAAACGGTCACTGGCGCTTTAAAGCCAATCCATCGGGTCGGTGTACTGCCCCTGCAAACGCACCCCAAAATGCAGGTGGTTGCTGGCACTGGCCCCCGTATTGCCGGTGATCATCAGGGCCTGGGACCGCGCCACAGACTGACTCTGGGAGACGAGCAGCTTTTCGCCATGGCAATAGACGGTTTGCAATTGCGGCTCATGCTGCAGACGCACCATATGGCCACATTCTTTGTCGTAACCGCGCTGAACAACACGGCCAGGCACCGCTGCTGAAGCGGGAATGCCCTCAAAGGTTTCGATATCTATCCCTTCATGCAAACGCCAGGTGGCCCGAATCGGGTGCAGGCGATAGCCAAAATGGGAAGAGACATAGCCGACGGTCGGCCAGCTAAAACCATGGCGGGGCATGGGCACCACCACCATGCGGTAGGTTTCTAACCAGTCCTGGTTCAGGCCTTCGTTGACCTGTTTCAGCAATTCGGATGAGGTGCGAAATTTGAGTGCCACCAAATCGAGGGAATTGATGTCTTCGAGCTGCACCTTGTAGACCACAGGCACCAGATCGGGGAATTGTTTTTCCCATTTGAGCCGGTAATAGCCCTGATACTCAACCGCCGCCTCGTGATAACGGGCCTGTTTTTCTAAAAATTTGGCGCGCCACCAATGTTTCATGGCGGACTGTGGCAATTTTTTCCAGCTGGCTTCGGCCTCGGTGTATTGTCCCAATTCAATTTGAGCACCTATTTTGGTTTCAGGAGCCGCTTCACCCAAGAGGATCTTTTCGGCTTGGTTCATGCGCTCAGCCAAACCAGCCCGCATGAAAAGATAATCAGCTTGCCCTGTCATGGCTTTGAGCTGGGCCTGGGCCTCAGCCACCCGGCCCCGATCACGCAGGTGCATGGCCAAAAGGGTATTAAATTCAGACGAACCCGGCAGGGCTGCCTCTTTAAAATAGCCCAGAGACAGATCGTATTTTTGCTCATCCCAGCGGTTAAAGGCATCATTGAGCAAAGTATGACTGCGTTTGATTTGCTCAACACTGGCTTTGCCATGTTTGCGGTAAAGCAATTGCGAGAGCTGCAGGCGGAGCTTTTCGTCGCGGGGAGCGAGATTGAGTAAGCGGGTATATGCCAGTTCGAGATCTTGGGGATGCCCCTCTGTCTGAATTTGCGCTTTGAGCATTTCCGCCAATTTTTGGCGCAAAACCGGGTGGCGGGGGGAGAGATTAAAGGCCAAGCGGGTGTCTGACAATTGCACAGCCTTGACAGGCGATTGTTGCGAAGACCAAGACTTGACCTCTTGCACAACCCGATTGGTAAAGGTGCGCTGGGCGCTGGGATCTCTCACCAATTTGAGGAAGGTGTCGGATTCGGCCCAGGCCTGCAGCGGCTGAAACCCGTGCAAAGAAACCAGCAAAGCCGGTAAAAACCACTTAAATTTTAACTTCATCTGCTTCTACCATATCTTTCAGGAGGGTGCATAAACTGGGATCATAATAGCCAGTTTTGTGAAGGGATTCAACCGCCTCAGCAATCGAATGGCCTGCTTGTAATTGGCTCTCGTAGGCATTGGCCAGACCAATAATCCGGGCATAGAGTGGAATTTGCGGACCTGCCAGACCATCGGGAAAGCCGCTGCCATCCCAGTGTTCGGCAAAATGGCGAATGGCCGGTGCCAAGGGACGTAAATGGGGAACCATTTCGAGAATGCGCCCACCCAAGAGCACGTGCTGCTGGTCTTGCCAAGTCTCATTCAGGTTATTTTGGCCAGCAGGTAAACTGACCAATTGACCAATTTTATGCAGATACGCCAATTCGCGCACCTGCTGTTGCTCATGGGGCAATAAACTGAGTTTAAAGGCCAGCCGTCCGGCCAGAGAACTGACCCGCTCGGAGTGAAAGCGCCAGGGCGAAGCGCCCGATTCAAAGATATCGATCATCTGCTTGAGCACTTTGACAATCCGCTGTTCCAATTGCAGGGTCTGCCGCTGGCCAGCCAAGGCAATCGCAAATTCATCGGAAAAGGTTTCGAGCCAACGCAATTGACGATTGGAAAGTGGCAAAGGCTGGTTAAACAACAAAACAATCAGGGCTTTGACATCGCGCTCATGGCTGACCGGTCTAAAAATTGCCGCCTGTAACCCAGGCAAATGTTCTTCGAGACTGGTGCGGGCTGCTCCCCAGAGTTCGGGGGATTGGCTCTCCACCAATTGCCAAGCAGAATAACCGGGCAGGGGCCAGCGAAAGCTGAGTTGGTTTTGCAGCGCTGCCACAGCCCGTGGCAAGAGCCCGCGAAAACCACGGGTCTGGAATTGCCCCGACGTGGCGTCGGGAAAACTGATCAGCAGCCCCTCGGCCTGGGGCACCACTGCCTGAATTTCGTTTAAGACATGTTCCAGCAATTCTTCTTCACCCAAGAGGCCGGTTTGAAATTGATTGAGCCCACGCACAGCTTCCAGCAGATGCATGCTTTGGGTTCGCTGCTCTTCGAGATAGCTGCAGGAACTTTGCAGCAGCACCATGCTGACCTCTTTGAAAAAGGCATAACAAATTTCAAAAATAAATTTTTTCTCGGGCTCAGCCATGGGCAGGACCAAGGCCTGTTCGACAAAATGGCGGTAGGCCTGCAAGCAGAGTTCATTGAGGAGCAAAACATGGGATTGGTGTTGCAATTTGTTCTGAAGCCGTTGCTTCCAGAGCATCAGGGCCTGCTGAACCGCTTCCCCCCAGGCATTGGGACCGTTAGACATGCGCGGCGTCTGCACATACAAGCGGAACAATTCAGGCAACTGGGGCAAAATTTTATTCAAGAAATAGGTCTGGTAGACCGGCTTAAGATCGGCCTGGGCATGAATGAAATCGGTTAAACTCGCCATGAGCTGAGGGGCGTCTTTGTCCAGGGCTTCGAGCCAGATTTGACGTGTCTCTGGGCGCAAATCGGCGGGCAGCACGGCAACAGCATCCGCTGGCCGTGGCGAGGCCCCGCGGGAATAGGTCTCGATGATCAGTTTGCCCTCTTCGACCTCGGCCTGACAGATTTGGTTGCGTCCTTGGTTTTTGGCTTTGTAGAGAGCGGTGTCAGCTCTGACAATCAATTCCGAAACCTGTAAATTGGGGTCGTCGTCAGTACAGGTCACGCCCATGCTCATCGAGAGCGAGACGGTCTGGTTGTCTTTGCCCACAAAGGGATAACTTGCCACGTTGCGGCGGATGCGTTCAGCCACCTCACAGGCCGCGCTCAAAGGGGTTTCGGGCAAGAGTATGCCCAATTCTTCGCCCCCATAGCGGGCCACAATATCCGTTTCACGCACGGAATCTTGCAAAATACCGGCAATTTCTTTGAGCACCCGATCGCCCAATAAATGGCCGTGGGTATCGTTGAATTTTTTAAAATAATCCACATCGCAGATAATCAGCGAAAGCGGCTTTTTATAGCGTTTGGAGCGGTTGAGCTCTTCTTCCATCTTGTTTTTCAGGTAGCGGTGGTTAAACACGCCCATCAGACCGTCTTTGATCGCCTGTTCCTGAATTTTCATGCGCAATTGGATATTTTTGAGCGTGATTTCCATCGGTTTGATCAGCAATTTGAGCATGCGCTCATCGCGCTCGCTAAAGGGCTCCATATGCTCCCGAAAAATCACCATGATATACGCCACGGTGTCGTCGAGCAGAATCGGCTGGGCAATAAAGGCTTTGTAAGCTTTTTTCCAGAGCACGTACGGCAGGGGCAAATGACCGAGATGGTTGTGAATCACCCCCTGTTTGCTGTGAACCATGTCCTGCAGGGGGCCATCGTCTTCCATGTGAAAGTTTTTTTCGGGTTCAGGGATATGATCCGAGACTTCGTGGACGATGCGCCAATCTTCGCCGAGGTGTTCGACCCGGTAGATTGAGCAGCGCTGATTGGAGATCACCCGGGCAATTTGTTGGTAATTGCGCTGCTTGAGCAAATTGTGGAACAGATCTTTTTGGGTGATCTCGACCTCGGCCTCGTGCAGAATAAACTCACCCAATTCTTTGTTGATCTCGTAAAGTGTGCGCAGTTTGTCGTTTTGCTCTTCCATACTGCGGCGTTGATCAATAAACTTGAGACCGCCCAGAATCAGGGCCATCAGCACGCCCAAAATCACCAAATTGTGATCGCGCTGGTAAAAGGAGGCCACCATCACAGCTATCGGAAAGAAAAACAGGGTTTGGGTAATTTCAACTTTGTCTTCTTGGAAAACCAGCAGCGACTTGAACCACTTTTTCCAGGTCAAACCAATTTGGCTTTTGATCGCGACAAAGCCATTGACCAGCGGAATATTGATCAGCAGATAGGTCAGCGTGGCTGCGCCCGCAGACACCATCATGTGTAAAAGCGGCAGATCTGAAAGCACCATGCCCATGCGCGCATCTGCCGCCATCAAGGCAGCCCCCGCCGCGCCATAGGTAATGGCGTATTGAGCCATATTAAAAAAGGCGATATCCCAGCCCCGGCGCTGAACAATCAAGATCGTGTAAAAATTACCCAAAGCGGCCAGCACAATGACCACGGGTGCATTAAAGAGCAAAAGCCCCGTGAGCAAGACCGAAAAACTGGCAGAAATTTTGCTGCCATGGGGCAGGGTGACATAGGTCTGTTCGGCCAAAATGCTCAAAAGCGCAAAGACCAAAAAGTCCCAGCCATTGACGGCCCAAAAGGCATGGGTATTGCGGCAGGAATAAGCAAAGACGAGCAGGCCCAAAATAAGTACAGACCAGAAATAGAAGCGCTCTGCCTTAATCGGCGAGAAGCGCCCTGTACTCAGCCCCTGTTCAGTGTCTTGGCCCATATAACTTCGAGTTTCAATGCGTGATGTGGTATTATTCTAGCCTACTATTGTGACTTCATACAAATTTCATACAGATTTTAGACAGATTTTCAGAACATATGCCAAACTGGATTTACACCCACAACCTGAGCCCC
>CAZRFI010000232.1:0-8192 GCA_964598905.1 uncultured Candidatus Sericytochromatia bacterium | reverse complement strand
TGTTGAATCACTGCTCCGGCAAAGGAATAAACTCCTGATCGCCCGCCACCATCGCAAACTCGCCTTTGCGCCAGCGCTCTTTGGCGGCTTCGATCAGTTCAGGCCGGGAGGCGACCAAATTCCACCAGACGATTCGGTGGCCATCGAGGGGATCCCCGCCCAGCCAGAGAAAGCGACTGCCTGCGGGATAGTTAATTTCAAAGGTCTGATCCGATTCCAAAACCACAAAGGCCGGTTCGCGAAAGGTCTCGCCATTGACCTCGAGACTGCCTGAGATCAAAAACAGGGCCGATTCGCGCTCATCACTTTCGAGGGTATAACTCCCGGCAGTGCTGGCCTCAAAGTCCACCAAAAAAGGATTCAAGAGGGAGCTGACAGGCGCTTTCTGGCCAAAGGCAGTGCCAATCGCCAAACGGGCTGAGAGACCGGCTTGCACCTGCCAAAAAGGCAAATCGGGCTGGGTGGCATGGCCGACTTTGGGCTCCATTTCTTCATGGCTCTGGGGCAGGGCCAGCCAGAACTGAACCATATGGATGCTATGGGGCTGCAGGCGATCTTCTTGAGGGGTGCGCTCGGAGTGCACAATCCCTTTGCCACTGCTCATCAACAACACATCGCCGGGAGAGAGGATGATATCGTAGCCGAGGCTGTCTTTGTGGTGCATGCGGCCATGAAAGAGATAACTCAAGGTCGAGAGCCCTATATGGGGGTGGGGGCGCACGTCGGTTCCCGTGCCCGCTTCAAATTGAATTTGGGGCAAATAGTCAAAGAAGACAAAGGGGCCGACCTTGGGCCTGGGCAAATGGGGCAGATAGCGTTCAATCACCACGCCGTCGCCGAGGTCTTTGCTGTGGGGAATCAAGGGTGTGAGTGTGGACATAAAACACCTCTACTATTAATTTAATGTTGAATGATTTAAGCATAAACTAAATGCTGGGATTTGTCAAAATGCCTGACTGGCCATTATGCTTCTGTTTACAGGAAAAAACCATGTCAAGCAAGCAAACACCCTATCCGATCACCCTTCAGATCAGCCTCACCCCTTGGGATTTGCCCCATGCCTGTTTGGTGCTGCCCCACCAATTGCAATTTTGGTCAGCGCATTGTGCTGAAAGCCTTTTGCTCTGGGATCTCGACCCCGGCCCCAAAATCCAGACGGAACAAGGTCAACGCCAGTGGAAGCAATGTTTGGAACTCTTGCCAGCTTTTCAGGCGGCCCTGCAAACAGATTGGCCTGAATTGATGCAAAAATCCGTTGATTTGCGCGGACCCGAAGCAGCTTCCACACTGGAGGCCTTGGGTTTGCGCTATTTTGTCAATCCAGATGTTCAATCTGTTCTACCTGTTCAATCTGTTCAGCCTGCTCAGCCAACCCTGGTGCCCCCGATGCCACGCAAAGATTTTCGCGGTGGGCCCTTTGCAGCGTATTTTCTCGGGCTAGAATGTGCATCTCATGACCTGGTTTTACACCTTGATGGAGATATGCTCTTTGGCGGGACTGCGCCGGCTTGGATTGCTGCTGCTTTAAACCTACTCGCAAGACATGCCGACTGTCTCTGTGTTGCTCCCCCTGGGGGACCGCCGGCACATATGACAGCACATATGACAGCACATATGACAGCACATGTGATAGCACGTTTGGGCATAGAATTTCAGCAAAAGCAGGCCCAATTTACCAGCCGCTGTTTTTTAATCCGGCGCAGTGCCTTGGTTCAGGCCTTGCCCTATGTCCTTCGTCTGCCCGCGCAGTTGGGAGATCCTGGGTGGAACCCACCTTATGCTGAGTTGGTGGAGGTGATTTTAACCAGGTTTATGCAGTCTCAAGGTCGTTACCGTTTAGATTATAGCCCTGCATCAGAACCGATCTGGTCATTACATCCCCCCACGCAGTTTGATCAGCGCTATTTAGCCCTCTTGCCAGCACTGCTCAAGCAGATGCAAAACCAAAACTGGCCTGCTGCCCAAACAGGTGAATATGACCTCTTGCCCAGCAGCCTGGACTGGCTGTCCATACAGTCAAACCAGTCCAGGCAGTCCAGCGAACCCATGCCCTGAGCCGCAAAATACGTTACACTGAAAGCATGAATTACACGCCTCGCGCCAAGCGCAAATACAGCCAAAACTTTTTTACAGATAGCGACACGCTTTCGGTCTGTGTCGACATGATGAAACTCCAGCCCAAGGACCATGTACTTGAAATTGGACCAGGGACAGGGGTTTTGACCCAACTCCTGATTGAAAGGGTCAAACATCTCACGGCGATTGAAATTGACCGCGAATTGTTGGAATTGCTGCAAATTGAATTGTCCCATGATGACCGAATCGAGCTAATTGGCGGCAATTTTATGCGCTGGCCTTTGGAGCCTTGGTGCGAAAGGGCCCCACTGGCCAAACGCAAATTGGTGGCAAATATTCCATACCACCTGACCTCAGATATTCTAATGAAAGTGCTCAACGAAAAGGGGCTGCGTCAAAAGGGTGTCCACCCCGACCTGCCTTATTTTTCGGATATCTATATGATGGTCCAAAACGAGGTGGCTCAAAAGTTGGTCGCCCCCCCTGGCAGCAAAGACTATGGCGTCTTTAATATTACAATCAATATAGCGGCAGAGGCTGAGGTTTTGGCGATTTTACCAAAAGAATTTTTCTCGCCGAGACCCAAGGTCGATTCGGCTTTGATTCACCTGCGCCCGCGGCTTCAACCCGTGGTTGAAATTGCCGATCAAGCTCTTTTTTGGCAATTGGTGACGCGGATATTTCAATTGCGCCGCAAAACCCTGCGCAATGTTTTGCGCTCGCTGGATCTCTCTGAAGCAGTCTGGCCCAGCCTGGAAAAAAGCTGGGACTTGCAATTGCGTGGAGAGACCCTTGGTTTGCCAGAACTAGCAGCCCTGGCACGGATGCTCATTCCTCAATCAACTTAAAAGGCCCCTGCCAGATTTAAACACCCGAAGCTGTCTCGGATTCATTCAGGAGATGGTCATTGAGGTAGTGCGTTATTTCTGCAGCTGTTTGTTCGGCCAATATGACTGCCTTGCCAATATACGCTGCGGGTGTTGTCAGAGGCAGGGTTATTTTGAGTTCTTCGAGCAATTGCTCAAAACCCGCTTGGGTCAATTGCTGGCCCTGGGTGGCTCTGCGAATCTGATCGTAAGGGACTTCGCGGTCTGCCAGACGCAAAGCATGTTGCAAGGGTTCAGCCAAAACTTCCCAATGTTGGTTGAGTTCAGCTTCTAAATACTCTCGGCGGGGTTCTAGCTGGTTTAAACCGCGCATAAAGCTCTGACAACCCAGCAAGACATGACCAAGGGCCACCCCCAGATTGCGCTGCACGGTACTGTCGGAGAGATCCCGTTGCAAGCGGGATTTGGTCAGTTTATTGCTCAAGAAGTCAAGCAAGACAGAGGCCAATTCCAAATTGCCCTCGGCATTTTCAAAATTAACCGGATTGACCTTGTGGGGCATGGTTGAGGAACCCACTTCCTGAGCGTCCCGACGTTTGAGATTAAAATAACCCAACGAAACGTAAAACCAGCTATCGCGGGAGGCATCGATCAAAATACTCGAAAGGCGGCGCAGGCTGTCAAAATAGCGCGCATGGCTTTCACGTACCACAATCTGCGTTGTCATCAGTTCCCAGTTGAGACCCAAAGTCGTCACAAAACGCTCTGAAAAGGCCAGCCAATTGAGTTGTGGGTAAAAACTCTCAAAGACATGCCAATTGCCAGTGGCGCCATTTTGTTTGCCCCCTACGGGCACAAGCGTGGCCTGATGTTTGAGTTCATCTAAAAGTCGCCGGGCAAAAACCGCATACTCTTTGCCGATCGTGGTGGGCGAGGCAGGTTGGCCGTGGGTGCGAGCCAGCATGGGGATAGCTGCAGTGGAAGCAACAAAGTCCTTCAATTGCGCCAAGAGATTCAACCACAGGGGAACAAAAACTTCTTCGTGCGCGGCTTGCAACATGCAACCCCAAGCCAGATTGTTCACGTCTTCAGAAGTTAATCCCCAGTGAATCCATTTGACCAATTCTGGGTGCCCAGCCTGTGTGAAACAATCGCTGAGCACATATTCCACGGCTTTAACATCGTGGCGGGTGGTTTTTTCTTTTTCTTTGACCGCCTGAATCAGCCCTGGTGTGGCGTGAATCTTTTGCAAAACTGAAGCAAAATCTGTTGGCAGAGGTACGCCCAAAAAAGGCAAGAGCTGGGAGAGATAGACCAATTCGACATGAATGCGGTAATAGATCAGCGCGCCTTCCGAAAAAACGGCGCGCAGGGGGGAAGTCTCTTCGGCATAGCGACCATCCAGTGGGGAAAGAGCACTCAATGACATTAAATTTGTCCAATCATTTTGTGGGTTTGGGGAATGACCCTGACGTGTTTTAAAATCTGTTTGGCCCGGCTTTGCCAGCTCAGAACTTGCTCAGGACTGGGGGGGTGGCGCACGATGCCATAAGGGGTCACAGGCTGGAGAATCAAAGGGATATCTTTGTCCACACCCGCAATGATCTCCAAGGCTGAGTCTAATTCTTCGAGAGAACTGTCTTTGCTAAAGACCAATTTGACAAAGACTTCTTTGCGCGCTGCAATGGGCAAAAACCGGCTGTGCTCTTGCCAATAGGGTTGTAAGCCAGTGGCACTGGGCAATTTCATGTCCATGCCCACGTGATCTATTTGATCAATAGAGGCTTCGAGGTTTTGCCACAAAATACCATCGGTTTCGAGATAGAGCTGAAAGCGGGGTTTTAATAATGGGAACAGGGCCTTGAGAGAACGGATATGTTGCAAGGGTTCTCCACCCGTAAGGGATATACTGTCGTGTAAACCCGGAAAGGCTTCCAGCCCTTCGATGATTTCCAAAACTTGATTGACGGGCAGCGGATTGGCTATCGACTCAAAATCCCGCAAACCCGGTGTACGCTCAACACGGCAGTGGCGCTGTTTGGTGTGGGTGGCGGGGGTATCACAATAGGCACATTGAATATGGCAGCCCAAAAAACGCACAAAAATTTGGCGGG
Organism: uncultured Candidatus Sericytochromatia bacterium; assembly: GCA_964598905.1. Classification (GTDB taxonomy): domain Bacteria; phylum Cyanobacteriota; class Sericytochromatia; order UBA7694; family UBA7694. The sequence goes on along the minus strand of CAZRFI010000232.1, from coordinate 3,175 downwards.
TTCCCACAATCGGGCCTTCACCTTGAATGGCTGAAAAAATTTCGACCAAATAGGCTTCGGGTTTGGGGCTAAAATCGCGCAGGGAGGATTCGGGCTGAGAGAGGGTTAACATGGTATTTCCTTGATTTGCAATACGTTCATTTTACCTGAATCGCCCCTGAGTCCATAGGGAATGGCTTAAGCCTTAGGGAAGAGCTTTGCTGTCACAACCTTTATAAAGCCAAAAGGTCAATTTTTTGGGGCCAAAGCAGGCGTTTGTCCTGTTTTAATCGGGAGTTTTGGGGCAGCCATTGCAACTTAGAAATCCAATTGATACCAAAACGGCCCTTTTCGAGGGTGACAAATACCTGATCACCCCTGCGAATATCTTGAGGGCTTAGGCCCAGTTGTTGAGGCAAAATTTCAAGCTTGAGATTTTTTTCAAACGCAGAATCGTTGGCTTTCAAGCTCAATTGGGTAGTTAAACCCGCTTTGCCCTTACTTTCGCGTTCGCTTACGGTATACATTTCTGGCTGCCCCACTGGGGAGCTGTAATTGAAATGTAGCAAACCCGTCCAAAGCATTAAGACCAAGGCCCCATTCCCCATCACTTTTGTGATGAGTGATTGCCAATCTTCAGACGGCAAGGCTTTGAAACCATTTTCAAATTGAAAATGATTGTAAAATGCCAACAATACAGGCAAGCCACATAAACAGGCACTCCATCCCATTGTTTGAAAAACTGTTTGAATCTCCCCTGCCCGATGTACAAAGGGCAAGCCCATTTTGAAAAAGGTCCAAGTTAAATGCCAGAGGCTCAAACAGACAATGAGGGCCAGCAATAATCCCAAAATGGAAAAATTTTCGCGAGCAGGTATTGGGGTTGCTTTTTCCTTGACGGGTGCAGGTTTGTTCGTCTGAATTGAAAGTGATTTGGCAGTCAATGTCTGCGCGCTTAATTGTTCTACCAGCAAAGTTAAGCTTTCAAAAAGCGAGAAATCAGCTTTTTTTGCGGCCATACGCCATCCGAACACTGCCAAAGAGCAATACAAAGGAAAAGACAGCGATCAGGCTGCCCCAGATCCAATAGGGCAATAAAAGGCTTTGGGCCATTTGCCCTGTATCTGAGTACATGATCCGACCATTCATATTGATCTGGTTCATAAACAGATAGTCCAATTGACGGAAGGTGCCCAAACAGGCCTGAACGCCCAAAAATTGGACTGTCATTTGTTGCAAACCGGCGCTGCCTTTATTGGCTGTCACGAGCAAGAGCAGGCCGATCAACGGAAGCATGGCCCAACCAAAAGGAGAGCGGACCCAAATCAAGGTTGAGAGCAGCAAGGCTGTGCCCAGTCCCGCCAAAACCCAGCGAGACAGGTTTAATTTACTCCCAGCCAGAATAAAAAAAGCACCCGCAATGGGCGGGCCCATGAGTCCCCCAGCCGCCACCAAAGGACGGGTAAGTAAATTGCTGCCGGAGTGAAAGGCCACCCCTGAACCATTGGCATAGATCTGCAATGAGTGGAATTGCCCACCCAGTAACAAAGCCGTCATGCCATGCCCCATTTCGTGAAACCAAGTGGCCAAAATCGTAAAGGGGTAGAGCAGATAATTGCCAAAGGGAATTTGCCAGAGAAAAATGGTCAACAAGCCCGAGACCATCAACCAACGAATGGCTGTGCTGCGTGATTTTTGTGCATCTTCCAGGCTTTGATCGCTGTGATGGATTGAGTCAAAGGCAGATTTGGAGGTTTTCATGCCCTGATTTTAGCACAATCCGCTTTTTTGAGGGGGTGCTTAGATTGCCTGATTTATTCAGTATTTAATAAAATTTGAAGTAGTATTAAATTCTATTGAGAAAAGATTAAGATTATTTTCTGCCTTTGTTTGAGCTAGCCAGAATCAGAGAAAGAGCGTCTATAGTTAAATCATGGTTAACAAACAATTTAAAGAGGGAAATTAATATGCAAATTCAAACTCCTGCGGCTATCTCTTCCAATCGTGCAAGTGCTGAAATTCACAGAGCCCATCCTGGCAAGCCCGCAGTAGCCGCCCCCAAAGAGTTTGAAAAAGATTTGCAAGCTACCCCCAAATGTTTCATTGACGAAAAATGTATTCGCCCAATTCCTGGAAAACCCAGCGTTTCAATCACAGATTTCTTTCAAAATGATGCTAAATCTCTCGTAGAAGAAACCTTGAGCGATGTACGCAATGATCACCCGCTTGTTTCCAATCTGGCTATGCAGCGTTTTACATCCAAATTGCGTGGCATGACCCCCGGTGAACTCGATGATGTGAAAGATGCCATTGTCGCCAAAATGTCCAGCCCAGATGCATCTCAAAGTGATCGCAATGTCTTGCAAAAAATGTACAATCTGGCTGACGCTGCCTCCGAAAATCGCCAGCCCGGACGCCCCTTTCCCGTTCGTCCCCGTCCTTTCCCAATTGATGAAATCCCCATGCCCAAACCCTTCCCAATGCCCCGCCATTGGGATGTGATGCCCAATGAAATGAATCAACTGCAAGTGCTGAAACAAGCACAGTAGCATTCGCACTTTCGAAAAAGTCCCGCTCTCTCTATTTACCTTCCGCCCGGCTCAGCCGGGCTTTTTGTTTGGAACCAAATGGGTTCAAAACAGTCTAGTTGTTTATGGATGGAGAAATATTAAATCACGATTAACAATCTGTTTTATGTTTGTGATTCTGCTTCAATTTGAATACAAAGCAGACTATATTAGAGATATCGGTTAACAGATGGTTAACCTTGTAGAGTAAAGAGGGATATGATCCATGAATTTTGAGAATAAAAACCCCGTTTTTCAGTTGCCTTTGGCTGAAAGCCTTGTGGCTGAAACCTTGGCAGATTTGAACAACCAACACCCCTTGGTATCCAAATTGGCTTTGCAGCGTTTTGCTTCGCAATTGCGGCGCTTGCGTTCAGACGAAATGGATGCCTTAAAAGCCAGTCTGATTGGCCGCCGGGCCGATTCAGGTATTTCGCATCAGGAGCAAGAAGCCCTAACGAAAATGTTCTCATTGGTTGAAACGGCCCTTGAAAACCGCCGTTTGCGCATGCCACGCATGACCCAACCCTTGAATCCGGCCCTGATTGCTCATTTTCCAGTTGTGGGAAGAGGCATCGGTGAGGCCATGGGTGAATGACCACGTATTTAGAAAAAATAAAACCCCCGGT
>CAZRFI010000231.1:3478-8247 GCA_964598905.1 uncultured Candidatus Sericytochromatia bacterium | reverse complement strand
CGGCTTTTTGAGATAGAAGCCACAGAAAAAGAAGTGGCGCGTATTTTGGGCACCCGCGATTCGGGCACCTCTCAAATTCAATTGCTGAATGGCTTGCGCAAATATGGCCTGTTTGGCCATTATGTTTCGGTATTGCCCGAGCATCTGGCGCGGATGCAACGACCAGCCATGGTTTCAGTTGATCTCTTTGTGATTACCCATTCCATTTTGACCTATGGCAGCGATACAAAAGGCAATATTCTGATCATTGACCCTGTTTCAGGCAAAGGCAAACTCACGGCTGAACAATTTCGCAAAAAGCTCAAAGAGACCCATGGTGTTGTTTTAACAGATCGCCCATTGCCATCGGTCGATACTGAATCTCCCCGCTTTTTACAGAAACAAGTACAAGAGATTTTGCTGCGTGAAAAATACCTCAAAGATCTCCCTACCCATTGGGACAACACAACCCGATCAGCCTTAAAAGCGTTTCAAACCCAGTGGAAAATTCCAGCCACGGGCCAGGTGGACGATCTCACCTGGTTATTGCTGACCGGGCCCACCCCAAAAAAAGCCATAAAGTGAAAATTAACCTATTCATTGCGTACTTTGCTTTCAGACAGAAATTGTCTACACTGGTAGCACCCTAAAATGATTAAATTATGTGTAAACTCAGTGTTCTCAATGAATCATAGTCAAAGAAGAAAATATTTTAAATACGAGGAGTTTCTGATGTTCACCTTCAAACAAAAATCCCTGGCTCTTTTAAGCACCACTTTATTGGCTTTGAGTGCTCTGCCCTCTCTGGCCGCTGCTCCCAGCATCGTTTTTAGCCACAATGGCAAAGCCGTCACCTCAATTCCCCTCGACAAATTGTCAGAGCTGAGCGTGACAGTGAACACAGGCGGTGCTAGCTTTAAACAGGTTTTTGCGGGCCAATGGAGTGGTCTGGATCAGGCCCAGACTCTCAAAGCCAAACCGTTTAAAAAAGGCTCAGCCTTTCCAGATCTCGAAAAAGCCCACAGTTGGCCCAATTTTGATCTGGCTGTGACCTCCGCTGACACAACGTGGGGGGGGGTATCTTCGTTGAATGCCAGCATGCGCAAAGGGGCGATTGATCTCTCACTCTACAGAGCTACCAGCGAAGATGACTTGGCTTTTACCTCACTTTTTTACCGCAAAGATTACACAGGCAAAACTGTCTGGCAGAACAATGGCTGGGTGCAAGAAACCCGATGGCAAGCTTTGGGCAAATCACTGGGCCAGGCCACATTGAAGCTCGAACCCCCGACCTTTGCAGCCTCTCTTGACCCCAAAGTTTTGTTTGCCCCGGCTGTGGAAAAATTTAATACCGAAAAACCCTATGACTTAACCCGCGCTCAGGGCATTTCGCAAACACTTTTGTACCCCACATCTTATGGTGGCCGCAAGGTCAATTTTGAAGGTTCGAAGGTGATTGAATTCGCCTTGGCAGAGGGAGGCAAACCCGTATTTAATTGGAATTATGTTGAAAAAGACAAGTCTGAGTATATTCAAGCCGAAATGACTGTGATTATGAAAATTCAGGCGGTCATGAACACCACCATGGAGGCCTTGCCGATTCCGACCAAAATGGAAGCGGTCTTTAATTGTCCCATTAATATCTCAGCCAAACGTGACATGGGCGCCTCGAGTTGGACGGTCAGCGATTTGGAATACAACAACGAAATTCGCAAAACCTGTAAAACGGCTGATGGCAAAATTGCTGAAGACGTGATCAAAGGTGCCAACCCGCTCGGTGGCTTTGGTTTTTAAGTCTTAACCCCCCGGATTAAAGGCCCCCTGAACATTTTCAGGTGGGCCTTTTTTGTGAAAAGGCGGGAACACCTATCTGTGGTTAAAATAAATTTAAGAAAACATTAATTTATAAGCAAGAACGCTTGTCTATCCAGCGATAACACAAAGGTTGGAGTCTAATTCGAGGTGTCTATGAAATTCAAGCGTTTGCCACTCACTCTCTCTGCCCTTGCTCTGCTCAATGCCTGTGCTGGCAGCAGCTTAAATCCCACTCTGGTTCGTTCTGCTCCGCTGCAGGCCCAGTCCGCCGGACGTTCGGCCTTGATCGAAAACCGGGTTGAAAAGGCCCGCATGGAAAAACACCTCTTGGCCTTAACGGGCAAAGCTCCAATTGGCTCAGACGGCATTATCATGGAACGGGGCACCCCCCAAGGTCGGGCTCTGACCCGCACCTACCTGACCCAGAGTCTCGAAGCCCTGGGGTATAAACCCGAACTCCACACTTACCGCACCAATGGCAGCAATATCATGGCCCGTCTGATGGCCGAGACCCCCAGCGATGAATACATTGTGGTCGGCGCACATTTAGACTCCGTGCGCAACGCTGGGGCCGACGACAATGCGTCTGGCTCTGTCTCTGTGCTCGAAGCCGCTGCGGTCTTAAAAGAACTCAAAGGCCGCAAGGTCAATGTTCTCTTTGCCTGGTTCGACGAAGAAGAGCTGGGTCTGGTCGGCAGCCGGGCTTTGGCCCGTGATTTGAAAAAACAGGGAATGAAAATCACCAGCATGCACAATATCGACATGTTGGGCTGGGATGCAGACAAAGACAAAGCGATTGAAGTGGCCCAGCCAGACGGCATTTTGTGGGATTATTACCAGATGGTCAACAAAAGCCATGGCCTCAATCTGCCCTTCGACCGCACGAATACAGGTCAATCTGACCACGAGTCCTTTCACAAAGAGGGATTTCCCTCTGTTTGCCTCTCCGAAGAGTATACCAATGGCGACATGACCCCCCATTATCACCGTCGGGGCGATACCTTTGAAACCATCAACCTTGATTACCTCACGCTGGGGACCCGCTTGGTGGTGGCTGTGGTCGGAGATTTAAGTCTCAAAGTGCCACCCCCTGCAGGCATCCGTCAGATTCCCCACAGCCAGTTCCCTGCCCGTCAGAGGGAATTTCACAGCTCATACGACGAACATCTCGATTAGATTTGGCTTTTTACGCATAAAGTGCTAATATATTTTCATGCCCAGGCTTAAATTGCCTGCCCGAAAGGACCCCTGAATGCCCCAATTGCTGCCTCGTCTGTCTTCGGTTTTGATGCTTTTGCTGGCTGCTTGCCAGGTTTCTGCTCCGCGTTCGCCTCTGTCTTTTCAACCGGCAGGTGTTCAGGCCTTAAATCTGGCTCAAGCCCGAGCCAAAGCCCCCAACAAGACCTATCGGGCCTATTTCGGCAATTTACATGCCCACACCTCTTATTCAGACGGCATTCTCAACCCCCGCGAGGCCTATCGCACCGCCATTGGCAATGGCCTGGATTTTATGGCCGTGACCGAACACAATCACGCTGCCGCAGGGGGCAGTGATGGCATCCATTTAACCCCAGATCGTTACGAAGATCTGAAAAAAAATGCCAAAGAATTTTCGCAAGCGGGTAAATTTGCGGCTTTGTATGGCCAGGAGTTTTCAACGATCTCCAGTGGCAATCACGTCAATATTTTTAATGCCGCTACGATTGTCGATGTAAACAATGGGGATTTTAAAACGCTCTACGAAAAATGGCTGCCCGCCCACAAAGAAGTGGCGTTTGTGCAAATGAACCACCCCAATTTCAAACGGGACATGGGGCTGGCCGAGAAAAAAGCCCAACCAGCCATTCTGATGAGCGACGATGCCGACCACAAGCAGTCTGAAGCAAGGCTTTTGCCCTTTGGTGTGCTCAAATCCGATCTGTTTAACGATTACGGCTACGACGATTACAACCGCAATTTTCAGGCCTTAGCCGCAGCAGCCAACCCCTGGGTGCGCAGCATCGAAATCCTCAACGGCCCTGGCACCAATCCCAAACCGATCGCCAAAGCCGAAGCCTACATGGAAGAAGATTATTTCTTCTATCTCAATCAGGGCTTCAAATTGGCCCCAACGGCCGATCAGGACAATCACTTTGCCCATTGGGGCAGTTTGCATCCTGGCCGCACGGGTGTTTTAGCCAGCGAACTCACCCCAGAAGGGGTTTATGAGGCCCTGCGCGCCCGCCGCGTCTTTGCCTCAGAGGATCAAAACCTGGCCGTGTATTTTACCGCAAATGGTCAATACATGGGCTCAGAACTCCCTGCCACGGGTGAAGTCAAACTCGAAGTGCAGATGATCGACAAGGACGAACCCCAGGCCCGTTATCTCTTGCAAATCTTTGCCGATGTCCCAGGCAAAGGCACGGCAGTGCCCATTGCCCAGGAAAACCTCAACCCTGGCCAGAGCCAGTTTTCTTTTCTCTGGCGACCTGAGCCCGGAGTTGAAAATTACGCCTTTGTCAAAATCACCCAAACCAATGCCGATGGCAGTTTTGATGATGTCTGGACCGCACCCGTTTGGGTGGGGAAATAACAAGCTATTTCTTCAAAAACGTATCAGCAGCTGCATGCCTGGCCTGTAGGTGGGTATTGAGCTGTTCCAGTGACGTTTCAAAGGCCTCAGGGCTGCTCAGAAGTGTTGAATCTTTCTGCTCGCCATCGGATCCGACGACAAAAGGCCGGATCAGGTTGTGGGCCTTTTGGTACATGGCTTGGGTCGGTTCAATCGCAAAGGCCTCTTTGCGGGCTTTGTCGACATAGGCCACATATTTGGCATGGTAGACCGGATCGTCAATCAAATAGCGAATCAGGGGCCAACTCTCGTTGACCTCTTGGGCGGTCAGTTCGAATGAAAAGGCCCCACCACCGGGACCTCCCATCCCTCCGCCGGGGCCGCCCTGAAAGCCGGGTGGGGGCGTGCGGGTGGGAGCTGGGGT
>CAZRFI010000231.1:1388-3378 GCA_964598905.1 uncultured Candidatus Sericytochromatia bacterium | reverse complement strand
CCATCTGGGCGACCTGAACCCGACAGCGCCATATTATTGTCCCAGGGAATCCAATGTACAAGACCGTCACCGGGATCGGCATAGAGGTAATAATTGTGTGCCATACGGCCATAGGTGTCCCAGCTTTGGATCAGGGTATTGGTCGCCAGCCAATTGAGAAAGCCTTCGACATCAAAGACCTTTTCAAGCCCAGATCGCCACTGCGCGGGATTGCTGCGTGAGGCGTGTAAGGCCGAGAAAATATTTTGTATGTCCTGCCAATCTGAAGTCGTTTCGTTGCTTTTTTTGGGAAAAGCCTTTTGGTCAAAGGTGACAAATTTAGCCCCATTGCCACTGGGTTTGTATAAATTGCCATCGGCATTCTTAAACTGCGTGGCCAACATGGGTTTGTCGGGGGCTTCGACCATGGTATAGAGGCCAAAGTATTTTGAACCCTCGCCATAGTCCAAATAGACCCGGTAAAAGGCGGTTTGAGCAGAGGGCAGCCCAGCTTTGCGGAAGATATCTGCCGCCACTTTTTCACGGATCAGGGAATTGTCGCTAAATCCACTTGAAAAGGTCAGCCGTTTAAAGCCAAAAAAGCGCTGATTCTTGATCTCAGGGTGCTCTGATTCAAATTCGTCAAAGTCAAAGCGGAAGGGCATTTTGAGGGTGCGTCCCCAAGAGGACCGCAAGGAGGAATTGCCTTTGTAGCGAATACCGACATAATTCCAAGTCTGGCCTTCAAAGCTGATCGTCGCTGGCCGGTAAATGGGATCCTCTTCTGAGAATTCAAGCGCCCCTCCACCGCCGCCACCTGGGCGCATGCCCGGAAAGCCTTCTGGCGGGACAAATCCCTCAGGCGGGGTAAACCCTGCCGGGGGCGTAAAATTTCCACCGGGTCCACCGGGTCCAAATCCACCCCCTGGCCCGCTGCCCCCACTGCCAAAGAGTTCAGTCATATTGTCTTGCATCAGCTTCCAGTCTTGAGCGGCAATTTTGATCTCAATGCGTTTGACCTGATCTTGGGGAAAGACCCGTGCATAATCTGGGGCCGTGTCATTGCCGTGGGAAACTTCACTCCAGCCAGCAGGACGGCCCACAGCATTGTTTTTGCCCAAAAGGGAATAGTTTTGGCAGGCCAACAGACCCAAGGCAAGTGACAAAGCCAGAGAAGTGGCTATCAGGGTTCTTTTGTGATGAGACATTTGAAAATTCCTTTCACGTCAGGGGTATTTGAAAATCCTTGCAGGGACAAAAAATGGGGATGGGTGGGCATTCGCTAAAGATCCACCTCCTGTTGACCCATCACAAGAGTCACCTTTTGATTGCCATTGGTTTGGCGCAGGGCCTCCAATAATTGCTGGGGTGAGCTGTCTTTGTGGAGCACGACCGAATAGACAATTTCTTGAAGTTCACCTGCCCTGACCGTTTCAAGCGAGACCAGGCGCCAGGATTTGAGCAGGGGTTCAAAAATCGCAGGGAAGATACTTTCGTATTCCAGCTCCAGTGGCACGCGGATGCGCAAGATGCGCTCTTGCATTTCGCGGGCGAAGAGATTGCCTTTAAACATAATGACCACAAACAAAGCCAGCAAAAAAGTGGCCAAGATGCCGAGCAAATAAAAGCGGGTGCCGATGGCCATGCCAATCGCCATGCTCATAAAGATAAAACCCACATCACGGGTCTCTTTCATGGCATTGCGAAACCTCACAATCGACAGCGCACCGACCAGGGCAAAGGCCCGCGCGATATTCGAGCCAATGATCAACATGATCAGGGCCACCACCGTGCCCATAATCACCAGGGTTTGCACATAGGACTGCGAATAAGAGACCCCGTTGTGGGTCATGCGGTAGACATAACCCAGCACCAGGGTCAGAAAAAAACTCAAGGTCATCACCAGCAGAATATCCAATTGGCTAAAGACCCCCGAGCTGTCACCCAAGGTTAAGAGTGTAGATACAGATTGATTCATGGCGCGGCGATCCTTTCGGGGTGTGGTATTGGG
>CAZRFI010000231.1:0-1288 GCA_964598905.1 uncultured Candidatus Sericytochromatia bacterium | reverse complement strand
CAGTATTTACTCACCCGGCGCAATTCACAATTGTGGGCATTTAAAAGCGAAGCGAGCCAGTCGGGGACCCGATCGTTGAGCTTGATCTCCAAAATGCACCAATCGGGGGGAATAAAATAGCGGTTTTCTGCAGCGATAGCGGGGGAGGGATCCAGGACCAGCTGGGTGCAGCGGGCCTTAAGTTCGGTATCGAAGGTGATACGCAGGCCCGGATTGTAGCCATTGCCGTGAAACGCTGTGCGGTGGTAACTGATCAAACAACTCGGTGACACATTTTTGTTGATCACCAAGGCTTTGACTTCGGCCACCACGGCGGCATCAAGCGGATCGAGGTCCACCCCACTGAATTGCCCTGTGCAAAGTTCGTAGGCTTTCTCCAGCGGCAGACGCAAACGGCGCTTTTGTACCGTCTTGTTGATGCGCTGTTTGATCTCAACCATCACAGTTTCCAAGGCCTGATTCTCTGAATCTGGATAGGCCCGTATGCGCAGCTTGCGTCTAAATTTGAGCCCTTCGATTTTGTCCCAGAAAAATTCGTATTGCGGGCTGTCGTAATAGAGGCTCCAGACGTGATACCCTGTGCTGCCACTGAAGCTGTCGGCCTCCACTTGCCCAACCAAATCAGCTTTGAGGGCTTCTGCCGTTTTCAAAGGCAGGAGGTATTTTAATTCAAAGCGGTTAAAACGGCGTATCATGGCTGTTTATCCCGATTCTGCTGATTCAGCCAAGTTGGCAATTGCTTAAATTCAGACAGGCCCAGCAGCTGCAACAAAGGGGCCAGCAGACGCTTTGCCGCCACATTTGCCGCGGTGTTGGGGGCGGAGACCGTATCGAGTTGGGTATAAACGGGCGGCGCAATGGCCTTTTCAGAGACACCATCCAAGGCCAGTGGCTGACCGCCCGAGATAAACAGCTGGCTCCCCGTGATGCGACTCCAACCGGGATAAAAGGGAGACTCTTGGTAAATTTCCAGGCCTTTGCGGTTCTCAAACAGCAGGCTCTGGCTCAATTTGACCTCAGAGGCATTTTTGGCGAGTACGCCGGTGCCTGAGCGGGCAATCAAGCTGTCTGAGACCTTGACCTGGGATTGCTCCCCTGCTGAAATGCCATTCCCTTGGCTGTCCTGAATCACACTGCGGGTTAAATCCAGCACGGTATCCATCAGGTCGATACCATCGTCCCCACTGGTCTGGATCTGTAGATCGGCAATTTTAGCTTGCGAAAATTCCAGATCCCAGGCATCGGAAAAGGCCTGGCTGAAGGTGATTCTCTCGGCTTTGAGGTCTTG
>CAZRFI010000230.1:6113-8275 GCA_964598905.1 uncultured Candidatus Sericytochromatia bacterium | reverse complement strand
CCTTTGTAGCTTAAACCTTTGGGATATTCAAATGTTTTGCCTGAACCGAAAAAAAGTGAGACCCGACCGTCTTCTAAAACAAACTGAGAGCGATCTTTTGCCATAAATATATCTTCATGAGTACATCTCATCAGAGACGGATTAAAAGCAAAAGTCCAGCTAATATCACCCAGCTCTTTAAAATAAAATTCTATGTCACCATAGATTACTCTCTGCTGTGATAAGTGGTTGAGTAAATCATTGGATTTCCACTCTCGTCTCTTTAACCATTCTTCAATAGTTCCACTCATCAATTGGCTGCAAAAGTCAAATCCTTGAAGCAGACTGGTTTTACCTGAGCCATTTAAACCAATTAGACAGGTGAACGGCGAAAGGTGAAAATGCATACCACCCAAATCAAAAGCATCCAATGATTTAAAGTTTTCAAAAGAAATAGAAGTAATCATAAACTCTATTTTAAGCGCAAAGTGTCAAAAATCACAAAATCTTGCTGCTGTGTTCTTTGCCGTCGTAGCTCAAGAGTTTTCGCCGATCATCGACGATTGTTTCGAGATTGGTCGGGCGTTTCCAGACCTTGTAGAGATTGGCCAAGGTGTCTTGGGCATAATCGAGTTTGAGGTCCACGCCCGTGTGGGTGTGCACCAAATACAGCTCGCCCCGGTTGTCGTGATTGGCATCGACAATTTCAATCGCGGGCTCGCCAAAATTGGTCAAACTTGTCAAAAGCTTGCTCTTGATATCCTCATACTGGCGTGAGGCAATTTCGTATTGCTCGCTGGAGCCATTGTATTCAAAGGTAAAGAGCTTGAGCCGTTCACAGAGTTCCATTGTCAAAAATTCATCCAAAAACATCACGTCGCTGTAAACCCGGCGGACTTCGAAGATCTTCTGGCGGCCCAGGCCCAGGGCTTTGTCCCAATTGCGCTTTTCTTCGTAAGAGCTGCACTCTTCGTATTCGCGGCCAAAGCGACCGGTATTCCAGCGCTCTTCGATATCTCTGTAAATTTCCAGGCCAATTTTGTAGGGGTTGAGTTGGCGGGCGCTCATGGCCATCGTGCCCGAGTGTAAGTCGGCAAAATCCACAATTTCGCTGGCAGTCGCGGCCCGTTGGGTCATGATCACGGAGTGCCAATAGCTGGCCCAGCCTTCGTTCATGATTTTGGTGGCACGCTGAGGAGCAAAATACAGGGCCTCGTCGCGCACAATTGAGAGGATTTCACTCTGCCAATTTTCGAGCGGGGCGTTTTCCATCAAAAACAGCAGAATATCCCGATACGGCTCGTTGGGAAAACGGTCTTTGCGGCGCTGCTGTTCCTCTTTGTACTGCCGCTCCTGCTCTTCGATATACTCTTTGGGGTTGATGTATTTTTCCATATGCGGCTTGGAGCGCAGCCGGAAATTGGGGGTTTGGTCGATGGCCTCTTCAGCGTAGCCGTAAGGCTTTTTATCCTGCCTGCGGATATGGTTGGTGTGGAAGTCGATCAGGTTTTCGAGTGAGAGCGCGGTGTCTAAAAAGGCCTCGACATTGTCTTCGCCAAAGCGCTCGATATACTGCCGAACTTGGGTACCATGATTGGCCATCACGTCCATCATTTTGCGGTTGGTATGGGCAAAACAGGCATTGTTCTTAAAGAAGTCGCAATGGGCGTAGACATGAGCCATGATGGTCTTTTGGTCCACGTCGCGGTTGCAATTCATCAGATAGGCATAACAGGGATCGGTGTTGATCACCAACTCGTAGATCTTGGAGAGGCCATAGGCATAAGATTTGCTCAGCTTATTGTATTCCATGCCAAAGCGCCAATGGGGATAGCGCACGGGAAAACCATCATAAGCCGCGATCTGGTTCATGGTTTCGAAGTCGATCATTTCATAGACCACTTCAAAGAAATCCAGGCCATAATCTTTGGCTATAGATTCAATCTGTTTGCGTGTGGCTTCGAGTTCGGGGGTGAGTTGCATAACTTATTTTCCTGTGCTCAGAAAAGTCTTGATCCCTTTGATAATCGCGTCTTTGTTTTCAATTTTGACCAGTGAGACCTTTTCGTCGTCGGCAAAGTGTTTGGTCAGCTCTTTGATAAACTTGCCGCTGCCATAGCGGCTTTCGACCTGACCATAACAAAAGAGGTTACACGCGGGCAGCAATTGCTCTTTGATAATCC
>CAZRFI010000230.1:4562-6013 GCA_964598905.1 uncultured Candidatus Sericytochromatia bacterium | reverse complement strand
CCGGAAACGTCCATCATCAAGATGATCACGGCATTGGTGAGGGGTTCGGGTACCATTTGGCGGTAGCGAAAGCGCAAATCCTGGCGAATCGGCACAATGATGGGGTCTTCGGCATTGTATTCACCTGAGGCAATTTGGCGCTTGAGGGCCTCTTTATACGAGCGTTTGAAATGGCGCAGCGAATTGGGGCCGACATGGGTGATGCCCCGGTAGCGGCCTTTCATGCTCTGGATATCTTCGCTGCCACGGGGTTCAATCCGGGGCAACTCCAATTCTTCAGCCATGATCTCAACCAATTCGTCGAAGGTCAGCTCGACTTCGAGGGCGTGTTGGCCCTCTTTGTCTCCGGCTTGGCCAGAACCCTGGCCTTCACCCTCTTCGCCACCCACCGGATCTCCCTCTTTGCCGTCACCGGAGCCCACGCCCCCGCCTTTATTGCCGTCGAGCTTGAAGTGCGGGATGTCGATCTGAGGAATGGGAATCGAGACAATGTCTTTGCCCTGTTTGCCCATCATCTCACCTTGGGAGATGTATTTCTTCAGATTTTCGCGCACCTTGCCACGGATGATGCGTTTAAAGCGCCCAACATCCTTGTCAATTTTGGTGTCCATGTTTTAGCGATCCTTCACATCACCTCGGGCGAAGATACTGGCCACGAAGTTGAGCACATCGGTGGCAGACGCTTCGTTATACCCGTAGTTTTTGATCAGGCGCTCTTTGACGATGTCGATCTGCTGTTGGGCTTTTTCGTCCATCACATTGCTGAGCAAACTGGTCAATTTGATCGAGTCCTTGCGGTCTTCGAAGAGTTTCAGCTCCAGGGCTTTTTGCAGGCGGGCATTGGTATTGTACTCAAAGGTCCGGCCTTCAATCGCCAGGGCGCCGATATAGTTCATGATCTCACGGCGGAAGTCGTCTTTGCGACTTTCGGGAATGTCGATCTTTTCTTCGATCGCACGCATCAGGTTTTCATCGGGCTGTTCGTAATTGCCCGTGTATTTGTTTTTGACCTTTTCCTTTTGGGTATAGGCTTTGACATTTTCGATGTAATTGCCGCAGAGGTTGCGAATCGCGTCTTCGTCGGCAGAGATCGCACGCTGCACTTCACTTTTGACGATGTTTTCGTATTCCTCTTTGACCGTGGCCAGCAGCTCTTTGTACTTCTTCTTGTCGTCTTCGTTGACGATCAGCGAGTGGTGTTTGAGCCCGGCGTCGAGTTCGTTCATGACCATAAAGGGGTTGATGTATTTCTCATCGGCATATTTGACCAGGGCATTGGAGATCTTGTCCTGGATGTACCGGGGAGAAATGCCGTTCATGCCTTCGCGCACGGCTTCTTTGCGCAGCTCTTTGACATTGTCTTCGGTAAAACCCGGCACCATCTGGCCATTGTAGAGCTTGAGCTTCTGCAAGAGGGTCAATTGGTGTTTCTTGGGCTCTTCCAAGCGCGA
>CAZRFI010000230.1:3170-4462 GCA_964598905.1 uncultured Candidatus Sericytochromatia bacterium | reverse complement strand
AGGTCATACAAGAAAGCCACATCGAGTTTGAGCACTTCGATAAATTCAATAATGCCGCGGTTGGCGACGTTAAACTCGCCATCAAAATTAAAGGCGCGGGGGTCGGAATCGCTGCCATACTCGGCGATTTTGCGGTAATTGATATCCCCGCTCAACTCAGTTGAGTCTTGGTTCTTTTCGTCTTTGGGCTGAAAAGTGCCAATCCCTGAACGGTCGCGCTCGGAGATAATCATGCGGCGCACTTTGATATGTTTGATCAATTCGCTCCAGTCACCACTGTATTTGCTCATGAAATGGGCGTAATAATAGCGGCAGAGCGGGTTGAGATCGCCCAAAATGCGAATCTGCTCATTGTCGGGCAAAGAGGCATTGAGCTTGGCCAAAACTTCACTGCGCACTTCTTCGGGCAGGAGTTTCAGTGGCTCTTCGTGCATGGGGCTGGGTACTTCTGTTCCATCTTCGAGGATCCAGGAATAGGTGTACATGATCCCTTCGGGGGTGCGGGAATAGAGTTCCAGGCTCTTTTTGAGCAAGCGAGCGACTGTGGATTTGGAGGAGCCCACTGGGCCGTGCAACAGAATCACGCGCTTTTCGGTGCCGTAGCGGCGTGCGGCGGCTTTGAGCACCTGCACGAGTTTCATCAGGTGGATGTCCAAGCCAAAAATCGCGTCGCCACCGTTGCCGTAGGGATCGTTAAAAAATTTATAGCGGGTGATTTTTTTCTTGTATTCGGTGTATTCTTCGCTGCCAAAGGACATCACCATGTCGTAGACACGCTGAAAGGCGGAGCGGGCCACTTTGGGGTTTTTGGCTACGATATCGAGGTACTCTTCGTAGCTGCCTTCCCACCAGAGTTCCTTAAATTCTTCGGTATTCTGTAGGGATTTGACGATGGATAACAGTTCAGAGCCGTTTCCCATGGCTGTTTGCACTCCTTTTGCCTGATTGAATTACTATGCCACAATGTTGGTTCGGGTTAAGTACCGCTGGTCACGCCAGCGATTTCTGGGGAAAGTTCGAACAGGTCTGAGGGCTGGCAATTTAACACCTGGCACAGTTGTTCCAAGTGGCGCAGCCGAATCATGGTGGGATGGGCCTCTTTGAGTTGTTGAATGGTATTGCGATGGACACCCATGCGCTCGGCCAGCATTTTATTGCTGATTCGGCGTTCTTTCATGCGTTCTCGTAATTTCCATTTTAACACCTTGGAAGCTGCTCCTTCCCTCGTTAGCTATGATACTAACACAAAGGCCAAAGAGAAATCCAGCGACTTGCACAGCATTTTTGTGCAT
>CAZRFI010000230.1:0-3070 GCA_964598905.1 uncultured Candidatus Sericytochromatia bacterium | reverse complement strand
GCACTTGCCCAGGCTGCTTTGTTGCTGCAAAGTGGCGATGTGGTGGCCATGCCCACCGAGACGGTTTATGGTCTGGCGGCTTCGCTCTGGTCTGAAGCCGGTTTGATGCGAATTTTTTCAAGCAAAGAGCGGCCCCAATTTGACCCCTTGATTGTACATTTGAGTTCTGAGATGGCGGCAGACAGGGCCTTGTTGGCTGAATTGGTTGATTTTGATGCACTTTCGCCGAATTGGAAAAAGCAGGTTGGTGTTTTGATCTCGGCTTTTTGGCCCGGCCCGCTCACACTGGTCTTGCCTAAAACAGCAAAAGTGCCAGATTTGGCCACATCCGGTTTGGCGACCATTGCCCTGCGTGTTCCTGCCCATCCGGTGGCCCAGGCCCTGATTCAGGCCGCAGGCGCGCCTTTGGCAGCCCCCAGTGCCAACCGCTTTGGCCGCATCAGCCCCACCACGGCCCAGGCAGTTTACGAGGAACTTTCTGGCCGCATTCCCCTGATTCTTGAGGGCGGCCCCTGTGAGGTGGGGCTGGAGTCCACCGTACTGGGTTGGGATCAGGCCGGAAACCCGCAGATTTTGCGTCCGGGGCAGATCTCTGCCTCAGAACTGGCGGGGGTTTTGGGTTGTGTGGTGGCAGAGGCCGCTTACCATCCGGCTGAGATTCAAGCGCCGGGCATGCTCAAGAACCACTATGCTCCCCTGAAACCCTTGTTTTTATTGCCTCCCGACTGGAATCCTGGGCTGGCTTTGCCAGAAAATCCCGCAGCTCTGCCTCTGCCTTCGCCTCAGGCGGGCTATTTATTGCTGGCCGGAGAGTCGCAGTCCCTTACGCAACAATTACATGGCCCCGTTTTCACTCTCAGTCCCCATGGGGAGCGTGAACTCTGTGCCCGCAATCTCTTTGCGGCCCTGCGCAGCCTCGATGCCAGCAGGGCGGATTATCTTTGGGCGGAATTGCCGCCTGAGTCCACGGGGCTGGGCCATGCCATTGCCAACCGCCTGCGCAAAGCCGCTGGGGTCTGAATTCGTTACAGATAAAAAGCCCCCGGAATTTCCGGGGGCTTTGGGTTGCTCTATATTAAGTTGGGGCTTAATAGGTCGGAGCGGGCATGCCAGCTTCGGGGTAGAGGCTCTGGGGTTGGTTTTGGGGCTGACCCTGGGCGTAGCCGTAGCCAAAATCACCGCTGAAGTTACCAAAATTGCCGCGGCTGTAGCGATAATTCAGGTCGTATTGGTGATGCAGAATCAGGCCTTTGTCACCGACGATAATGCCATTGCCATGCTCGACGATGTCGATGCCATTAAAGGCCTGGGGCAGGGCTTTGACGTTGTAATCCGAGGAAGGGCTCAGGGTATTGCCGTCGGTTTTCATCAAATTGCCGTTGATTTCGTTATTGGCAGAATAGTCCAGAGCGGCGGTGATGGTCGAACCCAAGACCCAACCTTGATTGGGGCCCATCATGCCGACGGCATTAAAGGTGACCTGTTCAAAGCGTTTGTCGATGCCGTCTGCCATTTTGACTTCGGACCAGATATCGTTGATGGCGTCGTATTTGAAGATCGCGCCACGTTTGCCTGTCAGGCCGCTCAGCAGGGGATCGTATTCACCCACGGCCCAGCCCACAGAGGAGTTGGCCATTTTGATTGAGCGGATGCTGTAGCGACCTGTCGGGCGCTTCCAGTCGATCAAGCTATTGGTAAAGCGGTCTTTGACCCAAGTGGTGCCGTTAAAACGGTAGATGGTGGGGCGCTCCAGATTGCCAGAGTCACCACCGACCCAAGCGTTGTTGGGGCCAATCACGCTGACGGTATTGATTGGTTTTTCAATCCCAGAGGCCAGGGGAACCCAGCCCATCGGGCCCTGCAAGCGCAACACCACACCGGCACCGCCACTTTCCCCGACGATAAAGCCGATTTGGGGGCCGAGCATGTCGATGGCTTTAAAGGTACCTTGGACGGGGACGCGAATGCGCTCCCAGCGGCCGTTGATATAGTGCATGATCAGATTATCGCCGACGGCCCAACCTTCAAAATTGCTGACCATTTCAATCCCGTAGATATTGGCACCGTTGGTGACGGGGTTGAGCTGTTGGGTCAGGTTGTACCATTGGCCGTTGATAAAGTGCAACATGGTGCCACCAGCGCCGACGGCCCAGGCTTCGGCATCACTGACGAGTTTCACCCCGTAGAGATTGGCCTGAGTGGGAGCAGGCATTTGAATCCAGTTAAAATTGCCGGGGGTGACATGCACGACGATGGTGGCAGCCACACCGCCGATTGAACCGACGACTTGTGTGGTGCCTTCGCGCAGGGGGGTGAAAATGCCGGAGGTGCTCATGGTGCCGACATCGCGGTTGAGAGAAGTCCAGTTGATATTGGTAAAGCTGTTCAGTTTCTGGCCGTCATCGAGGGTGATTTCGACGCTGAATTTTTTGGTGGTGCCAATGGCCACGCCGAGTTCATCAGCTGCGGGCTTGGGTTTGTCGTTGGCGCTGACTGCGGCACCTGGAACTGCAGAGGGAGAGGTGGAGGGAGCAACACTGGGAGTGGTGGTGGGAGCGCTGGCTGCGGGTTTGTCGATCGGCATATCAAAGCGCATTGATACGGCTTTTTTGCCGTCGGGCAGGGTGGGTTGGGCGTTATTGACCTGGATTTGGGGCAATTGGTTGGGCTGTCTGACGGTGGGAGCAGGGGGTTGAATCTGGGGGGCGTATTGGGGGGTGACAATCGGGTTGCCGCCGCAGGCGGTGATCAGGCTGGTGGCGAAGAGGCCACTCAGGATGCGCTTGATACCTTGAATACGTTTCATGATCTTTTCCACTCTCTCTACAAATAACGTTCTCTATTAGCTATATGGCTGATCGGGTCACGGTTCTTGTTCGATATTACCAAAACTTAAAGTTAATTTTAGCGATACTTAAAGCCGTTCGATGATTGTGGCAATCGCCTGACCGCCACCAATGCAGAGTGTGATCAATGCTGTGTTTAAATTGTGGTCTTCGAGCGCATCCAAGGCCGTGCCCAGCAAAATTGCACCTGTGGCCCCCAGCGGGTGGCCCAGGGCAATGGCTCC
>CAZRFI010000229.1:0-8309 GCA_964598905.1 uncultured Candidatus Sericytochromatia bacterium | reverse complement strand
GCTGGTCAATAGTCAAGCCAAACAAATAAAAAACAAGGAGGGGAAATGTTTATTTGGCCGTGCCGGACAAATAGAAACTGACAGAAAAGGAAATCTTTTTGTGGCTTCAGGCTGGCGTTTTGAACAGATCTATTTTGGCAGCCAGGTTTATTTTGTCAAACCCGATTTGAGTGAAATCAAAGTCGTGAGTGAATACAATGCAAAATATATACCTACACCTCAGGGGACTGCGCCTGTCGGTACTTACAGTGAAGGAATCTCCGATCTCTATGTCTCTGAAGAAAACAAAGGCTTTCTCATGTGGGGAAAACACCGAACCGAATTAACCGATAACGATTATGTGATCGTTCCCTTTTCAGAAGAGAGTCAAATAGCCACACCTTATCAATTAGCGAATGGATTGAATAAACCGACACCCATCACATACGAAGATAAAACCCGTAAATTGTATTATTTCAAGGAAGAAGATGATTCAGCCAATTTTAACTTAACCAATTCTGCTTTTATACCCACGCCATTTTCAGCTAAAAATGAATTGTCATTTCCCTATGATTCTCGCTTGGATCCCAAAACAGGAGAGCTGATTGTGAGTGACTGGGGTAGAATTATAAAATTCAATCCGAATACACAACAAGTCATCCCCATTGCAGGCCAAGCGCGTAAGAACGCCTTTATGGATGGAGCAGGTGATAAAGCACGCTTTAATCAAATCACAGCCTTCGACCTCGATGCTGCAGGCAATATCTACGTGGCCGATAGCGGCAATCGCGCCATCCGCAAAATCACCCCCGATGGCATGGTGAGCACGCTTTACCGCGCCCCCACACCGAGCGCATCCCCATGAAGCGGCGGACGTATGTTTTCTATGATGCACCTGTAATATGTGCGCCTATGAAGCCATTTAATAATTACTGTCAAAAGGCACATTGACCCAGTATAAATTTTAGAGACTTGACAAGTTCCCTGTCAAAGGGCTTTAATTGTAATCAAACAAATTACATATAGCCGCTCTTTTTTTTTGCATCTATATGTAACCAAAATAGATACAAAAGGAATTTGAACGATGACTAAATTTCGCTTGGCCTATTTACTCACAACAGGTTTGTTTGCGCTGGCGCTAACAGCCTCGGGTCTGATGGAATTGATGCAACACGAAGAGATGATTAAAGGCTTTCAGCATCTGGGTTATCCCAGCTATTTATTGACCATTTTAGGCGTGGCCAAATTATTGGGGGTGGCTGCTCTGGTCTATCCCCGCTGGCGCACGCTGACAGAATGGGCCTATGCTGGATTTAGCTTTGATCTGCTCGGGGCCAGTGCCTCTCACGCTTTTAGCGGCGATCCCATCGCCAATATTCTCAGCCCCCTGGTATTTCTGGGACTGATGGGGGTGTCTTATTACTTGTTTCACCGCAGCCCAGCACAGGCAACAAAGCCCGCCCCCCAAAGGGCCTTGGCTTAATCGGGACAAGACTCAGGCCTGCCCCAAGAACAAATCCAACTCAGCAGCTGAAGACAGGCGTAAAATGCCCCGGCGCACCAGGTAGGGCAGCCAATCGATCAGGGCCGAGAGTTCCAGGGATGGGCCTGCGTAGTCGGCCAAAACCGATTCGACAATCTGAGACCAGAAGCGCTGTCCGTCTACTTCAGCCAAACAGGCCGCGACCAAAGGATGCAAGGTCTCAATCCGGGCCCCGCCCAAATCGCGGGTGAGCAAATAGGTCTGTAAGGGAAATTCGGAGCAGGGAGAGAGTGCTTTGCCCAAGCGCAGGCGCTCCAGCACATCGCTCAAATGGGGGCCGGCCTTTAAAAGACAGGCCCAATCAGCCCAAGCAGGGGCTTCCCCCGAGAGATGAGGGTGGGGCAACGAGTGGTAATGGAGCTTGAGCACGGTGATTTCGTATTCCAGCACCTGGGCCAAATGGGGAATGACAACCTCTTCAGCCGCCAAAACAGACTGCAGGCCCACCAACAAAGCCAATTTAAAATCGCTTAATCCGGCCTGAGAGATCAAACTTAAAGGCAAACGCGCCAATAATTCCGAGGCATAATCTGTCCCCAATAAAAGCCCCAAACGGGGAGGCAAATGGCTTAAAAGTTGAGCGGTTCGCCCCAAACGGGCCGTTTGCAACCACACCTGCCGTTCCGATGGGACCAAAACAGGCAAATATCCCCCATCAGACAAAGTCAGCGGCACCGATTCTGCTGCAGTTTCATCCAGCAAAAGCCATTCTTCCCAGGCTTGCTCCCAGGCATCAAGTCCAGTCATAAATGCGCCTCCATCAGCCAGTGTTGGGCCTGCTCCAATTGCGCAGCCAAGGCCCACTCATCGGGAGCGGTCACCACACTCAGGGCTCTGATCGGGGACTGACGCAAAACCTGACGGGCCAGACGCCAAGCTTCGGCATAAACCGGACTGCCTGTGTCTGCCGGTAAGCGCAAAGCCATGATGCGTTCAGGCGCCAAGGCGCGCAGCCACTCCACTGGTTCAAAGCCTTGCAAGGCCCCAAATTGACACAATTGGTTGAGATCGAGAGAAAGCCCACAGTCGCAATTTTCGGTCAAACGGTTTAAGAGTTCACTCTCTGCCAAGCCCAGAGAAAGCGAAGCCACACTGTTTTCCAGTAAAAAAGGACAGGAAACCAGGGCTCGAATTTGCAATAATTGGGCCAAAACAGCATCCCAAACCCGAGGCGAAGGAGGCAAAGGCAAAGTTAAGCCACTCTGCAAACGCCAAAGCCCCAAGGACACAACCCAAAAGGGTGATTGGGTGCGGGCCAATAAACGCAACAGATCTGGCAAAGCAGAATCCAAAGCTGTTCCAAGCCCACGGGCCCGGAACAGCACCGGCGTGGATTGCAGCAATTGGAGCAAGGCGCGATCTTCAGCCGGGTCGAGCCAGTCTTCGAGCTGTAACTCAACATAGTGGGGACCTTGAGCTGTTTTTAACTGGGGAGACCAGGACCTGTGCCAAGCAGAGCCCACACCCAAAGTCGAAAATGGGTGCGCTGAAAAAGGCTCTTTTTTTGCGGTTTCGGGCTTGCGAGCCACAATCTGGCTCATATGTCGGCCCGCCACCACATCAGGCCCCCGCTCTTCTGGCGCGCTGCCTTCAAAGGCCCAACCTTCAAAGGCAAAGAGCACCTGCCATTCCCTTAAGCGCTCATGTAATTCGCCCAAAGCCAAAACCCCGGTGGGACGCTGATCAAGCCGGTTGATCGAGGTGGCCAATCGAAGCTGTGCAGAGGGGTCAAGTAGGGTGTAGCCAGTCAGGATCAACAAGCCACCGGGTTTAACCGCCGCTTTTAAGCGGCCAATCAAACGGGCCCGCTCACCATGGGGAATATACGGAAAAACGTTGAGACAAACAATGGCTGCCTGGCTTTCGCGATTCAAACGGTGGGCCCGAATATCTTCGTGCAACCAATCAATCTGTCCCCCATAAGCTTTGCGGGCAGCACCCAAAGCAGAGGCATCGACATCCAAAGCCGTAACAGGCAGACCATACGCCGCCATCGCGGC
This sequence comes from uncultured Candidatus Sericytochromatia bacterium, assembly GCA_964598905.1. Lineage (GTDB taxonomy): Bacteria > Cyanobacteriota > Sericytochromatia > UBA7694 > UBA7694. The sequence goes on along the minus strand of CAZRFI010000229.1, from coordinate 4,787 downwards.
CGAAAAATGGCCCTGACCACAGCCAATATCCACCACAGGCCCAGCAGGGATCCAGGGCAGGAGACCCAGTAAATCTTCCAAATGTAGATGTCGGTCAGAAAAGGGGGTATTTGGCATCATGCCTTCATTCTAGCAGAGGGATAGCCGAAAAAAGGCACAAAAAAAAGGCGACGGCCGGAATCGAACCGGCGAATAAGGCTTTTGCAGAGCCCTGCCTTACCACTTGGCTACGTCGCCTTAAAAACATCAGCACTTTAGCACAATCCAAGACCAAAGGACAATACAACCCCCATCGCTTCTGCTACAATTAAAAGTCAGAAAAACGCAAAAAATACGCGTCCCCAAATGAAGAAAGCCCTCTGCCCATGCAGTTTTCCTTTGACAAATACCAAGGTCTTGGCAATGATTTCATCCTCTTAAAGGCAACCGCTCTGGCCCCCGATACCGACGTGGCTGCGCTGGCCCAAGAGCTGTGTGATCGCCATTTTGGCATTGGCGCAGATGGAATTTTGATTGCCCACCCCAGCTCCGAAGCCGATGCCCGGATGCAGGTCATCAATGCAGATGGCAGCGAACCCGAAATGTGCGGCAATGGCCTGCGCTGTTTTGTTGCCTATCTGCATCAGCTCAGCTCAGCCCCCCAAAGGCATTATCGCATCGCCACGGGTGCAGGCATTTTGGACGCCGAATATAAATCCGAAAGTGGTTGGGTCCGCGTGAATATGGGCACGCCCCGTCTGGAGGCCGAGGCCCTGCCTGCCTTGGGCTTTGGAAAAAACCCAGTACTAAAAGAAAAATTAGAAGTAGCGGGACGCAGCTTTGAAGTCAGCTTGGTATCGATGGGCAATCCCCACTGTATTATTGAGGTGGATTCTCACTGGAGCCGGGCAGACACCCTGGTCTGGGGGCCCCTGATTGAGAGCCATCCCCGCTTCCCCATGCGTACCAATGTCGAATTCACCCTGTTTGAAAGCCCAGAGCGCGCAAAAATCAGCGTCTGGGAACGGGGAGCTGGCGAGACCCTGGCCTGTGGTACGGGCGCTTGTGCTACTCTGGTAGCAGGTGTCTTGCTCGGGCGTCTCAATCGAGAAGCTGAACTTCATTTACCTGGAGGCCCCTTGCAGATCTGCTGGGAGGAAACGTCGAACCAGCTTTGGATGGAAGGCCCCGCACAGAGGGTTTTTTCTGGCAGTTATGAACGAGAAGGAAGTAGCAGATGAGCGACGAATTTAACATTAATCAAAAGAGCAAAGAAGCGGCGATTCGCGAGGCTGAAGCCGAACAGAAATACGAAAAAGCCACAGCCAAGTTTGAACTCGGGGATTATGACGAAGCCCTGATGCTGCTGCGCACCTGTATTTCGATGATGCCACAAAGCTGGAAATACCACTACAATATCGCGTATATCTACTGGCGCAAAGATCTGCTCGAAGTCGCAATCAACCATTACAAACTCTTTCTCAAATACGCCCCCGCCGGAGATAACGACCGTGAGCTGATCAAAGGGCGTATCACCTGGCTCGAAAGCGAAATTAAAAAGCGGCGCCAATTGAGATGAAAGCCCCCGGTTCCTGGTTCTTTCCGGGCTGGGAAACCCTCTGCCAGGCATTGGCAGCAGAGACAGACACCCCCACTGGGCGGATACGGGCCCAGCATCTCACTCCTGCCTTTGTGCCCAAAGAAGTGGAACAATTGCACCGTTTAAGCCAAGAGGCCGAAAAAGCCCAGGATCTCTGGCCCACGCTGACAGGAAAAGCCCTGCAAGCGCTCTTGAACAATTTGGAAAAACCCGCTCAACCGCTTCCTTTGCTGCAGCTACAGGCCTGCCGCGAATTGCTACAAACCCTGCGAGAGTACAAACAGGCACTGCAGCCAAGGCAAAAACATCTGCCAGCTCTGTGGCAACGTCTGCAAAGCCTGTCTTGGTCAGAAGATTTGGAAAGAGGCTTGGCCAACAATGGCAGCCTCGACCAGAAACAACGCCTGCTCAGTCAGCGCTGGCGACAGGTCCAAGCGATGGCCCAAATGCTGGCGGAATGGGATTTGCTCAGCGCCAAAATTAAACTCGGGCGCAAATACCGGGGGCAATGGGCCGCCTTTAGTCAGGCCCAAGAAATTCACCTGCCCGGCCTGAAACAGCTTCTGCCACTTTTAAAGGCCCAGCCCTCCCCTCTCGGCGATTTGCACTGGCCCAACCACACCCATACCTGGATTTTAAGCGGCCAACATGGCTGCGGCAAAACAGCCCTGATGCAAAATCTGGGCCTGGCGGTGTGTCTGCACCAAAGTGGCCTGGCCCTGCCGACACACAGCCCTGGGCGTTTGCCTGTTTTTACGGGGCTGCAGTGGGTGCGCGAAGACCTCCCTTTGCTCAGCCAACTCCAGGCCTTACAACAGGTGTTTAAGCGCGCCCAAAATCACCCCTTGCTGCTCTTGGACAACCCCTTGGCAGGCAGCAATCCTGGAGAGAGTTACGCCTTGCTCAGGGCCCTGCTCCAGGAATTGGTCGGCAGTCCCTGCAAAGTGCTGATCAGCACGCACAACAGCCTGCTCGGACGTTTGAGCCAAGAATATCCAGGGATTGTCAAAATGGCCCTGGAAAAACAGGGCTCAAATTGGCAACTCAAGGCCGATCAATGGGCGGCTTCGGCATTGCTGAGCCAAGCCCAACGCGCAGGTTGGCCCTCTCAGGTCTTGCAACAGGCCGAAAAGCGCTACCAAGAATTAAAGGGCGCCCCCCCCAAAACCACGGCACCCAAAGCCCCCCCCAAAAAGGCCAAAGTCCCCCTTGTGGTCCCCTCGGCCTTAACAGGCCTATCTCCAGGGGTTAAAACCGGTGCTTGGGTCTATGTCGAAACGGTCAAGACCTATGGTGAGCTACTGAGTTTGCCCGATGCCAAAGGCGATGTCGCTGTTTTGCTCGATGGCAAAAAATGGACATTTTCGGCCCGTTATGTGCGTTTGAGTAGCCACCGCAAAGAGAAAAAAGGCGATACCACAGGGGTACACATCTTGGTACATTCTGTCGCCTCTCAGTTCTGTGATTTACACAATCTGCGTGTGCACGAAGCCCTGAGCAAATTGGATAAATTTCTCGATACCGCCGTGCACGAAGGCTTAAGACAGGTCTCGGTGATCCATGGCAAAGGCGAAGGGGTGCTCAGACAAGCGGTCCACACCCACCTCAAGGAGTCCTCTTATGTTCAGGGCTTTCGCCTCGAAGATTATGGCCGGGGCGACTCTGGCGTGACCCGCGTAGACTTAAACTGAGCTAATAATGGGGTGGTTTTTCGTTGGGGATTTTTTCAGCGCCCACGTTTTCCTGCAGGGCTTTAAAGCGCAGCAAAAGATGTTCCAAGGTGGCTTCGAGCCGATAAACCTGCTTTTGTTGACTGGCACAGAGCGCTTTTAATTTAAAGAGTTCATCATCCTGAAAAGCCAAACGGGTTTCCAATTCAACCAAACGATCTTCCCAAATATCAGAATGCAGATCCAATTGCTCAGCGCTCGGGCATGACAGGCGTCAAGGGCTCGTCTTGGTCTGCCGCTTGGGCCGCGGTGACTTTTGTCATTAGCTCAATCAGGGTTTGGGCCACAGCAGCGGGCAAAATCACGCGCTGGCTGACCTTGATCGGCTCTTGTTTGAGCAATTCCACTTCTGAGCTATCGAGGGGGGGAACATAGCCCAAATCCAACACAACAAAATGGTCTTCGGCACGTACCCGACAGATATTGGCAAAGGTCGAAGGGGCGTTAAAATCTTTGGCAAGGATTTGATCACTGCTAAATTCAGCCATAGGGCCTCCTGAGGGATTCTTAAACAACTGTGGGATAATAACATATCTGGGACTGCTTGGCATCCACAGGCTTTCATTTTACAAAAAAGAAAATTAATCTTTCTTTTTGCAAATGCAGCGCGTATACTGTTAAAAGGATTCGATTTGCGTCTGGAAGGAAATGGCCATGAAAAAAACACTGTATTTATCCGCCCTGGGACTCTCAAGCTGGTTTTTGATCGGCTGCGGCCCTGCAACCAATGCACCCACCACCCCCAGCGCCAGCCCCAGTGCCAGCGTTGCAGCCAGTGTTACACCCAGCACTCCCATTGCAAGCCCCAGCGCTCCCGCAGCAACCCCCACCCCCGCCGAACCCCAGGCCACAAGCACGCCAGAAGCGCCATCGACCACTCCCCCCCCCAGCGCGACAAGCACACCCGCAGCCAGCGCAACCCCCTCACTCCCAGAGCCCACCCCCGCCGCAACAGGCACACCGGCCCCCAATGCCACAGGCACACCCGAACCCCTGAACAGCCCTGTTCCCACCCCCAGCCCCACCCCCAGCGCTGATGTCTATTCCTACCGCGACAATTTCTTTAAAAATTATGGCGTGAATCCCTTTGTCGAAACGGCCACCGACCGCCTCTCAACCTTTGCCGCAGATGTCGACACCGCCTCGTATACCCTGATGCGCAAATTCCTCGAACAAAACAAATTGCCCGACCCCAGTGCCATCCGCACCGAAGAATTCCTCAATTTCTTTAATTACCATTATTCCCAGCCCCCGAGCGGCAAATTTGCAATTCATACCGACATCGCCCCTGCGTATTTTGGCGATCCCCAAAGCAATTTGCTGCGGGTCGGCCTGCAGGGCAAAGAAATTCTGGCCCGCAACCGCAAACCCGCGGTTTTGACCTTCGTGATCGATGTCTCCGGGTCGATGAACTTGCAAAACAGGCTCGAATTGGTCAAACAGAGCCTGTTTTTGCTCGTCAACCAGCTCAATGCCAA
>CAZRFI010000228.1:0-8335 GCA_964598905.1 uncultured Candidatus Sericytochromatia bacterium | reverse complement strand
GCCTGATAACCACCCACGCCCCCGGCCACGCTCAACAACATGCCCCAGGCATTGACATCTTTGCCGCCGCTCAATGCGATGGCCACACCGCTGGCTGCCACCAGACCCACCACTGCGCCGATGCCCCGATTGAGCTCGTTATTTTCCAATTTGGCACCAGAAGCGGTAAAACCTGCGGCTGCTCCCACTGCGGCACCCATGCCTGCTGTGAGCAAGCGGGTTTTGGGTGAACCCAGATTGTTTAAGGCCCAGCCTGTCGCAGCACCGGCGGCAGCGCCACTCAGGGTGGAGGCCGTTTTGCCTGCGCCGAGGGCATTGGCGGTTCCGCCTATGACCAAACCGGCGGCACCAGCGCCAATCAGGCCCACGGCTGGGCCTGCCAGAATCGCCAGACCGGCATAATTGGGATCCGTAGCAATCAGACTGGCCGTCATTGCCACTGCAGCGGGAATGGCAGCCCCTTTGGTGCCATTGATGGCACCCGCGACAAAGCGTTTGCCTGCGCCAGAGAGAGAAAGCGCATCAAGAGAGTCTTTGCCCGTTTCCGGTTTTTTTTCGACAGGCGCTGCGACGGGAGCTGCTTTGACTGTATTGGGAGCCTGGCTGTTTTGAATCGGGGAAGCTGGATTCTGGATTTGCATGGTCGGGGCGCTCTCTTTGATTTGCTTTGTTAATCTGATTATAATAGACCAAGATTAAATAGAAACAAACCCTGATTTAAGTTTGTTTCTATTTTGGATTAAACGTCAGAAAGAAGACCCGCATGTCGCTTAAAATCTGGTTGGCCAGCGCAATCTATCTCTTTGCCCAGTTTCCTGTCCAGCCCGGTGTTTTGGCTGTGCCTCCGACGAAGGCCCAAGCGGCAGATTATTTCAGTGCCGAGCAAAAGCAGATCTTTTATCCGCTGTTTAAGCCCGAGAACCTGGTCCTGCCGAGTCAAACCGGTTATGCAAAGGGCAGTATCAGCCTGACGCGCGATCATCTTGAAAAAAACTGGCTGCTCTCCCTGCAATTCAGCAAGCCTTTGGCTTTGGCCCAGATCTTGAACCAGAGTCCCCGCAAACTGCTTTCCCATTTTGAACTGCATCAGCATACCCGGAGTCAAGCCGTGCCGCTTCAGTTTCAATGCCGCCGCAAGCAAAAAAAGTCCAGTTTTGCCCATCCCCAATTGGGGCTGTTTTTACTCTGCACACAGGTTTTGAACACCCACCAAGGTCTGCCCCTCATCGGTGTTCAGATCTACCCACTCCAGGGCAATCGCAAACCACACCAGCAAATGAGTTATACCGGCACAGAAAAAGAACTCAAAGCGCTTTTGGCTTCGCTGCACCCTTTGCAAGGGGCGGGTCCAAGCCCTGTTGCCAGCCTCGATTGGCAACAGGCGTATACCCCCTATTACCCCCGCCAGCAAATTGCCCAAGTGCATTCCCCTGGCTATGCGCTGTTTAAGTCAAAATTGGTCTGGTTGCCTGCTGCTGCCAAACCCAGTTTGTATCTGAATTACCACAAAGCGGCGGTCTTCAAAGATCGCGGTGTCACTGTCCATTATTCACTTTTGCTCAAGCACCATTCCAGATCTCAAATTGTCAAAGCCGATTTTCGCTGTCAGGCCGACCGCAAACAGCAAAATTACCGCCACAGCAAATGGGGGGATTATGTGCTGTGTCTCAAAGATGGGCAGTTTAAAGCCCACCCCACGGCCCGCAATCAAAAGCCAGTTCTGAATCGCAGTGCAACGGTCTTTCCGCGCAAGGGCAATAAATTGCCGCATCTGACCCTGACCTTGCACGGCGCGCCAACCGACATTCTGCCTTTGCTGGCTTCTTTGCAGACCCTCAACGGGAAGTAAGACCTGGGTGTGTTAAACTTGGGGTAATTCCCTTTGGTATTCGTATATTTACTCTGGAAAGCTGCTTATGCGCATTATTCTCTACACAGGCAAAGGCGGGGTCGGAAAAACCACCCTGTCTGCCGCCACGGCGCTAACTGCGGCCCGTCAAGGCTATCGCACCCTGATTATCAGCACCGATCCCGCCCACAGTTTGTCTGACTCCTTTGACTTGCAATTGCAAAGCGAGCCGACCCCGATCTGTGAAAATCTCTGGGGCCAGGAAATCAATGTCTTGAAAGACATTCAAAAATACTGGGGCGAATTACAGACTTCTTTGAGTGCCCTGCTGGTGACCAAGGGTTTTGACAATGTTGTGGCCGATGAATTGGCGGTCATGCCAGGCATGGAAGAAGTGGCGAGCCTCTTACATGTGCATGAAAAGTCCGAGTCGGGTCTGTTTGATCTGATTATTTTGGATTGTGCCCCGACCGGAGAAACGATTCGGCTGATCAGCATGCCGGATATTATCGACTGGTATATCGAAAAGATGTTTTCTGTCTCGCTCAAAGGCGCAGGCATCTTCGAACCCGTATTAAAGACTGCTTTGGCGATTCCAGGGCAGGCGGTTTTTAAAGCCATCCAGACCCTCTTTGGCGGTGTGACCGCTCTCCAGAGCACCTTGCTCGATCCGGCTCAGACCTCGATTCGGGTTGTGCTCAACCCCGAAAAAATGGTGCTCAAAGAGGCTTTGCGCTCGTATACCTATTTCTCGCTGTTTGGCTATAACGTCGATCTGGTCTTTCTCAACCGGATTGTGATCGAAACGGGCGACTCCGAGTTGCTCAAAAGCATGCGCACGGTGCAAGCGGGGTATGTCACCCAAGCAGAGACCTCTTTTAGCCCTGTGCCACTCAAACAAATCCCACTTTTTGCCGGTGAAATTGTCGGCATCGAAAATCTGGAGCGTATTGCTGAGTCGGCTTTTTCGCCCCAAGAAGACCCCACCCAGATCTATTTCCAGGAAAAAATCCAATCCGTCCACAAAGAGGGGGATGAATACCTGCTCACCCGGCGTTTTCCGCCTTTTGAAATTGACCGCTTTGATCTGCGCAAAAAAGGCGATGAGCTGATTCTCACAATTGGCAACGTGCGCCGCTCGATCATCTTGCCTCAGACCTTGGCGCTCCTAGAGCCGATTGGGGCAGATTTTAGCCATGGTGAATTGCAGGTCAGGTTTCGCTGACAACACTGGCCCGCAAACGGGAAATGGTCTCGCGAACGGCCTCTTGTAAAATCCAACCCGCCACGGTTGGCAAGGCCGGATGTGCCAACTGGAACTGCTTGAGCAAATGCATGGCCTCCATGCGTGGAAAATAGTGCAAAACCTCAATGATGGTGCGCTTGAGACGCCAGTCTTCAGCCTGTTGTAAAAAACGTTCAAAGGTCGGCAGAATCCAGGCTTCGCCCGTTTGAGCCAGACTCTTCAGGGCTGTGCGCTGTAAAGCCAGGGGCCACTCAGCCAAATGTCCGAGCACATAGTTCAGGGCGGGGGTCTGTTGGCTCTGACAGAGGGCTTCTAGGGCTTTTTGGCGCTGTTCCAATGCTTCAACCTTTTCAAAAAAGGCAATCAGGGGATCGACCACATCGGCGTGGTGCAAAGCCCCCAACGCACTTAAAACAGGCAGATTGTGCTGCGCTGAGGCCTGTAATTGCAGGCGTTCGATCAGGGTCGGAAAGGCATTCTGAGCCCCCATCTGCCCCAGCGCCAAAAGACAGGCTTGGCGCAAAGGATGATTCTGATTGGCTTCTGCCTCGATTAGGCAGGTTTCGAGGGCCGGGGCCCAGGCCACAGCACGCAAAAGCCCCAGGGCCTCAACGGCGGCCAAAACCAAGGCTGGCAAATCCGATTGCAAAAGGGCCCCCACAGCAGGGGCTGCGTCTTGGTGACCTGCGCGCACCAAGACGCGCAGGGCCGCCAATTGTAATTCCGGATCGGGCTCTTGCAAAAATGGCAGCAGGGGTTGCCAAGGCGTTTGGGCGTATTGGGCCTGCCCCAAGCTTTCCAACAAAACCAATTGCACAGGCCGTGGAGAAACAGGCAATAATTCCCAGAGATAGCCCTGTCCTTCGGGCACCCCACTCTGTAAAAGGGCGCGAATGAGAAAAACTCGGGCCATGACATGTTTACAGTCTTTGAGCGTCTGCAATAAATCGCCTGCATTGAGGCGTGCGAGCAGGCGCACCACCTGTTTTTCGCGCTCAGGCCGGGCTTCTGCCCAGCTCAAAAGTGGTCCAATCAAACCACTGCCTTGAAGTGCCAGCCAGGTTTCGATTTGTTCATCGAGCAAGGGATCCGTTAAGAGCCAGAGTCCCCAGAGCGGCTTGGCTGGCGTGGGCAAGGTTTGCAAACAGAGCAGAAACTGACGGCGGTTTTCCGCGGGCACACTTTCCCAAGTGGGCGGCTCCCAGGTGCCTTGGGCAGATTGCAATACGGTGCCCACCAATTGGCGCCAAAGTGCTTGCGTACTCCGTGCGACACCCAATTGGAGCAATTCAGTTAAAATGCGCTCTCCCCGCTGGGAGAGGATTTCAAGTGCCCAGGCCTGGGCCTCGGATTCATCCTGGGTGGCCAGGCGCCAGAGTGCTTCACAGCCTGAATCCAGACGGACCAAGCCCAGTGCCGCCCGCTCCTGCAAATCTTGGCTTGGATGGGACAAAAATCCCAGGAGCAGCGAAAAGCTTTCTTCCCAGGGATCAATTTGCAAGAGCAATTCGAGTACTTCGCGGATAAACTCAGGGGCCTGGCTGCGCTCCAACTCTTTGAGCAAGAGCGGCCCAAGCAGATTGCCAAAACTGAGCAAATGCAAGGTCAGGCGTTTGCGCAAAGGCACTGTTTTGGCCTGTTTGAGCAAGCGCAAAGCCACGGGCAAACTGCCTGTTTGGGCAAAACCCTCCAAAAAGAGCAGCATATTCTCCCATTCACGGGGTTCCAGCTCACGCAAACTCAAATGCAAAAAATGGGGCAGGGCCTGTTCTGCCAAACGGCTAAACAGGGGCAATAATTGCATAAACAATTCCGGGGGCGATTTGAGAAAGTCTTCAAGACGCTCCAAAGCGGTGGGCGTGCCGTAGCGGGCCAAAAGCTGAAAGGCCTGCTCTTGTTCGGATGCTGGCCGATCAGGAGCCGCCTGATCGAGCAACATCTGTTCGAGCAAATGTTTGACCTCAAGCGGGGCTGATTCCGGTAATTCCAGACATTGCAGTTTGAGGCCCCAGCGCAAAACGGCCAGATACAAACCCTTGGCCTGGGCTGGGGCCGTACTCAAAATCACCTGGATCAAATGCACCTGTTCGGGACGGCCAAAGCGATAAATCTGATTAAGGCCCAGCAAGAGATGCTGCTCCAGGCGTTTGCGCATGTCTCCATCGGGTTCTTCTGCCAACCAAGTGGCCAAGGCCTCAATCTCAGAAGATTTTAAGGCCTCGACGGCCCGACCCAGCAATTGGTTTAAATTATTCTGAATGGTCTCAGCGGTCTCAAGTAAAACAGGTTGCAATTCGCTGGGTGTCTGAGGCAGGCCGAGCAGATCGCGCAATTGATTCATCACGCGATAAGAGGCTGAATTGCTCAGGGTTTGCAAGACTTTGAGTACCACCGCCGATTGGGCATCACTCAACATATTCAGCAGGTGGTTTTCGACCTCTGCGCTCCAGGGTTGGGCTCCCAAAGCCTCAACGGCACGTTTGCGCACAAAATAATGGGGGTGATTGAGGCTTTCCACCAACCAGGACTGCAGTTCTGGATCTGCCAGCGGTCCCAAGGCCTGAATAATATGGGCCACCAAATCCCAGTCCTGACTCTGCAAGAGTTTGAGTAAGTTTTCCCGCGCAGCCCGCTGACCGGGTAATTGAAACAAAAGCGCTTTGAGAATCGGCGGCCGCAATTCCCAACTGAGGGGATCTTGTAAAAGGGTGAAAAACAGTTCGGGAATATCTCCGATCTGCTTTTGTCCCAGATCTACCAATAATTCCAAGGCGGCCAACCGGAGTTCGGGCTCGCCCTGGTAGAGATACTGGCTGAGAACGTCAATCGCTTGCTCTGCATCGGTCTGGACCAATTGCTGCAGCAAGCGAATCGCTTTGTCGTTGCTCCAGGCTCTTTCAAGTTCGGCCTTTAAGCTCTCAAACCGTGTCACAGGCGCACACTCCCGATCGCAATTTCTTGTTTTTGACTGTCGACATAAAGTGTGGCCCCTGAAAAGTCTTTTTCAAAGGTCCTGGCATAGCCCCCAATCCGAATGGTGACACCCGCATAGATATGATCGGTGATCACGATTTTGCCTTTAAAGTCGGGGGGCTTGAGCTGTGCCTCTTGTTCTCCCAATTCGTAGACCTTGAGCAAGAGTTGTTCACGCAGGGCTTCCAAAGCAGCCAATAAATCCCCACCGGTTTTGCGGACACGGGCATAAATCAGGGCCTCACCGACTTTTTCCAGTTTTTGACGGTAATACTCCAAGCGCTTTTTTAAACGGCTTTGTTGCATTTGCAAAATGGGATCCACCCCGACTTCTAAAATGGTGCGGGTATTTGAGGCCGAACCGGCAATCCGGGCCTGAATGCGTTGCCCAGCCGTGACTGTGCCTCCTGCGATTTGGCCTTTGCCCGACAAAAGCCCCACAATCACCTCCTGGCAGGAGCGCAAATGGCTGTGAATCACCATATCTGAGACCCGGATTGACTTAAACGCCAAAATCTGACAGTGTTCGACAAAGCGGCATTCGAGCATTTCTGAGGTCACAATTCGGCTGTGGCGGTTGCCCACCAGTCCCTGACGGGCGACCAAATTTCCTCCCGCTTTGATCCAGGCGGCTTCGACCGTGCCATCGACCCAAATATCCCCTTGGGCTTCGAGGGCATAGCCCTGGAGAATATTGCCATTGACCAGCACTGTGCCAGGAAAACGGATATCTCCGGTGCCGGGGCCAATCTCTGGGATCTCAAAGACTGGCTCGACATGGATTGTATTTGAGCGCACACGGATCCGTCCGGCAATGCTGGCCTGGAGTAGATTCGGATCGTGGGGAGCGATTTCTGCGCCCCGACAGGGGCCAAAGGGCAGGTCCAAGCCTTTGCGTTGAGACACTTGGCGTTTGAGGATATTCAAGCCGGGTTTGCCCGGCAAAGGCGGCGAGCGGCGCATCAAGGGGTGCCCCACCTCCACGGTGGTCATGATCTGTAAATTGTGAAAATCGACGCGTTGGTCTTCGCGCAAAAAGGGCGATCCGGGCTGCAAAGGCTCTGTCACCAGGGCTTCAAAACGGGCATCTTCACCATCTTCGGGCAATTCCCCTTGGGCAATCAAAACACGCATGGGCTCAGTGGCTTTTAATAGCTGTTCCAAGACCTCGGGCAAGACCCCAAAACTGACTTTTTGCTCACGCAGCAAAAAAATCAGATCGTCGAGCAGGGGCTTGCGGCCCCCATAAGCAGGGATCAGACTCAGCCAAGCATTCATTTTGTCTTTGCTGATCTCCAGTGAAAGAACACAGTCACGGGCTTCTGCCACGGCCTGCGAGAGGGGGCGCTCGGGGTGGCTACAGATCAACTCAAAAAAGCCCTGCCAGGCCTCTTCTAAAAAATAATAATCAAGAAAATCGCAGGCTTCAAGCTCATCTCGCAGGGCTGAGCCGCGGGGGACGTTTTCCCCCGGCTGCGGTTCCCAACGGGCCACCACCGTTTTGCCAAGACGCTCAAATGTCAGCGGCACAAGCGGTGGCCAGCCCTGGCTTAAGGCTGGGCCTCTGCGGGTGGTTCTGTCGGTGGCTCCAAGACTTCGTCTTTGGCTCCTTCTGACTCACCCAGCATTTTGGCCAAAAGTTCAAAATCGATCTGTTCCATGTCGACATCGATCAGGAAGAGGCCTTCGGCGCCACCCTCTTTGTAAGAGCCGCCCGCCACGACGGATTTAAACGCACTCAGGGTGGGCAGAAGGGATTTGACTTCTTCGTCTTCGCCCATAAAGAGTTTGACCAAACCGACGATTTTGCCCAGATCGACAAAGAACATGCCTGCGTCTTCTTTGAGGGTATATTTTTCGCGCAGGGCTGTGAAATAATTATTGTCGAGCAAGCTGGCATTGGCCGAATGGGCGTAGTCGATGGCCGCTTTGAGTGCTTCCATATTGCTGCCAAAGAACCAGAGGTTATTGACATGGGTGTAACCGGCCTGAATGCCCATTTCTTTTTTGAGCCCTTCAGCGGTGGGCGTCAAATTGGACATGTAGAGCGGGGCTCCCCGATAGCGGGCCTGGGGGGCTTTGGGGAAGGTGATCGTGCTGGCCTGTTTCTTTTTCTTCTTGGCGCTTGCTTCGGGCTCCAAGGCCGCAAAGTCCAAGAGCAGTTTTTGGTTCAGGGTTTTCAAAAACTGTTCGTTGTTTTTAACCCCCAGATAGATCACGGCATGGGGCGGTTGGGTCACGGTCTTGATATTTTCGGGGTAAAACAA
>CAZRFI010000227.1:1367-8373 GCA_964598905.1 uncultured Candidatus Sericytochromatia bacterium | reverse complement strand
GTCATTTTATCGCTGCTGGTGCGTTTTTCGACTTCGTCTTGCATTTCGGTGGCAAAACGGGCCAAGGTAAACTGGGGCAAGAGCACCTGGATATATTGCTCGGCCATTTGCTGAGAGACATCTTCTTTGAGTTGCACCAGCATCAGACCCAGCATCTGGGTGCCAAGTTTGACCGACATACTGTAACAGTTTTCGAGATTGGGAATCGGCTGAAGCGTGTCGCTTTGGACCACGTCACCGCGTTTGAGCGACTGCACGTATTCAGAAAAAATGCTTTCAGCATCGGGGGTGAGATAAATGGCATCGTTGGTTTGGGTCCAATAGGTGGCCATTTCAATTTCGGGGACATTGACCGAATACAAATCGGAAATCTGTGTGGCGTTGTTTTTCCAGTCTGTGGTCAGGTGCAGCTTCGAGGAAATGCTAAAGAGGCGTTCCTTGTCAGCTTTTGTGAGTTTTGACATGCGACATCTATTCTCCAGCTCTAGAGGGTTACGGGTGGGATCAGGATTCCAACAGCGGGGTCAGCAGGCGAATGGTTTCTTTCATCTCAATCCTTAACAAACCCAGATTGATATTACTCCGGGCCATAACGGCCAGAATAAATAGGGAGGAAACCGACATGATCAGCTTTTCGTCACCCTGGCGCTCAATGATCAGCTGTTGAATGCTTTCACCCTTGAGACCTGTCTTGGTACTGCGTTCGAAAGAGTGAATGGCGCGGGCGAACAGAGAGGCCAATTCCTCGGCGTTGTTCATTTCCGTGGATTCTTCTTTGGCAATCAGGAGACCATCGCGGTCAACGACCACGCAAGCCTGAACGCCGTCCACGGATTTCAGATTATTCAAAATTTTGGTAATGGCCTGTAACATTCGAATGCCTCACCGGTTTAAGTCTTAATTAATATTAACTGAAGAGCTTGTAGGTATCAACAGCCAGAGTCACAAAAGAGGGTTATTTTCTTTTATTTTCCGACACAGAAGCGATGAAAGACCCGATCGATCACCTCATCATGCACCGCTGCGCCGATCATTTCACCAAAAGCCACGATTGCCTCTTTTAAATCGATTGCGATAAAATCTGTGGGCAATCCGCTTTGTAAGGTCTCTCGGGCTTTGCCCAAAGCGGCCTGGGAACGGGCCAGACACAGTTTGTGGCGCTCATTGATCGTCACTTTAAAGTCCAGGGGCTGGTTTTTTAGAATCTCATTCTTGAGCAATTCTTCCAAGTCTTCTAAGCCTTGTCTTGTCAAGGCTGCGACCTGGGCCTGAGGCAGATCAAATTCAGCTGGCAAGGTGGGGGGCGTTGCCACTTGATCGATTTTATTCCAGACCACAATGGTTTTTTTCTGGGCCTGAGCCTGAGGCTGAACTTGGGCCGTGAGTAATTCCCGGTCGTAGTCGGTGAGTCCCACCGTCGCATCCAGAATCAGCAGCACGAGATCGGCGCTTTCGAGGGCCTTCATGCTGCGCTCAATCCCAATCTGCTCAATTTTATCCCCGGTCTGACGCAGGCCCGCTGTGTCGACCAAACGCACGGGAATGCCGCCGAGATAACAATCGTCTTCGACAGTATCGCGGGTGGTTCCGGGAATCTCGCTCACAATCGCGCGCTCATAGCGCAAAAGACCATTCAACAAGGTCGATTTGCCTACATTCGGCCGGCCGATCAGGGCCAATTGCAGCCCCTCTTTCCAGATGCGTCCGGCCTGATGGGTCGCCAAAAGGGCTTCCGCCTGGGCAAACGAGGTCTCAATCGCGTGGGTCAGTTCGGCCTCGGGCACGGGATCCACCTCATCGGGGAAGTCGATATTCGCCTCGATGGCGGCCAGGGCCTCCATCAATTGCTCGCGCAAGATCCGAATCGGGCCCGAAAGCTGCCCTTCGAGCTGGTGCGAGGCCTGAAACAGGGCCGGATCGCTGCGGCTGTGGATCAGATCCATGATCGCTTCGGCCTGGGTCAGATCGAGTTTTCCATTGAGAAAGGCCCGCTGCGAAAATTCGCCGGGACTGGCGGGGCGGGCCCCGCTCTGCAAACAGAGATTGAGCACTGTCCGCAACAGATGTACACCGCCATGGCAGTGAAACTCAACCACGTCTTCGCCGGTAAAGCTACGTGGGGCCTGCATATACAAAAGCAGGGCCTGATCCAGCGGCTGCCCAGATTCTGGGTGGCGGATCAGGCCCAAATGGGCGTGGTGACTCTGCGGTGTTGCGACCCCTGCAAACAGGCCCTGGGCAATGGCCAGGGCCTGGGGGCCGCTCAAGCGAACAATCCCAATTGCGCCAGCCCCAACAGGGGTAGAGATGGCGGCAATGGTATCGTCGAGCATCGCCCTTAATTGTTGTTGCTGTTGTAATAACGGCTGTGACGGTTATAGCGGTAGCGATTGCCACCACCACCGCCACTGTTGCCAGTGCGGGCGGGGCGCTCAGCATAATCTGCGCGTTTGAGCGAGATCACGACCCGGCGGTTGGGTTCAACCCCGACGCTGGAGGAAGACAATTCAGGGAAGGGTTTGATCGCTTCGTGAATGATCTTGCGGTCGCGGGCATCCATCGGTTTGAGGGTCACACGGCGGCGGCGGCGCAGCACACGGTCGGCCAATTGCTCGGCAATTTTGACCAGGTATTCTTTGTGGCGCTCGCGGTAATTGGCCACGTCCAGCACCAGGTTGGTGTCTTTGGAGTTGACGATCAATTGCAGCATATACTGCAGGGCGTCGAGGGTTTGACCCTGACGGCCAATCAAGACCCCGGCGTCGTCGCTGAGGATGTTGATATACATCGTGCGGTCGCTGCGTTTGTATTCGAGTTCGAGCTGGGCATCAATTTCCAAGGCATCGAGCATTTTTTTCAGGGATTCGCGGGCCAGGCCCACTTCATCTGGATTTTTGAGCCAAACACGCACAACTGCGGGTTTGGGATCCATGTCTTCGTCCCCTGGTTCGCCGGCTTCGAGCACTTCGTACTCGATCGAATCAGAGTCCACTTCTAACTCTTCCAGCGCATACTGAAGAGCCTCATCAACGGTTTCACCCTCTTTTTCAATTGCATCCAATTGCATGGCATCTACCTCAAAGGAATTTTATTTGCGTTTCTTTTTTTTGGCGCTTTTTTTGACTTTGTATTTGTTGCCTGCGACGGCAGACAATGTTTCGCCTTTGTCATCATTTTCAACGTCTTCTTCGGCTTTGTCCAGAGCGGCGACAGGAGCGCCACCGGCGGCCACCAATTTGGCTTCACGGGACGCACTTTGGGCGTTTAAGAAGCCGTATTGGGCGATGGTGATCAGATTGGAGATCACCAGATAGACAAAGACACCCGAAGGCACGGGGAAAAACAAAAACATGGCAGTAATAATCACTGGCATGGCCGCCATCGAGCGCTGCATGGCGGCTTGCTGGGGATCTTCGGGCACCCCCGGTGGGGTCATGATTCTTTGCTGGTACCAAGTCGTAATCCCGAACATGGCAACCATAAAGAGATTGTCAAAATACGGGGTATTGCCGTTCATCACGCCAATTTTGGCCAAGTCGTCCATGAATAAAAACGACTTGTGCCCGCTGCTTTCGAGCATTTTTTTGAACTGGGGACCAATCAAAGAGGCATAAAGCGCAATCAGGAAAGGCATTTGGATCAACATCGGCAGACAGCCGCCGAGGGGGTTGACCTTGTTTTCCCGGTAGAGCATCATCATCTGTTTGTTCAGCTCTTCGGGTTTGCCGCGATAGCGCTCCTGAATTTTTTTCAGCTTGGGCTGAATTTTCTGCATCGCTTTCATTGAATAATAGGACTGCACCGTCAAAGGCATCAGTACCATTTTAATGATCACGGTTAGCAGCACAATCGCCCAGCCGTAGTTGCCGGTAATGGAATAACAGGTTTCCACGATGGGCAACATCATTTTTGCTACGAGAAAATCAATCGGGTTCATTCGGTTTTCCTAATATCTAGATCTCGGACTGACACCTGTGGGGCCGCTTGTTTACTGGGTCTGCCGGATTTACGGGATCATAGCCCCCGGGGTGAAAGGGGTGGCATTTTCCCAAACGTTTGAGACTGAGCCAACTTCCTTTGAGGGAGCCATGGGTTTGCAGGGCCTCAACGGCATACTGCGAACAACTGGGATAAAAACGGCAAACAGGCGGACGCAGGGGACGGGTCCACTGGTAAATTTTAATCAGACGCACAAGCAGGCGTACCAGCATTTTTGCTTGAATACACTCCAGCCTCGCCCAAAAGGCGTTTGATCTGAATTTGAATTTCATCAAAACTGGCGTTGAGAATGGCGTCTTGGGCGACAAACAGCAAAAACACCCCCCGGTTGACCTGGGGGTAAAAAACACGATAAGCGGAACGCAGCCGCCGTTTGATGCGATTGCGTTCCGTGGCTTTTTTGCTGATGCGCTTGCTGACGGTAAATCCGACTAACCTGCGTTCATCTGGTGCAGGAGCCACGATGAGACGAAGAAGCCGTGAGCGCAAAGACCTTCCCGCTTTTTGCAGGTGAGAAAAATCATTGCGCCGACAGAGGCGTTCTTCACGAGGCAACACCGTTGCGCTCCCGAATCAGGCTAAGCAGCCAGCCGTTTCCTGCCCTTGCGACGACGAGCACTCAGTACACGACGTCCACCAACAGTACTCATTCTGACGCGAAACCCGTGTGTTTTATTCCGTTTCCGTTTGTTTGGCTGAAATGTACGCTTCACAGTTCGCTGGTCCTTCCGAAAAAATCTTTAAGCTTTTTAAAAAATAGGGGGAAGAGAGACCCACTAAGAGGGGCTTTCCTCAATAATATGCAGAGACCTGGGGCGTAAGAGGATTTCCTGGCTTGGGCCGGTTATCTCGTTGCGGGGGCGCGGATCTCCGGATGGAGAAAGGGCCCAACTATACGCGGAGTAAAAATCTGCGGAAGCAGGTTTCTAACATACAGCTAACAGTTTAACATACTTGCAAAAGGATCCATATTACTTCGCTTTGATTGCTTTGCCAACAGGGGATTAAAGCCTGTGATTGCCAGAAAAATTAGTCAAAAAATAAACTGGAGATAATCTTTTTTGCGTCAGAAAAGGGGGTTTGCCACGGATAAAAACCTATCCACATGATTGCGTAGAGGTTCTTATGTCCGTCTTGAAATCCCTGTCTGCTGTCTTGGCCAGCGCCTTACTCCTGGCTTCTTGCGCTGCCAGCCCCCTGGTCTCTCCCCTGCAACCGGGCCGCGCTCTATCATCTCCTTTGCAGGCCCTCAGCCAGCCTGCTTTTTCTGCCGGGGCCTACCACAATTTTCAGGCCCAGCCCCAATTGCCCGTTGGCAAAGCTCCGCGCAAAGCCGTTAAACTCACGTATATGATGGCCGATGACGAAGGCCACCAAAGCCCCTGGTCGCGCCAAATGTTGGAGATGATGGACGATCTGCCCCAAAACCAGGTTTACAATCTGGTCTTTCGCGATGGCAATCAAATGGGTGACAGCCGCTTGTATTATCTGCAAGAGGCCGACACAGATCCCAAAACCGTCAGGGCTCCCCAGAGTGTTTTGGCACCGGGCGTGGGCGAAGTACAGTCCAACAATCCGGCGGTCTTTTCTGAGGTGCTCAAATGGAGCCTCGATCGCTATCCCGCCCAGTACAAATACCTGCAGATCTACACCCACGGGGGCGGCCTGATGGGGATTGGCACCGACAAGGTACAGACCGCCCCCAGCGGTCAGATTTTGCCCACTGCCATGCAACAAAAAATGCTGACTCCCGCTCTGCTCAATGGTGCCATGCGTCAAGCCCTGCGGGGCCGCAAACTCGATCTGGTGTATTTCCGGGCCTGTTTGATGGGCAATCTCGAAGCGCTGTATGAACTCACGGGCACCGTCGATTACGCCCTGGCCTCGGAAGATGTCTCCTATTCGGTCGAAAATTCGAATATCACCATGACGCGGCTATTCGACGATCTGGCTGGCCAAGGCGTGGCCCCGCGTGAGATTGCCCGCCAATTGGCGATCCAGGCCAATGCCAAAAATGGCGGCAAGCGCCAGGGTTATACCACCTTGGCCGCCTTTGACCTCAACCAACTCGGTGGCCTGAAAACAGCTGTGAATCAATTGGCCAATCTGCTCAAAGCCAAAATGCCGACCCACGGGGCCCAGATCCGCGCCGTCTATCTCTCGGTGCCGGGCTTTAAAGAAAACAATGAGGGCTATTTCCTGCGCGATTTTTGGGCCTTTGGCTCGGCCCTCTTGGAGCAGATCAACGATCCCCAGATCGAAGCGGCGGTTTTAAATGCCCGCCGCGCCCAAGAAGCGGCCACGATTCATGCCCGTGATAGCTTTGGCGCCAAAGCCAACGGCCTCTCGATCTTGATGCCCCCTGGCGCTGCCCTGGCCGAAGACAAATACCGCAATTACCTGCTCAAGACCTACCAAGAGACCCGCTTTGCCCGTGAAAGTGCCTGGGATGACTTTTTGCTCGCCCTCTCAGACTTTATGCGCAGCACCCCCGCGCCGGTATTTGAGGATTAGAGGCATATCGGTCTCAGGTGCCTGGGTATTGCCAGCCGTGGGCCATCAGGGCGGCGACAAAGACAATGGCAACAGTGAGACCGGCTTCGATTCGGCTGAGCAGGGCATAGCGTTGCAGCAGCGCCACTGAGGGCTGCCAGGGCTGTTTGGCAGACTGAATGCGGGCCTTGATCAAGCTGATCATCGGCGGCAATTCCAGGCCAAAGATCAGGCCAAAGAGCGCCATTTTGACCCAGAAGACCCCGTAGCTCAGGTACCAGAGCATGGGCTTTTCGAGCCCGCCCAAGAGCCGCCAGAGGCCGCTGCCAATCCAGAACAGGGCTGCCAAGCCCCAGAGATTGTCCCCCAAGAAGAGCCGGGCCTGCCACTGGGGGTTGTCGGGGTCTTTGGCCAATTCAGAAAATGCCACCGCCCGCAAGACGATGCCTCCCAGACCTAAAGCCAGGCTGAGCAGGTGCAGGGCGCTGGCCAAAGCGGGCCAGAATGTCATGGT
>CAZRFI010000227.1:0-1267 GCA_964598905.1 uncultured Candidatus Sericytochromatia bacterium | reverse complement strand
TATATGCAACAAGTTGCATAAGTCAAGCCTCGGTTTTGCAAGGAGAACAGTATGTCTTTGTCCCACGCCCTTTTGGCCGCCCTCAGCCAGCAAAGCGCCACGGGTTATGAATTGGCCCAGCATTTTGACGGCTCTCTGGGCCATTTCTGGAAAGCCAGCCACCAGCAAATTTACAGGGATTTGGCCAAACTCGAAGCCCAAGGCCTGGTGCAGCACGAGGTTATGCCCCAGCTTGGCAAACCAGAACGCAAACTTTACCAAATCACCCCCCTGGGGCTGGGTGAACTCCAGGGCTGGATTGCCTCTCCCTCAGACCCGCCCCCAATCCGCGATGGCCTTTTGGTCAAGCTCTATGCTGGCAATTGCGTTGAACCTGCCGTCCTGCTGGCTGAATTGGCCCAACAGCGCGCCCAACACGCAGCCCGTCTGGCGGTCTATCTGGCGATTGAAGGCCAGTATTTTGCCGACCCCGCCAGCTTGGCTTATGCCCAGCGCCTGATCTGGCTGACCCTGCAATCGGGTCTGATGTACGAGCAGCAGTGGCTGGCTTGGTGCGATTTGGCCATGCGGGAGATCGGTTCTGGCTCCTGACACCTGCTCCGATGTACAAGCATTACTGCTTTTAAATTCCCGCTGTGTTAAACTCTCGAAAAAAGCCGCTCTTGCCGGGTATAATCAAAATATGCAACGCCAAAGCTCAAATTCCAGCTCCAAAGCCAGCTCTAAATCTTCGTGCGCCAACGACTGGGCAGCGCCCGAGCTGCGCAAATTTGTGCGCTTTCATTCCCGGCGTTTGCCCGATCACCACCGCCACCGCTTGGAAGTGCATGCGCGGGCCCTGGCCCCCCATTTACCCCATGCCTATTTGGTCCAAGAGCTCAGCCATTTGATTCAGCAATTCTCCGACGAGGAAAAATACCTCAGCCCAGAATTGCGCCGCCAATTTGACCCGCTCTCGGAGATCAGCCGCCGCGTCTTTGTGCGGGAGATCAAGCGCCTGATGGAAATGAGCCCTGCCGAGCGCGAGGCCTATCTCGATGCCACTGAGAGCTTTCGCGGCGAACATGGCCTGGGTGATTGTGGCCCCGTGCAGCGCCAGGCCTTGCAGGTGCTGGGTCTGCAATACCCCTGCAGCCTCAACGAGATCAAACAGGCCTACCGCCGCCAAGCCAAACAGTTTCACCCCGACCAGGGCGGCCAAGCCGAGCGCTTCTTGCATTTGCAGCAGGCCTATTTAACGGCGATCAAGAGCCACCGACTGGTTTAA
>CAZRFI010000226.1:2567-8402 GCA_964598905.1 uncultured Candidatus Sericytochromatia bacterium | reverse complement strand
CCGCTTTAAAAAGGCATTGAGCCCGCCGAGCAAAACCAACACCAGATAAAAAGCGGGTTGGCTGAGCAAAGCCAGAGCGCTCGCCTGCAAATTGCTGAGCAGATCTTGCCACTGCAACCCAACGCCCACACTCAAACGCGCTTTTAAGAGGCTGAAAAACAGGCGAAGACCATCAAATTGGCGCTGCAAGGCATTAAAGATATCTGCTTTTTCGAGCAGGGCATCCAATTGCTGGCCGGGAGTCGGATCAAAACGCACCCAAGTGCCAGAAAGGGAGTCAAAGACCTCAACCCAGTCATGGGCCTGTTTTTCACGCACC
Source organism: uncultured Candidatus Sericytochromatia bacterium (assembly GCA_964598905.1). Classification (GTDB taxonomy): domain Bacteria; phylum Cyanobacteriota; class Sericytochromatia; order UBA7694; family UBA7694. Next base: position 8,083 of record CAZRFI010000226.1, on the reverse strand, counting down.
ACCCAGGTTTGGCTCAGGGGTACATGCTCCATGCCACGCCAGCCACTGACCAAATGGGCGGGAATACCCAGGCTACGCAGCATCAAGACCATGCCCGAGGCAAACCAGGAACAATAAGCAGGTTTGCGATTCAAGACAAAGTCCACGGTGGGATCCACATCAGGGGGCACAGGCTGAGTTTGCAAACTGTAGCGAAAATTCTGTTTGAACCACTGTTCCAAACGGGTCGCTTTTTCAAGGGGCGAAAAGGCACCCTGTGTAATTTCTCGTGCCAGAGGGCGCAAGGCAAAACGCACATCTAAAGGCACTCCCAAATTTTCTTTGCGCAGCTCAGCGCCTTCGGGCAAAACGGGAGAAAACCCCTGTTCCACCCAGGCCCAATAGTCCAACTCCAAACTCTGTCGCTCCTGGCGCAAGAGCCCATATTGGTTTTGATAGACTGGCGCGTGACTGGGAACAGCCGCCAGCGAGGCCTGAGCAGGCAAAAACAGCAGACCATTGTGGTGGTTTTTGAGCTGAATTTGGGCCCAAAAACCGGTCTCACTGGGACGGTGATCCGAACCAGGGATGATCAAAAATTCCTTTTTAAGCAGCGGGGCTTTGGTTTGGGGTACCGGGCCATTTAAGCGCAGAGGCACGGTGATATAGTCCTGGGGAGACCAGAGTCCTTTGTGGTAGACCGTGAGCACATTGCCGCGGAGGTATTCCAGGGGTCGGGGAGAGTTAACCAGCAGCGCAATCCGCTCCGAAAGTTGAATATTTGAATTGCCCTGTAGATGGGTGGTACCAGAAAAACCGCTCCAACCCGACTGCTGGCGCATCACAAACTCAGAAAAGTTTTCAGAGAAACTGTCATCCACCCATTCCGCCAAGGCGATAATATTGGTCGAAAGCAGAATAAAGATGCCAAAAGACAAGAAAACATGAAAGACATATTTGTGTTGATTGAGCAGAGAGGGCCGGGAACTCCAACTTGCAGACAAAGGCAGGCGTGAGAGCACAAAGGCCGTGATAAAACTCAAAACCAACCAGATATATGCCAGCTTGTACGAAGCAAGCCCTGTAAACACGGTCGAAAAAAGCAAAAACAGACCAATCGAAAAAAACAACCAGTCAAAGCGGCGCGAAGACCAGGAGTACCATTGCAAGACTATCATGGCCAAAAGACAGAGACCCAGGGCCTGAAACTGGCGCTGACTGTAAATCAGGACAAAGGTCTCCGCTGAATCAGCGTAGATCACAAAATAGGCAAAGAGAAAGGAAAACAGGGCGCCAATAAAAAAAGTCAGGGGTTTTGGGCGCAAAAGCAGGGGCGTGCGATAGGCAAAAGCCACGCTCACTAAAACACCCAAAGCGCCCAGCCAGCGGGCCGGCGTCTGCAAAGACCAGACCCCCAAGGCAGAGGCCAGCAGAAAAAAATACAAGACTGGCGGACGTGTTTCGTTCATAAGACAATTTTCCGCCAGGCTTCTGCAGAAAAGGCCATCACACCCGGTAAATCAGGGGGTTCTGCCTCTGCTTCAGCAGGTGATTGAATCAAGAGGACCTTCAAAACCAATCCCTGTTCCCGCAGCATTTGCAAGAGGGCTTTGCGCTCTTCGTCCCACTTTAAGAGAATCACCACCATCGCACTCAATTCAAAGATATGCGGCTGCACCGCACTTTTGAGCAATTCGGTTTGAAATTCTTGCACACCTTGAATCGAGGCCAAAATTTCGAGCAAAAATTCCAAGCGGGTGTGGGCATTGCCCGTGGGAAAGTGGTAAATCTCGTGGCCAGCGGCAAAGATATCGATTAAAAATTCCTGGCGGGCAATCCATTCAGAAATACTGGCCACCAGCGAAATCCCCGCTTCAAGCTCTGGATTGACACTGTCTGGCTCAGCAATTTGGGTATCGAGAATGACACCGAGGCGAATAAAATACTCCTCTTGGTATTCGCGCACCATCAATTTGCCAGTTTTGGCCAGGGCCGGCCAATAGATCTGACGCAGGGGATCGCCCTCCATGTATTGACGAATGCCCCGAAATTCCAGGGCCTCTCCCTGCTGCTGACTCAGCACCTGGCCGCCACTTTGATATTTGCGCATCAGATCGAGCTGCAAATAGGTCAAAATGCGGTATTCGGGATAGACCAATTGTTGCCCATTTAAAGGCCAGGGGGTGCGCCAATAGAGAATATCAAAGGGGAAAGTCGAAATCACCACCAATTGGTGGCAGAGGTAGGTGCCGCGCCGGGCCAGTTCACCGCGAAACTTGAGCAAGACACGCTGACCCGGTTCGAGCAAATCCAGTGCGCTGAGGCAGGGCAAAACCAAAAGCCGCTGTTGCGGGGTGCGCAAAACCAACTCAAAGCTGAGATGGTAGAGATTGCGCTTGCCCTGATAACTCAGCCAAACCTGAATCTCCGCTTCAGCCCCCGAGATCACAGGGGCCCGTGAGACAGATTGGACGTCAAAGGCCCGAGGCCGGTGCCAGAAGCCTTCAAAGACCACCACCGTCCAGAGAGCAGTCAAACAAACCATCAAGATATAGATCAAAATTTCAGTGCCAACCATGCCCAGCGAAATCGCCAGAATCATCAGCAAAAACAGGGCCTTGCCTGCGGGGGTCAGGTGGGTTTCATAGACCGATTGCAGCAGCAAAAAGGCATTTTTTTGCTGGTAGCTTTTGATCTGATTCAGCAAAGAACCCCAGAGCGATCTGCCCGACATGCTGAAGACTCCCTGTTTTAGCGCGGTACCGCGACTTGCTCAAGACATTCCAGAACCACATCGACTTTGCCAATGCCCTGATAACGGGCCTTGGCATCCAATTGCAAACGGTGGGCCAAAACAGCCGCCGCCAGGCTTTTGACATCTTCGGGCAAAACATAATCGCGCCCAGCGAGCAGGGCATGGGCTTTGACCGCCTGAAACAAAGACAAACCTGCGCGCGGACTGGCACCCAACTGAATCGCTGCATGTTTGCGCGTGGCATCCACCAATTTAATAATATAGGCCCCAATATCACGGTGAACAGCGACATTTTGCACGGTTTTTTGAAAGGCACAAATCTCAGCGGGACTCAAGACAGGTGTCAATTGTGTCAAAGGCAAACTGTGTTCATGATCGTAGAGCATCGCCAATTCCTGCTCCAGGTCGGGATAGCCCAGGCGCAGACAGAGCATAAAACGATCGAGTTGGGCCTCGGGCAGTGGGTAGGTGCCTTGGTATTCGACCGGATTCTGGGTGGCAATCACCATAAACGGAGATTCCAGGGTATAGGCCTGTCCATCTACCGTGATCTGTTGTTCAGCCATCACCTCCAACAAACTGGACTGGGTGCGGGGAGAGGCACGGTTAATTTCATCGGCCATCAAAATCTGGGTAAAAACCGGGCCCGATTTAAAGTGAAAGGCATGATCCACCGGATTGTAAATCGATGCGCCAATCACGTCCGAAGGCAAGAGATCGGGCGTAAACTGAATGCGCCGAAACTGACAACCCGTGGCCAAGGCAAAGGCTTTGGCCAAAGTTGTTTTGCCGATGCCCGGAATGTCTTCAAGCAGAACATGGCCCCCAGCGAGCAGGGCAATCAACATCTGATCCACCTGCTGTGGTTTGCCCAGAATCACCCGGTTTAAAGCTGCGCGCAGGGCCTGCAGCTTGGGGTGAACCTCAGTGAGTGCATCTGGTGGTGACACGGAATCAGACGGCGGGCTTGCTTGTTTTGGCACTGGAAGGTGGCAATTCTGGTAAAATTTTGGCCTCGGCAGGCAGCTCTCCGGTTAAAGCAGACAGAAAAACCACAATGCTGTCAATCTCAGAGGGGTCCATACTCAATCCCAATTGGGTCTCACCCATAATCTTGACTGCCTCTTTGAGTTCCCAGACTGCCCCATCGTGAAAATAGGGATAGGTGCGCGTGATATTGCGCAGTGAAGGCACCTTAAAGACAAATTTGTCTTCCGCTTTTTTTGTCAGATCGTATTTGCCGCCATCTTTGCGGTTGGCATAGGGTTTGATGATGCCAAATTTCTGGGCCATTCCCCCACCGACAGCCACGCCGCTGTGGCAAGCAGTACAGCCTTTATTGATGAAGATCTCCAAGCCCTGTTTCTCTTCTGACGTCAGTGCCTCAGCTTTGCCTTTTAAGTAATCGTCAAAACGGGAAGGTGTAACCAGGGTGCGTTCAAAGGCAGCGATCGCCTCAGCCATATTCTGGTAAGTCACTGATTTTTCGCCCTCGGGAAAGGCTTTTTTGAAATGATCCTGATAGCCTTCAATACTGGCCAGTCGGGTCACAACCTCAGCCTCATTGGGCATGGCCATTTCCACAGGGTTCAAAACGGGGCCTTTGGCCTGCTCGGTCAGATCTTTGGCACGCAGATCCCAAAATTGGGCGGTGTGAAAACCTGCATTTAAAACTGTCGGCGAATTGCGCGAACCGGTTTTAAAACCGTGGCCAAGTGAAACAGAGCGGTTATCCACGCCAGCGCTGGCCAGATTGTGACAGCTGTTGCAGCTAATGGCACCACTTTTGGAGAGACGTGGATCGTGAAAAAGCTGTTTGCCCAAAGCCACTTTTTCGGGGCTATCGGTCAGGCCTGCCGGAGCAGGGATGCGCTCTGGCAAGGGGGCAAACAGCCCTTTGGCCTTGGTCCAGAGGGTTTTATCCTGGGCACTCATACTTGCAGCAGAATCAGCTGCAGCACTGGCTTCAGAGGCTGTTTTTCCAGGTTTTTCGGCAGGCGCACAGGCCAAACCAAAACAGATCCAAAAACCGACAGTCATTGACACAGCAGCACGTTTCATCGACAGACATCCTTATCAAGCTATGCCTACAGTTTAACAGGAATCAAGGCAGCCCGAAATTATGCACAGTGGAAAAGCAATCGGGTTATACTTCAAAACATTGATAAATAAAGGACAGACATGCCATGAGCCCAGATCTTCTGAAATCCTTGCAAGAGCGAGGTATGTTAGAGCAGATTTCAGATCCCGAGGGCATCAGCCAAGCCCTCGGTCAAGGCCCTGTCACTTTGTATATTGGCTTTGACCCCACCGCCACCAGCCTGCATATTGGCAATCTACTGCCGATCATGCTCTTGGCCCATTTTCAGCGCGCAGGCCACCGCCCGATCTGTCTGGTCGGGGGTGCCACAGGCATGATTGGCGATCCCAGTGGGCGCAGCAGCGAACGCGTGCTTTTAACCAACGATAAAGTGGATGAAAACGTCAACAAAATCCGCACCCAACTCGGGCATTTTCTGCGTTTTGAGGGCCCCCAAGCGGCGCTGATGACCAACAATCATGACTGGATTGCACCCTTGAGTTATATCGACTGGCTGCGCGATGTGGGCAAACATTTCAGCGTCAATTATATGATTGCCAAAGAGTCGGTCCGCCGCCGCCTCGAAGACCGCGATCAGGGCATTTCGTATACCGAATTCAGCTATATGTTGCTGCAGTCTTATGACTTTTTGCATCTCTTCCGCACAGAAAATTGCAAAATTCAGGCCGGGGGCAACGATCA
>CAZRFI010000226.1:0-2467 GCA_964598905.1 uncultured Candidatus Sericytochromatia bacterium | reverse complement strand
TGCGGGAAACAGGCCTGAGCGCATCCAATGGCGAAGCCCGCCGCCTGATTCAAGCCGGGGGGGTCTATCTCAACAACCGCAAATGCAGCGATCCGCAAATGTTGATTGATGCAAATAGCTTGGCCTCTGAGACCACCTTGGTTTTGCGCAGTGGCAAAAAAAATTATCATCTGGCCCGATTTAAAGGGGAAAGCCACTCACTCTGATCAGAAGGTATAATGGCGAGCAGTAATCTGTTAAAATGTTAGTTTGACACGTCTATTTGACCTCTTTATTTGAGATATTTGCACAGAAGGGCTGCCTGTAGCTGAACCATGTCCGCACAAAAAAAATACTGCCTGGAGTGCTTTGCGATCATTGATGCAGAGCTAGAAACCTGCCCGCAGTGTGGTTATGTTCAGCCCACAGAATACAACCCCCTCTATTTGAAACCCCCGTTTCGACTCAATCGCCAATACGTGATTGGCAAGGTGCTCGGGCACGGCGGGTTTGGCATTACCTATCTTGGTTTTGATCGCCACCTCAATACCCGCGTTGCCATCAAAGAGTATTTTCCGGCTGAATTTGCCAGCCGGGCCCCCGATGGCCAACAGGTCATTCCCTACAGTGGTGACAAAAGTGAATTGTTTAAATTGGGCCGAGACAAATTTATCGCCGAAGCCCGCCTGCTGGCTTCACTGCGCAGCCCACATATTGTGCGCATTCGCCACTTCTTTGAAGAGTGCAATACCGCTTATTTTATTATGGAATACCTCGAAGGTGACACCCTGAGCCAGCATGTGGCCAATCAGGGGGGGCGAATCAAACCCGAAAAAATCAAAGGTCTGCTGCTGCCGCTGCTCGAAGCACTCGAAGAGGTCCATGCCAAAAATTCCTTTCACCGCGATATCAAACCCGACAATGTCTATGTCACCAGCAAAGGCCAGCCCATTTTACTCGACTTTGGCGCAGCCCGTCAGCAAATGTCGGGGGCAACCACCAATTTATTGGCCTTTTTAACCCCTGGTTTTGCCCCTGCTGAACAGTACTCCACCAATGGCATTCAGGGGCCTTGGACAGACATCTATGCCCTGGCCGCCACCATGTATTATGCCCTGACGGGCAATATCCCACCGGTTCCCCATGACCGCATGATGGGTGACCAGGAATTGATCCGCCCCTCGGCCCTGGGTGTGCAGATCAACCCCAAAGACGAAGAATGGCTGATCCAGGGCTTGGCCCTGAAATGGAGCCAACGCCCCGAAAATATTGCTCAATGGCGCAAGATGATCGAAGCGGCAGATAGCGCATCTGCTCCGATGAATAATTTTAAGCGTTCAGAAGAAGAGAACTTCATGCGGATCGCGATTTTGCCGCGTTTGGTTTCGCGCTTTTTAACTCCGACAGCAGAAGCCGAGATCCATGAATCGGCTGGGTTTATGGAAATCTCCCGTGAACGGGTGGAAACCCTGATCGAAGAAGCCCTGATGATGACCGGCTCCACCCGCCGCGACCCAGATGCAGAAAAACGCAAAGAGCAAGAGCGCCGCAAACAATTGGAAGAAGACTTAAAGCGGCGCCAAGCCCGTGATGCAGCGGATGAGGCTCACCGGCAGGAGCAAAGGCAAAAACAAGAGGCCGAAAAAAAGCGGCAAGAAGAAGAACAGCAACGCAAACAAGAAGAGGAAAAACGATCGTCTGAACGGGCCCAGCAAGAGGCCGCAAGACGTGAAGAGGCCCTGAGGCAATCACAAAAACAACAGACACCCCCCGCCAAAGAACCGGTGAGCGAAACAACAGCTCCCGAGACACCCGGCAAAGGCAAACCCCACAAACCGCCTCCGGCCACACCGCCCCCTGCAGCCCCGCCGCCCACAGCCGACATCCCACCTGCAGCAAAGGTCAAAGCAGCCCCGCGTTTCACCAATTTGATGGGCATGGACTTTGTCCTGGTCGAACCCGAAGCACAGGCCTTTCAAATGGGCAAAGCGGATAATCATTACAACGTCATGCTGAGCCGCGCCTATTATTTACAGACCACCCCGATTACCCAGGGCCAGTGGCGCATGGTTATGGGTATCAACCCCTCTCGCTTTCAAGGTGATGAATGGCGCCCGGTTGAACAGGTCAGTTGGGATGATTGCCAAATCTTTATTCAGCGCTTGAATTCACTCAAAGAGGGCAATTACCGCCTGCCAACCGAAGCAGAATGGGAATATGCCTGCCGCTGGGGACAAAAAACAGCCTATGGCTTTGGCGATACCGAAGAGGAATTACTTGAAAATGGCTGGTTTGACCGCAATTCAGAAGGGGGCACCCATCCTGTGGGCTTAAAAAAGCCGAATAAATGGGGCCTTTACGATATGCATGGCAATGTCTGGGAATGGACCCAGGATCGTTTTTCGGCCTTTCCCACAGGCACGTTTACCGATCCCAAGGGCTCAGACAGTGGGGCCTCTCGCGTCATGCGCGGAGGCAGTTGGAATCT
>CAZRFI010000225.1:0-8442 GCA_964598905.1 uncultured Candidatus Sericytochromatia bacterium | reverse complement strand
CCATCCAAACCGGGAATCTGAAAGGTCTGGGAGCGGTAAATCAGGCTGGGCCAATGCGCCACCCGCTTAAAATGCAAAGTGGATTCCTTCATCAGATTGGACACATTGGACATAGGGGGGGTTCTCCGGGGATCTGGTCTCTCTATTCTGTATACCTCAGAGCGGGCCTTGGGGGGAATCCTTTAGCCCGATGAGAGAGCCGAGATTTTTCTGCAGCGTTCTCACCCCCTCTGGGATCGGGTATACTTGGCTTCACTGCAATTGTCAATTGTTCAAAAGGGGGTGAGAAAAGGTGTTGAATCAGCGACTCAAGGTCATTTTGACCCTGGGAATTTTTTGTCTGGTGTCTTTTTTTCTCTGGCAGGCCAAACCCGATCAGGACTATTTAAACGCTCAGCAATTTAAGCTATTGCTGGAGAAACAGCTCAAACACCTCGAAAAAGAACACCCTCAGCAAACATATACCCTCGATCCCGCCAGTGTCTTACCAGCCACCGAGATGCGCGATCTGGCCCAAAAAGCCCTAAAAAAACAGGCCGAAAATCTCAAAAAAGCCAAAGGGCCTCCCCGCCCCCTCAGTTTGAGTCTGCAAGAGGGCCGGGGAAAAATGACCCTGGAGGCCACCCCCAGCGGCGGCAAAACCCTGACTGAAACCCGCACCATGACCACCTGGCTGAGTGTGCTGCCCCCTTTGGTGGCCGTGGTCATGGCACTTTTGTTGCACCGACTGGTGCTGGCGCTGTTTGCGGGCCTGTTCTTTGGGGCCCTGATCTTTCAGAATTTGAACCTACTCACCACCCTGACTGAGACCTTTGGCAATTATCTCTGGCACGCCGTTAGCGACGCCTTTCATATCAAGGTGATTATCTTTGCTGCCGTACTGGTGGGCATGGTGGGGGTGATGAACGCCTCCGGGGGCACCCGAGGCATTGTGGACGTCTTTCGTAAATACACAGGCAACCGCCGCTCAGCCCAGATGATCGCCTCGATTATGGGCATCTGCATCTTCTTTGACGATTACGCCAATTCGTTTATTATTGGCGGCACCATGCGCCCCGTGACCGACAAACTCAAGATCTCACGCGAAAAACTGGCGTATATTGTCGATTCCACCGCCGCGCCTGTGGCCGGTCTGGCGATTATCTCAACCTGGATTGGCTACGAAGTGGGCCTCTTTCAAGAGGTGCTGACTTCGCTGGACGTCAAAATTAGCGGCTACTCGGCCTTTTTGAGTGCGCTGCCCTTTCGCTTTTACTGTATTTTCACCCTGGTTTTGGTCTTTTTGCTGGTCTGGATGCGCCGCGACTTTGGCCCAATGTACCATGCCGAGCGCCGGGCAATTGAACACGGCCTGGTGATTCGCGATGGCGCTGTGCCCATGACCTCGGGTGCCATGGGCAATTTAGAGGGCCGCGAAGACATTCCCGCACGCTGGTACAACGCCGTATTGCCCGTACTGCTGGTAATTGGCATGACGATTGTCGGGCTCTATGTCAGTGGCGGCGGTTGGACCAAAGTTCAGGCCAAATTCAGCAATCTTTGGAGCTTTCAGGTACTCAGCGATAGTTTTTCCAGCGCAGACAGCGCCACGGTGCTGCTTTACGCCTCAATTGCGGGCTCATTGCTGGCGATTTTTCTGGCCTGGGGCCAGCGTTTGCTCAGCTTTAAAGAGGTCTGGGTAGCCTGGGGCAAAGGCACGGCCTCGGTTTGGTTGGCCTGCTTGATTCTGATCATGGCCTGGGGACTCAATGGGGTTTCTCAGGATTTGGGCACCGCCTCGTTTTTGGTCTCAATTTTCAAAGATCTGGTGCATCCGATCTGGATTCCGATGCTGATCTTTTTGCTCGCCGCTGCGATTGCCTTTTCGACAGGCAGCTCCTGGAGCACCATGGCGATCTTGATTCCCATGGCCGTGCCTTTGGCTTATGAATTGGGCGGTGTGCCGCTGATGATCATTGCCATGGGGGCTGTGCTCGACGGCTCGATTTTTGGCGATCATTGCTCGCCCCTGGCGGATACCACGATTCTCTCTTCGATGGCCTGCTCAAGCGACCATATCGACCATGTGCGCACCCAAATGCCTTACGCCTTGTTGGGCATGGGCATGGCCACCGTGATCGGCTATCTGCCCGCAGCCCTGGGCCTGGTGCCGTTTATTTCGATCCTCTTGGGCGCTGCCCTGATGTGGTTGGTGGTCAAAGTTGTGGGCCGCAATCCCGAAGCCGGGTTTGAGCAAAAATTCGAAGCAGAGCAACCTGCTCCCAGCCACCTCAAATCCGAACCCGTGATCATGGAACGCTACAGCCAGGAGTGAACACAGATTGAATTTAGAGCCACGTTACCACCTCACCAGCATGTATATCACCCGCCTGGGGCTCTACCTCGGGGTGATGGCGTTGGCGCTGTGGATGCTCAAACCCTTTATCATGCCTTTTATCCTGGCAGCGATCACTGCCAGTATTTTTATTAAATTTAAGCCCCGTCTGCCACTGGCTTTGCGCAGCAATCCCAATCTCTTTGCCGCACTGGCCACCCTCACAGCCCTGCTGGTGATGGTCTTGCCGGTCTTTCTCTTGTTCTTATTGGCCGGGCTCGAAGCCGTGCGCTTTGTGCAATTTGTGCAAGACATGTTCCAGAGCGGGGGCTTTAGTATGATTGGCAAACGCCTGATGGGCCTTGAAAACCAGATCAACGCCAAACTCAAGGTCTTTGGCACGTCTTTTGACTTAAGTTCGGTCCAACAGGACGCCCTGGCCCAATTGCAGAATATTGGCTCTTTGCTCTACAACAATGCCCTCAATCTGCTTAACAACGCCTTTATGGTCGGTTTGACGACCTTTTATTTCTTGTTTATTGCCTTTTTTCTGATCCGCGACGGCGAGCAGATCATTGAACTGGTCAAACGGCTGATGCCCTTTGACCGCAAAACCGCCCAAAGTCTGGTCGATTCGGTTGAACATGTGGGCCAGACTGTGCTGGTTGGCGGCATGGTCTCCTCGCTGATCTTTGGCGGTCTGATGGCCGTGGTCTTTGCCCTGTTTGGCTTTGCCAGCCCGCTGATGTGGGGCATTTTACTGGGGATTCTGGCATTGATCCCCTTGGGTACCTTGGCGGTCTATTTGCCCTGTGTGCTCTATCTCTTCTTCTCGGGCCCCTGGTGGGTCGCCGTCTTGTTTTTGGTGGTGGTTGAGCTGATTGAACAGGGCCTGTATTATGTCGTGATTCGGCCCAAATTTATTGACGCCCGCACACATATGTACCCGCTGGCCATTTTTCTGGCGATTGTCAGTGGCATTACCAGTTTTGGGCCGATGGGACTGGTCTACGGCCCGCTGATCATGGCTGCCTTGCTGGCCCTGATGGAGCAGCAATTGCGTCTGCCCGCCAGCCTGGAAACGGTGCAGGAAAGCTCTCCGCTCAACTCTTCTGCTGTCGAACAAAACGATAAAGATTGACCCTCCGCCGCGAAGATCGTACCATGGGGGGGGTAATTGATCCCTGCAAAAAAAAAAGCTGCATAAGGAAACCCAAAGCGCTATGTTGAAACGCCGTCTTTCATTGCTCGCCCTTACCCCTCTGCTGAGTGTGGGTCTCACCCTGGGGATCGCCACCCCGACCTGGGCCCAGGCCCAAGGTCAAGAAGCAGAAGACAAAGGCCCCACATTTGAAAAAACCATCAAAGACTTTAAACCCATTCAGGGCCTGTTTAACTTCCATTTCAAAGAGAGCGATCAGCGCATCCTGCTCGAACTCAGACCCGATCAATTGGAACAGGTCTTTTTGCTGAGCATGACCCGCGAAGCCGGAGATGGGACCTTTTTTGACTCCTCCTCACAGGAAAATACCCTGCCTGTCTATTTCCGCAAACACGGCAAAACGATTCAGATGTATATCAAAAACTACAATTACCGTGCCAATGAGAGCACAGCTATCTCCCGCGCCATTCCGCGTGGTGTGAGTGACGCCCTGATGAGCAGCGCCCAAATCATCGCCCCCCCGCACCCGGAAAAAGGCTCGCTCTTGGTGGATGCCTCTGAGTTGTTTGTCGGCGATTTGGCCAACAGTGGTCGGCTTTTTCAAATGCTGCAACGCATGATGGGCATTGGCTACCGCGTCGATGAACGCAACAGCTTTATTCACAAGGTCAAGTCCTTCGAAAAAAACAGCGAAATCCAGGTGCGGCTGAATTTTGTCGGCGATGGCACGGATTTTCCCACCCCCACTTTGGCCGATGATCGCAGCTTTCAACACCTGATGCATTACAGCCTGAGCAAATTGCCCCAGAGCGATTACAAGCCCCGTTTGGCCGATGATCGCGTGGGCCATTTCACCACCATGTTCTGGGACTATAACAGCTTCAACCAAAATGACCCCTATGTGCGCTATGTCAACCGCTGGAAGCTCGAAAAAGCCGACCCCAACTTACCCCTTTCGCCCCCCCGCGAGCCAATTGTCTATTGGCTCGAAAACACCATTCCGGTCGAACACCGCAAAGCGGTCAAAGAGGGCGTGTTGCTCTGGAACCAGGCCTTCGCCAAAATAGGCTTTAAAGACGCGATTGTGGTCAAACAAATGCCCGACGACGCCGATTGGGATCCGGCAGACTCGCGTTACAACACCATTCGCTGGATGGTCAATCCGGGGGCCGGTTATGCCGTTGGGCCCTCCCGCGCCCACCCGCTGACGGGCGAAATTTTTGATGCCGATGTGCGCATCAGCGCCGACTTTGTGCGCTATCTCTTTGATGAATACGAAAGCTGGGCCGTGCCCCTGGCCGGAGAAAAGGCCAAACCCAATTTGCAGGCCCTGAACCACAGCGCCAAAAACAGCCAAAACCACTCCCAGCTCTGTGAATACAACAGTGGCTTGGCCCGCGAAGCGGCCTTTGGCCATCAGCTCTTGGCCACCCGTGGTGCCCTGCCCGCTGGAGAAGCTGCACGGTTTATGCGCGAGTCGATTGTGGCCTTGGTGGCCCACGAAGTGGGGCATACCCTGGGTTTGCGCCACAATTTTAAGGCCAGCACCCTGCACAAAGCCAGCGATTTGCACCTGCTCAACCAGACCCGCAGCAAAGGTCTGACCAGCTCGGTGATGGACTATGTGCCCGTCAATCTCGCCCCCCAAGGCGTGACCCAAGGTGAGTATTTCCAGACCACGCTTGGCCTCTATGACTATTGGGCGATTGAATACGCCTATAGCCAATTCCCAGCTGACAGTGCCACCAGCGAAAAAGGCCATCTCGACAAAATCGCGGCACGTTCGACCAAAGCCGAACTGGCTTATGGCACCGACGAAGACGTCTACGGGGGCCCGATTTCAGTCGATCCCAACGCCAATATCTGGGACTTGAGCAACGACCCCCTGGCCTTTCAGCGCCAACGCCTGAATCTGGCCGAAGAGCTGCTGAGCAAAATTGAAGCCCAATTTGAAAAACCCGGTGAGCGCTACCCGCGTCTGCGTGAGGTCTTTTCGATGGGGCTGGGAGAATACTTCCGTTCGATCAGCGGCATGGTGCGCTATGTCGGCGGCATTTACACCCACCGCAACCACGTCGGCGACCCCGACAGCAAACGCCCGCTGCAGGTCGTGCCCGCCAGTAAACAACGCGAGGCCCTGAAGACGATTGGCAATCAGCTCTTTGTCAACGAGGCCTTCCAATTTAGCCCCGAACTGCTGAGCAAACTCGGCCCCGAACGGCAGTGGAATTTTGACGGCGATACCTTCGGTATGCGCTTGGACGTGCCTGTCCATCAGATCGTACAAGGCCTGCACACCAATGTGCTGAGTTATTTGATGAGCCCGACCCTGCTGATGCGCCTACAGAACAACGAAATGCTGTTTAAAAAGGGCGAAGAGCGCTTCACGCTCGAAGAGCATTTCAGCTATCTGAGTGACACGGTTTGGAGTGAACTCAAAGCGGGCAAAAACGTGCCCAGCTTCCGCCGCAATTTGCAGCGCGTGCATTTGGAACAGCTCAAAGCCCTGTACCTGGGCCGAAGCCGGAGTATTCCCTCCGATGCCCGCACCCTGGCCCGCCACGATTTGGTCAGCCTGCGCAACCAGATCGACAGCACGCTCAAAGCCAGTGGCGGCAAACTCGACCGCATCACCCGCGCCCATTTGGATGAGTCGCGGGCGATCATGGATGCCACGGTCAAAGCGATGCTGGAGCGCGACAATTAAAGATGCAAACGCTGAGGCCCCAAACCGCTTTCCAAACAGCAGATCAGAGTGCTGCCGAGTCGACCCATGAGGCCCGCTTCGAAGCCCTCAAGCAGCTGGACTGGAGCGGTTTTATGGCTGAGTTGCAAGCCTTGCGAAGTGAGATCGATGCCCAATTGGGCCCAGACGATCTGGCTCACCTGCGCAAAATTGAAAATTGGGGCCATCTGGCCAGCGCCCTGGGCCTGCTCACGGCAGGTCTGGGGCCCAATCTGCTCAGTATGGCGGGCCTGAGTCTGGGCCGCACAACCCGCTGGCTGCTGATGCACCATATTGGCCACCGGGGCTACGACCGCGTGCCCGGTGTGCCCAAGCGCTATACCAGCCGCTTTTTTGGCCGGGGTTGGCGGCGCTGGGTCGATTGGCCCGATTGGATGACCCCCGAATCGTGGAATTACGAGCACAATGTCTTGCACCACACCCACACCGGACAGGTTGCCGACCCCGACCTGCTCGAACGAAACACACAAAAAATCCGCCATTCCAACTTGCCTCTGCCCCTGCGTCAGGCCCTGATGCTGGGATTGGGCCTGGTCTGGAAGCCAGTCTATTACGCCCCGAGCAATATTCACGCCCTGCATACCCGCCAAGCCAAAGGCCCCCAAGGGGACTATACCCTCGACCGCGAAGGCGTGCTGGAGCTGATCCTGGACGGCTATCTGCCTTATGCCCTGCTGCAATTTGTGCTGCTGCCCGGCCTCTTTCTGCCAGCGGGTCTCTGGGCCAGTTACAGCGCCTTGATCAACTCCCTTGGGGCTGAGCTGATGGCCAATTTTCACACATTCTTGATTGTCGGCCCCAACCATACCGGCGACGATATCCCGCGCTTTGAGTGCAAACCCGCCAACAAAGCCGAACGGATGTTGCACCAGATCACGGGTTCGGTCAATTACACCTGTGGCAATGATCTGATCGACTTCTTGCAGTTCTGGCTCAATTACCAGATCGAGCACCATATCTGGCCCGATCTGCCCATGTTGCGCTACGGGCAGGTGCAACCCAAGGTCAAAGCCCTGTGCGAAAAATACGGCGTGCCCTATCTGCAAGAAGACGTCTTCAAACGCTTTGGCAAAATGCTGGATGTGACCACTGGGCAGAGCGATATGCCGGTGGTGCGGTAAAACTTTCCATTTTACAATTTTCTGAATCAAAGTTATCATCGGAACAGGCGCTGAGAGAGGGGATCAACGATGGGCTTTGCGGGTCTGACTTTAGAAAAATACTGCCAATACCTGGCTTGGCTTGCGATTTTGGCAGGGCTTTGTGCCTGTCATCCCCAGACCGGCCCTGTACCCGCGAACCCCGCAACCACCCTCTCTGCTTCACCAACACGCGCCCCTTCTGCCTTGCCGGTCCCCCCACCCAGTGAGCCCAACCCGCCTCACCCCACAGCCATCGCCACAGCCATCGCCACAGCAATGCCCACGCCGATTCCCGCCCCCACAGCCTGCCCCCTCATTCGTGCCGATAACCCACCCCGCTTGGACTACCCCCAGGACGTGGCCGTGAGCGGGGATGGCCAGACCCTGTATGTCACGAGTCGGCCTTGCAGCGATTTGTATGATGGATACAACATTATCCAAATCGACAGCGAAAATTCCCAAGACTGCATCCACCGTTTATATACACTCAAAGACGGCAAACTCAGTGCTTTTCCGGGTCAATTGATGCAAACCCAGGGCTGTTATCTGAGTGAAATTGAGCTGGCCCGCGAAGAGAACCGGCTTTATATCAGCCAATTGTCCAGCTCTAAACTGCTGGGCTTTGATACAAACACCTACCAACCCAATTTGGATAAGTCAGTCGCGCAATTTGATGTGGATTCCACGACAATCCCACCCAGCAATATCTCTCGGACAGGCCCCTTAAATCTCTATTGGGACCCCAGCAGCCAACGAATTTACTTTGTGATGGATGGCAATCTTTCCGAAAGTAGTAGTGCTTATATTTCAACGATTTTCAGCCAAAAAAGCCATATGTTATTTTATGGTGCTGGTTATTTTGCCATTTACAAGGAACATTTGTATAGATCAAATGGAAAATCGATTAAAACTGTAGATTTTAACAAAGTTCAAAATTTCATTCGAGTGCCTGGTTATCACTATGAAGATTTCCCAGATCCAATTCAAGCGAGTAATTTAAGAATAGTAGACAAAGGTATTCGTCTTGATTCCAAAGGCAATATGTATGTCAGCGATATCAACCACCATGTGATCTGGA
>CAZRFI010000224.1:0-8477 GCA_964598905.1 uncultured Candidatus Sericytochromatia bacterium | reverse complement strand
TGTTCCATTATACCCCATCATGCTAAAAGAACCCTGAGAGCAATGCAGATCTGCAATGGCCTCCAGAGTGGGTCTCTGGCTGACTTATTTGGAGAGGGACCGCTTGGCGACTGAAGGTTTTGCTTGGACTTTTTGGCTGGGTTTCTTGCTGGACTTCTTGGCTGAACGCCCAGCCTTTTTACAAATCAGCTCAAAATGTTCTGGGCTGACCGGTTGTACTGAGAGCCGGGAACCACGCTGCAAGAGCACCATGCCCGCCAACTCTGGTAGGTTTTTGAGTTCGGCCAAACTCAGGTATTGTTGAAAGGTTTGGACATATTCAATTTCAACCATGATCCAGCGGGGCTGGTCGGGGGTCGATTTGGGATCGTAATAATCGCTCTGGGCATCAAATTGAGAAGGATCTACTACCCCCGTTTTGCTGACCCGTGCCAAACCAGCCACACCCGGCGGTTCTGTGCTGGAATGGTAAAACAAAACCTCATCGCCCACTTGCATCAGATCGCGCAGGGTATTGCGGGCCTGGTAATTGCGCACGCCTTCCCAACCACTTTTGCCATCGCGGGCCAGATCTTCTATGGAGTAGACATGCGGCTCGCTTTTCATCAACCAATACTGTGCCATTAGGTTGCAGCTACTTCCAGCGAGGCGGCGCTGAGATCTTGCCACTCGCTGCGCTTTTCACGGAATTGCACAATTGGCATGTCCAGCAGCATCGAGCTCTGATCGGGTTTGCGGAAGACAAAATGCACCGAAGAGATATACGGCTCGACGATATGGGTCTTGTCGTTGGGGGTGACAACCAAGAGCTGCAAATCCAATTGGCGGCAAAGATCCATCAAATAGGTGGCCTTTTCGTCGTCCTGGTTGCTGAAAGATTCATCCACGGCAATAAAGCGGAAAGAATGCCCCGGCTCGTTTTGGGTAATCCCAAATTGGTAGGCAATCGCCGAGCCCAAAATGGTATAGGTCAGCTGGGCCTTTTCACCGCCAGAAAGCTCACCCATGCTGCGGTAGACTTTCATCTGTCGCCCGGTTTCGCGGAAAAATTCTTCGGCGTAATACTCGTTCCAATTGCGCACATCGGTGACATAGGCCTTCCAATGCTCCTCTTGATCAAGGCGTTCGATCAATTGGCGAATGGCCTCAAAGCTCTGGCGCAATTGGGCCAGGTCTTCGCCAGAGCCTGTTCCAGCGAGTGATTCTGGCCCCGACTGAGTCGGCAACCAGCCTTCAAGCATCTCTTTAAAGCGTTGCACATGGGGTGCCGCATTGCGCTGGGTCTTGAGCTGAATAAAGGTCTCGGGATTGTTGCGGAAATTGATCTTGGCCAGTGAATCATTGAGATCTTGCACCGTCTGCAGAATTTCCTGCTCGCGGATATAAAAACTCTCACGGAAATCGGCCATTTTTTGGATCATGTGGGTGGTCAGATAGCGCTCAAACTCCTTGCGGTAGCTGGGCAAATCGTCATCTTCGATGCGGCGGCAAATATTGAGATAATCCTGCACATAGGCAATGTCTTCGGAGAGTTGGTAGGTATCTGCCGACCAGTCTTGGAAGCGGTAGAGAATCTCTTTGTCGGGGCGTTTGAAGGCAATCATGGCCCGCTCCAATTGGCGCTCCAATTGTTCACGCTGTTGCCGCTCCTCGCGCACCTGTTTTTCGATCCGGTCGTGAATGCTTTTGCTGATGCGCGGCAAATTGTCGAGGTTGAGCCCTTCGAGGCTTTCGGCATAACTTTGGGCAAAGGCCACAAAACGCGCGGGCAAAGCCGCTTTATCGAGGTCTTCGTCGGCAAAGGTCAGGTTGATATCCTCGACCTGGGCCCGGTAATCGATCAAGAGACTGCGCACATCTTGTTCGCGGCGCAGCAGATCGTCGCGCTGGTTTTCGAGTTCTTGGATGCGTTTGACCAGGTCTTCAGCTTGGGTGCGTAAACCCTGAAGATTTTGACTGCCACTTTCGAGCAGCAATTGCTGCTGTACCAGTTTTTCCTGTTCGCGCTGCAGCGCCTGCCAGTGAATCAGCTCAAAATCAACATATTGTTCGAATTTAGCCAAGTTGCGCAAGAGCCAGTCGTAGCGTTCTTGTTCCTGCTTGAGTTTTTCCAAGCTGCGCTGCTGGGCCGAGATCATGTCTTGCAGGGCATCGAGCTGGTCTTTGTAAAAATCAACCTTGCCTTGGCTCGACCAACCCAACACGTATTGGCTGCGGTTAAAATTCTGCTCACGGTCGTCTTTTTCGTGACGGGCACCGGATTTGGTCAGGCCCTGGCGGGTGATGGCTTTTTTGTAGGTTTCGAACTCACCCAAATTGTCGGCACAGAGATAGTCGTATTGCGCTGAAATCTGGTGTTTGACCCAGTTCGTATAAGGGGAATCGGGGTGAAACTCCAATTTATTGACCAAGGCCTTGGGTGGGGCAAAAAACTTGTTGGGCGGCTCAAACGCCTCGGGCACCTTAAAATAGACCAGCCGTCCGCCAATATTGATGCGGTTAAGGTAGGCATTGACGCGCGAATAGAGGTGTTCGGGCACAATCAAACTGGTGGCAAAGCCGCGCAGCAATTTTTCAATCGCCCCTTCCCATTCGTGTTCGCGGCGCAAGACCTGGGCCAACTCACCGACATAGGGCAAAGCAGCGGAAGAGACCTCAAGATAATCAGCAAGTTCTTGGCGAATCTGACTGAGGCGGCCGGGGATATTGTTTCGCTGGCCTGTCATGGAGCGGATTTCCTGCTCTTTTTCGCGCAATTGGCGCAGGGTGGCCTCTTGCTCTTTCTCGATGCTAAAAATGCGGTGTTCTTGCTCGCGGCGCTCTTGCTGGAATTTTTTCTCGAGTTCCTGAGAGGATTTGAGTGAGCGCTTAAAACAGGCCTGATCGGGATTTTCGGGGAAATCGAGGGTCTTGGCGAGCAGGTTATAACGCACGAGTTCTTCTTGGCGCTTGCGTTTTTCTTGCTCGTGGCGGCGACCAGCCTGCTCCAATTGCAATAATTGCTGGCCAGTGGCATCGGTCTGAATCGCATGGCGCAGGGTCTCTTTGAGTTCGCGCTGTTCGTCGAGGGTTTCACGCAGATGGGCTGCCTGCTGGGTGAGTTCACGCTCGCGTTCGTCGAGGGTCAGAATTTCGCCCAGCAAAAAGCCTTTTTTGCGTTCGGCAAAATACAAATTGACCACCTCGTGGGGGTCTGAACCCAGGGTGTTGATCTGTTTGAGCTGTTTGAGGGCCTCCGCATGCAGACGAATGGGGCGCAGCAATTCAAGCTGGCGCTCGGCTTTTTCAATCGCGTTTTGGGCCGTGAGCAGGAGTTTGTAGGTATCTTTGAGTTTATTAAACTCTTCGTCGATGCTGCCGGCTTCGAGCATATTCTGGCGAATAAAATCGGTCAAATTGCCCAAGACCTTGATCCCAACGGTTTGGTTAAACAGGGTCAGGGCTTTGGGAGAGCGCATGCCAAAGACCCGCAACATGCGCCGGGCGTATTTGCTGGCACTGTCGAAGAACATCAGCGGATCGCCCTCAGCTGTGGCGGGGTATTTTTCGCGCAGACGCTTGCGCCAATTGCCTTTGGGATCAAAGGGAATAAAATCTTCGCTGATACTCAGGGGCACTTCGGCAATCAAATAAACGCGGCGCAGCTCCTGATTGACAAACCAGCGGCACTGCACCAGGGTCAAAAATTGACCGGCTTGATTGGAAAAATGGGCCAAGAGAATCGAAAAGGTGCTCTGTTTATCGGCCCGCAACTGCATGGCGGTGGAGTGGCTGCGGCCCTCTTCTTGAATGCTGCCGTATTGACCCAAAACATAAGATTCTTCGGTGCGCTCGGTCTTTTTTTCGCTGCCTGAAGACTGATTGTAAAAGCGGTATTTGCGCTCGGGCACCAAAAGAGTGAGCAGCGAGTCGATCAAGGTCGTCTTGCCTGAACCGTTGGCGCCGGTCAGCAAAGAGGAATGACCTTGGGGGTTGATCGTATAAATACGGTTGTCAAACGTGCCCCAATTATACAGCTCCATGGTCTGAAGGCGGTAACCGGTTCCCACCGGCTCAGCCTCAGACAATGGAAGCATCTTGTTCCATGGCGTAGCGGATGTCTTCGAGTACATCATTGGTTATTTTTGCCTTAATGATTCTTCGGATTTCATAAATGCGCTCATCCAGCAGTTCACCTTCCTGAATCACCCGCAGGAAACCCAGTTCAACAATCTGCTTAATATAGCGATCAAGCTGGCGCAAAAGCTTGACCTGATTGGATTTTTCTTTAAAAAAGAGCTCAATTTGTTCGCGAATTTGCTTGTGGGTGACATGGCAATAGGGAGAGGTGGCGGGGCTCATGTCAAAGTCTTCAAGCATTTCGCGCAAGACCACACAGATCAGTGTGACCTCGTAAGAAAGGGGATTGCGTTTGATCAAACCAATGGTGCGGCCGTCTTCGTCGAGTTCGACCTGACGCAAAAAGGCAAAGCCCTCTTTTTGGTCGATCACAACTTCAATCCCAATC
The DNA here is from genome assembly GCA_964598905.1 of uncultured Candidatus Sericytochromatia bacterium. Classification (GTDB taxonomy): domain Bacteria; phylum Cyanobacteriota; class Sericytochromatia; order UBA7694; family UBA7694. The sequence continues at coordinate 3,970 of CAZRFI010000224.1, read as the reverse complement.
CGGGCCAGGTATTCCCCCACCGGCACGCGGTAGTGCAATAACTCATTCCAGAGGCGGTCATCTTCGGTGATCTCGCCGCCGAGCAATTTGACAATAATGGGGGCGTAAGGCTCAACTTTTTCGGGGGTACTCATGAATTTGCGGCTTTCCTCTTAGCGGTTGAATCGGACTTCGGGCATGACCAGGGCCCGCTGCTGCTCATGATCAAAGGTGATCAGATCGCGTTTGTCTTCATCAATTTCGTGTTTTTCGACCTGGCTGGCCAGGGTGAGATAGGCAAAGACTTCAGGCAAGCCCTTTTCAATCGGATGGCTGCGCAAAACGTCCTGCAGGCTTAAACTGCGGTTTTCTTGCAAGAGATGTCCCAGTTGTTTGCGCAGGGCCTTTTTATCGACAAAGAAAGTCTGAAAAAGACGATCCATAACCTCGGGCTCTTCTTGCCAACCCATTTCACCATCGGGCTCTTCGGGTTGCTGATCAAAGACGGGCTCAACACTCGGACGGCCGAGCTTGCGCTCCAAAGGCATCGAGATATCTGGCTGGCCATCAACCCAGAGAAAGCCCTCACCCGAATAGTCGTTTTCGGCCAATTTTAAGGCCAGTTCTTTGATCGAACCAATCGTCTCTTTCAGGCGGCGGGTCTCTTGCGGATCGCGCTCGATAATAATTCGGCTGAGCTTTTCAGCCATGCGGTCGTTGGATTCGAGCACTTTTTGGGCAGCTTGGTGTAAATAGGTTTTGATCGAGCGCAGCAATGAGTCTTGGGTGGCCAAATTGCGCCGGTCGAGAATCTGGTAGAGTTCGTCGGCCAGTTTTTGCAATTCTTGCGGCCCAGAGGTACGCAGGAGCGAATCCCAGAAGGCATAAAAGCTTTTGCCCTGATCGCTCTGGCGCAATTCTTCGATCGCATCAAAGGCATAACGCAGAATCTGGCCCTTGCGGCTCTGTTGCTCGGCGTGTTTTTGGTAAATCGTGCGCGTGATCTGGCGAAAATTGTCTTCGACTTCTTTGAAATCCGCCAAGAGGTCGCGGGCCAAGCGGCTGAGTTCCTGAAAGCGAGACTTGACCTGGTAATCGTCGAAAGAGCTGACTTCGTTGTGTTCACGGATACGCAGAATCTCCGCATCGATCTCGGCTTTTTTGCGTTCGAGCTCGGTCACCCGACGCTCGGGATCTTCGACTGTATACTCAAGCAATTCGCGCAGCTTGCTGACAATATCGCGAAAACGCGATTCAGTGCCCACAAATTCTTGTTTTTCGAGCGATTCAACCCAGCGCAGGGCCTTTTCGCTATCAGCCGTGAGTTCGTAGCAAACCGTGCTCTCTTCGGTCAGAAAATTGCGCAGAAAGCCCTGATCGGTCCAACGGGCCAGCAGGTGCCGGGCTTGGGCTTCATAGCCCCGCTCAAGTCCTTCGCTGGAGCGAAAACGGATGTCTTCGAGCAACTCAGCCAAAAGCTCATGCAGGCTCTCTTCTTGCAAGACCAAGCGGTTGCGATCTTTGAACAGACATTGAAAGGTGCTTAAAATCACGGGCGCATAGTCGGATTTAAGCAGGCGCAAAGGCAAAGCATCTTCAAGCAGAAGGCTGAAGCGATGGTACTCCTGGCGATTGCGATTGTCCATTGGCTGATGACGGGCCCACAAATTGTATTAATACGTCTCGCCGATATCAATTTGCAGGCCCAGAGGCAGGTCTAAACAGCCCCAAAGAGGCACATTCCAGACATTTTTACACACAGCTAAAATTACACAGCGTGTATCAAAAAAACCCCAAAAAACATACAAGATTGATCAGCTAACTATACATAAGAATACAGCACCCAGATCTAAAGAAAAAGTACTTGTGACACAGATCGCAAGAAAAATACAGGATTATTTTTGGCCGCTGAATTTGCCCTGCTTTCAGAGCTGAAGTATCCTGAGTTTGAGAGCAAAAACAAGGAGGTTTGGGGTGTGAAGTTTTACCTGGCCAGCATTCTCGGTATCGGATTGGGATTGGGATGGGGAACTGTGTTGCCTGTGCAGACAGCCTCAGCCAGTGTTTCCGCCCCTCCCCAGGCTCAAGCCCATTGGCTCAATCGCACAACTCTGGCCTGGAAAGCCCCTGCTGCAGAGCATTACCAGCTCTGCCACCATCCACAAGCCCAAATGTATCTCGCACAAGCTCAATTGAGGGGAGGTGCTGAATGTATTCCTCTCAAACAGCAAGACACCCTTCCAAATAAAGGGATCCCAGCCTTCGCGCATTTACACAGTCTGCCCCACTTTGAGCTGCCAGATTTGCCAGAAGACAGACTGAATAATATGATTCAGCAACAGCTCTGGCTTGTGGCTCAATCCCCCAAAGGTCAGGTCATCGCCCACACAGGCGTGCAATTGGCCCCATTGCTCGATGACCACTTTAGCGATTCGAACTTGGATTTGGGTCTGAGTTTTGCCTCTGGCAAGCCCCAACTAAAGCTCTGGGCCCCTACAGCCCAGCGTGTCGAATTGGAGCTGTTTCAAGCCGAGAATCTGCATACACCCAGCCAAACCCTGCCCATGCAAAAAACAGGCCGGGGCAGTTGGCAAATTCAAGGGCCAGAAACTTGGAGAAACCTGTATTACCGCTATAAAGTCCAAGCCTATCGCCCAGATACGGAAAAAATCGAAAGCCACAGCGTGACAGATCCCTATTCGATCTCTCTGGCTGCCGACAGCACGCACAGCCAGATCGTGGATTTACAAGACCCCACTTACCAACCCACAGGCTGGCAACAAGTGCAATTGCCGCCCCTGGCCGCGCCCGAAGACAGCATTATTTATGAATTGCATCTGCGCGATTTCAGCATTTCCGACCCCAGCGTGCCGGAAGCATTGCGCGGCAAATATGCTGCCTTTGCGCTCCCAACCAGCACAGGCCTGCGACATTTAAGCCAATTGGCCCAATCGGGCCTGAGCCACATTCACCTTTTGCCGGTCTTTGACATCGCCACCATTCCCGAGCGCTTTGTACATACAGCCAAAATTCCCTCAGCCCCGCCCGACTCTCCCCGCCAGCAAGAGGCCCTGGCCTTGGTGCGCGACAAAGACGCCTTTAACTGGGGCTACGATCCCTTGCACTATGGCGTGCCCGAAGGCAGTTATGCCAGCGAACCTCAGGGCCCGGCCCGGATCAAGGAATTCAGGCAGATGGTGCAAAGCCTGGCCCAACACAAATTGCGCACGGTCATGGATGTGGTCTATAATCACACCCACACCGCAGGCAATGGCCCTAAATCGCTGCTTGATAAAATTGTCCCGGGTTATTATTACCGCCTCGACAGCGAGGGCAAGATCCAACAGAGCACCTGCTGCCCGGATACAGCAACAGAACATCGGATGATGGAAAAACTGATGCGGGATACAATCTTGCGCTGGGCCAAGGCCTATAAAGTGGCGGGCTTCCGCTTTGATTTAATGGGCCACCACACCCGTGAGAACCTAAAACAGATCCGGGCCGATCTCGATCTGCTAACCCTTGAAAAAGATGGCATCGATGGCAAAAGCATTTTGCTCTACGGCGAGGGCTGGAAATTTGGTTCACTTGATGCCATCCAACCCCAAAACGCCATGAACCAGGTCTTTGGCAGCGGCTTGGGTGTGGGCATGTTCAACGATCGCCTGCGCGACTCGGCCCGTGGCGGCAATTATGACCACAGCACCCGCTCAGATCAGGGCTTTGCGACGGGGCTCTACACCGATCCCAATCTGAACCCGTTTAACCGTGATACCCCCGCAACGCCAGAGGCCCAAGCGGCACTGCTGCGCAATTATATGGACAATCTGCAAGTCGGTCTGGCGGGAGGGCTTGCAGATTTTCCGATCCAAAACGCCCAAGGCCAAGTGCAAAAAGGCCAAGCAGTGCTCTACCGAGGCAAGCCCGGAGCGGGCTTCGCCCACGACCCCCAAGAGACGATCAATTATGTCGAGGCCCACGACAATTACAG
>CAZRFI010000223.1:4352-8506 GCA_964598905.1 uncultured Candidatus Sericytochromatia bacterium | reverse complement strand
TTTCAATCGCTTGCAGGGTCTGTTGTTGGGTGGGGAGGATATTGGGGTTTTTCATGTTTCATTTCTCAAAGTGAACTACAAGTCTGGCTTTAGTTTAGCATGGGCTTGAGGCTTCACTGCCATACCAAAGACTTTTAGAAAAGTGGTTTTGCTTCTATCTCGAAATCATCCGTATGGCGTGGTTATTTGAATCAGCAATAAAGAGTTTATTTTTGCCATCTCCGATGACTGCATAAGGCCCATTAAATTTGGCTGTGCTGGCATTACCGTCAATGAACCCAGCTTCCTGGTGACCAGCCAAAATGCGTCTTGTATTTCGGGGGTTGAGTAAGAGAATTTGGTTCGTTCCCCGGTCTGAGATCACGATTTCATTTTCAGAAACATGGTACTGGCCGGTGAGCATACTTGAGATTGTATTTTGAGGACGACCGTTCACAAATTTTGATGGGGTGTTTCCGATGGCTGATTCATCGGTAAGGATTGGTTCTGAACCTGAGAGTGAGATTTTATAAATTTTGTCATTTCCTAAACCAGTACTCCAAACATGGCCTTGCGAATATACAAGAGTGGTTGGAAACTGCTTAAGATTGGTAAACAAATTACGCATAGTATTTTGATCCCATTTTTGTATTCTGTCCAAATTATCGCCAATATAAAGTGTGCCATTTTGGTCAAATACGAGGCATTCAGGATAAACCAAAATGCCCATAATGCTTGAATTGGTTCGGCTGATTTTTCCATCACCCACAAAAGTACTGACGGTGCCATCTGGGGTCAGTTTGCGGATGCGGTGATTAAAACTGTCTGCAATGTACAGGTTTCCCTTTTGATCAAACGCCAAGCCTGTCGGACGGTTAAACATGGCTTTCTCTGCGGCTCCATCTTGAAAGCCCTTTTTTCCTGTGCCCGCTACAGTGCTCACAATACCGCTGGTTGAAATTTTGCGAATGCGGTGATTGAGAGTATCTGCAACCAAAAGGTTACCCACCTGATCCAAGGCCAATCCTCTCGGATAATAGAAACGGGCTTGATGAGCTGGGCCATCTTGGAAACCCAATTGACCAGTACCCGCAAGCGTGGACACCATTAAGTTACTTTGCGATTCTTCAAATGTGATTTTAAATGGGGAACTTTCAGGCGTCGATGATAAGGGACTATTTGACAAACCCATCTGGCACCCCATGAGGGAAAAAACGATCATCGGAAAAAGAAAAATAATTTTCATTTTATCGGTTCCTTTCCATTCAAGCGTAGCCATTGATTGACGAGCTGAAAATATTCCAACCCCAATGGATTTTCACCCAATGCCTTTTTAAGTCTGGGAATCTCTTCCCTAAAGGCTTCATCTGCTTCAATTTCCCTGTTCATCAAAGAAGTTAAACGGGTAATCAGACGGGCTTGAGCCAGATTGACCACATCCTCGTTGATAATTTCATCCCTATTTTTTTGATATACCTCTGTTTTGGTCGTATCAGAGAGTGGATCTTGATATGAAATTTTCAATGTAAATGTATCAAGGGCCGTTAATTCTGCATCTTTTTGGATAAATTCTTCGAGAAAATACTGTGATGTATTAAAAGAAAAATTGGTCGGTTCTACCAATTGGGGGTTGATAGATATTTGCTCTGCAGCGGAACGCCCATGAATCAGTTTGTTTGGATATTCCAAGCGGACTCGAACGTTCCGAGCGGCTACATTGACCAATGCCATAAAACGGTCCTGAAAGGCTTTTTTTGCATCTTGGCGTGTAATGAGAGGGAAAAAAGCCCCTTTACCGGCTTCTGTCATTTGATTGAGAAACGATTGATTGAAATTTTCACCGATTCCCAGACCGGAAAAATAAATGCCTTCACCTTGGTTTTTTATCGTGCGAGAACTGATGTTCTGTACATTTACATCTCCAACAGTTGCATGTGCATCTGTAAGAAGTAGCACCCGATTGAGCTTTGTGTTATCAAAGTATTTTTGGGCTATACGATAACCTTCAGCCAGTCCTGCTTCTAAGTTGGTTCCTGCGATAAGTTCTAACCCATCAATGGCGTCTAAGTATTGCGTATCAGAAGGTAAGTAAGCCAAATTTTCAAGAATGGTGGTTGTATTATTTGAGAATTCCACTAGGTTGACAATATCACCGGGTTTTAAGCTACTCCACATATTTTTTAATCCATATTTAAGCAGTTCAAAACGGCTGGGTATTGGGCCTGCTTCAAGCGCTGAAAAAGAAGGCTCATCCATTGACCCTGAAACATCTACGACCAGTGTAAGAACAAGATTTTTTCGCTCTTCTTTGGCAAGAGCCGGTGCGCTAATATGAACACCCAAATAAGCACTTTTTTCAAGTGATTCAGATTGCCTCGTTTGTGCTTCACTCAGGCCCATGGAAATTTTAAATAATCCTGTGGGGGTTTGGTTCTTGTTTTGAAAGGTTTCAAAATTAAGAAATTCCCATGGTCTTATAGGTACGTTTTTATTGGGTAAACGATTGTTCATTAATTGAAACTTGGCCAACTCTACACTGGCTGTGCTGGCAGAATCATCATATGAGAGATAAACGTATTTTTGTTTTTGATTGGGATATGCATTCGCTCGTTCTTCGAGATATTCTGTGGCGGATTTTTGCTCTATGGGCACATTTGGAATGAATATACCACCACCACCACCGCTACCACCACCACCACCACCACTTGTAGTTGGACTGTTTGTTGCTGAAACAGATGCGGATGGAGAGGCTGATGGAGAGGCGAAATCGGTTGTTGAAAAGGATTGTGTACAAGCCACAGGTGTCAAAAAAAACAAGATGTATAAAAATTGTTTGCGCATCATTCCCCCAAAAACCACATAATTTTATAAAGACGTTAGGAATAAATGTCTTGTTCCTTTTAAACAAGGTGCGCAGAAAAAATCTCTCCCCAATCCAGATATGTTACTCTAAAAAAAAGACCCGAGGAGCTTGCCATGACAGACGTCGCTTTTGATCTGGTTGATCTGGAAACCCTGGGACGACAGGCCAAGCAAGCCTGCCGCGAATTGGCGCGCCTGAATACCGAGCAAAAAAATGAAGTCATTCAAGCGATTGCCATGGCCCTGCGCACCCACAGCGATGAAATTCTGGCCAGCAATTACCTCGATTTAGACGAAGCCAAGCAGAATGGCTTAAGTGCCGCGATGTTGGACCGCTTAACCCTGAATGAAACCCGCCTCGAAGCGATCGCCAAAGAAGTGGAAAACGTGGTGCGGCTGGCGGATCCCGTTGGCCAGGAATTTGACCAGCGCATGTTGCCACAAGGCATGCGGATCAAACGCCGCAGAACGCCTTTGGGGGTAGTGGGGGTGATCTACGAAGCCCGGCCCAATGTGACTGTCGATGTGGCGGTGCTCTGCCTCAAAACCAACAATGCCGTGATACTGCGCGGTGGCAAAGAAACCCTTCGCAGCAATCGGGTGCTGGTGCGGATTTTGCGCCAGGCCCTGCAAGACGCCGGTCTCAACCCCAATTGCATTCAGCTGATCGCCAGCCCCGACCGGGAACTGGTAAGGCAGATGCTCAAATTAGACAAATACATCGACATGTTGATCCCCCGTGGGGGCGCAGAGTTGCATCAATTCTGCAAAGAAAACGCCACCATGCCTGTGATCACAGGCGGAATTGGCGTCTGCCATATGTATGTCGACGCCTTTTTGGACCTCGACTCGGCGATCCCTGTGATATTTAACGCCAAGGTCCAGCGCCCGACGGTCTGCAATGCGCTGGATACCCTGCTGGTACACCATTTGATTGCCCCTGATCTGATTCCCATGCTCGCTGAGAGTTTGGCCCAGGCCCATGTGGAGGTGCGTGCGGATGTTCAAGCGTATCCCTTGTTTGAACAAGAAAATTACCCCAAATTGGTGCATGCCAGCCACAGCGACTGGGGCACTGAGTTTTTGGATCTGGTACTTTCGGTCAAAGTGGTCGAAGACCTCGATGAGGCCCTGGATTTTATTTCCCAATACTCCAGCGGGCATTCCGAGGCGATTCTGACCCTCAAAACTGAGCATGCAGAGCGCTTTTTGAACGAGGTGGACAGCGCAGCGGTGTATGTCAACGCCTCGACCCGTTTTACCGATGGGGCGATGTTTGGCCTCGGGGCCGAAGTGGCCGTCAGCACCCAAAA
>CAZRFI010000223.1:0-4252 GCA_964598905.1 uncultured Candidatus Sericytochromatia bacterium | reverse complement strand
GTGCCAAATGGGTAATTTTGGGCCAGAGATCTTTAAAATGGGTGTCGCCTTCGGGTTGAATCGCCTCTTGCAGGGGATTTAAGTGTAAATACAAGCCATCGGCCGCAATCATGTCGACCGCTTGGCGGCAATGACTTTCATCAAAGCCATAATTGAGTTGCACAGCACCGAGATTGGCCAAAAGCAGAATGTCTGGGGCATGTCTGCGCAGCTTAAAACTGGCGTGTGAAGTCGGATCCACAAACATGATTCGCTGAGACCCCACGCCCATGCCAATGCCTGCATTTTGAGCCGCTTGGGCCAAATATTGGTTGATCCGTCCGCCCTGAATCGGCCCCCCGGTCATGCTGGCAATCAAGAGCGGGGCCGCCAGTTTTTTGCCAAGGAACTCACAGGAGAGGTCAATTTCTTCCAAGCTGATCTCAGGCAGGGCCTGGTGGACAAAGTGCAGATTTTCAAAGCCCGTGGGGGTATCAAACTGGGAGCGCGACCCCAATGCCAGGGCGATGTGGTCCAATTTGCGCTGGCTCATATTTGAGTCACTCATGGGGGGCCTCCGAAGCGGGAATGTCTATTTCAAATACCTGTTTGGCTCCGGCCTGTTCCAGGGCTTTTTTGATTGTAGCGCGCTGCTCAGGCAGAGTCAGTGCCACCATCACCCCGCCGCCGCCTGCGCCTGAAAGTTTGGCTCCCAAAGCGCCTGCTTGGCGAGCGGCAGCACAGAGTTCATTTAGACGGGGGTGAGACACCCCCAATTGAATTAATAATTCGTGGTTGCGGTTGAGTAACACGCCCAAGGTTTCTATTTGGTTGAGCGCCAAACAGCTTTCGGCCCGCTGCACCAAGTCGCCAATTTCGTGGATCCAATTTTGGGCTTTTTCTGGTTGTGAATTTAAACAATCAGCTACTTTTTCAACCTGGGTGCGGGTCACCGCAGACAGCCCGGTATCCGCCACGAGCAGATGTAAAGGCTGTGGCAAGGGCAAGGCCCTCACGCCTTGGCTGCGGTGGAACCAGAGCGGGGTTTCGCGCACAATCACTTCAGCGTCGATGCCACTCGGACGCCCATGGTAAATTTGGTCGATGCCTGAGACAAAGTCCAGGGTCTGTTCTGGGCTGGGGAAGTGATTTAACCAGACACTGAGGGCCCGCCAGAGCGCGGCGGTGACAGCGGTACCGCTGCCAAGTCCTCGGGCCACAGGAATTTGGCTTTCGATGCGCAGGGTGCAATCGGGCCAAGCTGCCCCGTATTCAGCCAAGGCCCGCACCAGGGTTTCGATCAGGGGATCGGGAGAGGCCTGTGGCGCTTCTGGCAATTCCCAGAGCGCAGGCAAATCGGGCGCTTCGATCAGCACACCGGGTGATTCTGAGGCCTCAATCCAGACCTGGGCCTGAAGCTGAGGCAAAGGCAAGGCCAGGGCGGGCATGTGGTGAACCACCGCGTGCTCCCCCAAGAGAATCAGCTTGGCACAGGCTTTTCCTACTGCCATAACTCAGATCTCATGGCGTGGGAGCGGTTTGCTCTTCCAAAATTTGCCGGGCCCGGCTGACCGAGACATCTTTTAAGCTCACGAGTTGAGCCGCCAATTCGTCGATCATATCGCCAGTGGCACCGGCTGTCATGGCCACGGTGCGGGCATGCAGGGCCATGTGGCCTTTTTGAATGCCATCGGTGGCCAAGGCACGAATCGCAGACAAGTTTTGAGCCAGCCCAACACAGACACAGACCTCGGCCAATTCACGGGCACTGCGCACGCGCAGGAATTTGAGTGCAATTTGCGACATCGGGTGCAATGAGACAGCTGCGCCAACGATGCCCACAGCCATTGGCAATTCCAATTCTCCGACCAAATTTCCCGCATCGTTGCGGTACCACTCGGTCATGGCGCGGTATTGCCCAGAACGGGCGGCGTAGGCATGGGCGGCGGCTTCTACTGAGCGCCAATCGTTGCCCGTGGCCATGATCACGGCATCGACGCCGTTCATCACGCCTTTGTTGTGGGTTACGGCCCGGTAAGGGTCGAGCATGGCAAAGTTTTGGGCCAGTACAATGCCTTCAATCACGTCTTCGCCCTTGAGCTTGGACGTATTAAAACAATGGGGAGGGATTTCAACCGTGGCTTTGGCCAAACGGCGGTCGGCCAGATTGGAGAGAATGCGCAAATAAACCCGGCCACCTGTTAATTTTTCAATGCTGGGAGCCAGGCCCTCGGCGGTGGTATTGATCAAATTGGCGCCCATGGCGTCGCAGGTGTCGATCAAAATGTGGACCACCAGCATTTGGCCATACGGCGATTCGGGACTGCCGAGCTGGCGCACTTCGATGTCTTTGACACCGCCCCCGCGTGTGACCAAATTGGCAACATACTGGTTGCCTTCGGCGATCAGGTCTGCTTTTGCGGCCAGAACAGCAGCACCCGCAGCCTCAAAGTCATCACAATGCACGACTTGAATCTGACCGATCATCAAAGGTTCTGTGCTTGTTGTTTTAAAGCCCCCCGCACAGCGGATGATCTTGGCGGCAAAACTGGCAGCGGCCACAACAGAGGGCTCTTCTATCGCCATCGGTACCAGATATTCTTTGTCATTGATCAAAAAATTGGCACCCACACCCATGGGCAAAGAATAAATGCCCACGGCGTTTTCAATCATTTTATCTGCTTGTTCCAGGGCCAGGGCCCCTTGGGAACTGAGGGCTTCTACCTCTTCCACACCCAGTTCGTAGACTTCCGCCAGTTTTTCGATCCGCTGCTCAATTGAGAGCAGATAAAAACCGGGAATGCGAGATGTTTTCACGCGTCTCCCGACGAGTTATCCACCCGGCCCTCCATTTTTTCGAGCGTATACTTCATGGCTTTGACCGCTTCTTTGATTTCGTCTTCGCCACCGGCCAAATGCAGGCGGCCAAAGGCACCGACAGCACGGATTTCGAGAATCTTGAGCGGAGCGGCTTTTTCGGCTTCGTTGGCGGCCAGCAGGGCATAACCAGCGGGATAGGTTTCGAGTACGTAGAGGGTTTCACCGGCTTTGATCATATCCCCGTGGCGCATGCGGTTGATCAGCATCGAGTGGTGGGGATCAATGCCGGTGATCATTTGATTGGTGGTGATCTGGGGTTTGATCCGTTGGTTGATATCCATGCCCAGCTCTTCGAGCACGATGTCGCCAGCAGAGCGCACTTCGGCTTGGTCAAAATCGTGGACTTCGAGGATGCCAAATTGGCGTTCCACAACCTGCATGCCCGGTTTGACGCGGGTGCGTTTGAGAATCACGTCGGTCAGGCGGTTAATTTCAATCCCTGGCCCGATTTCAATAAAGAGGGAGGCCTGGCCTTCGATGGGCAGATAGCCCTGGGAGACGGTGGCCTGGAAAGCGGCAACCTGGGGCTGCAAAATGTCGATATATGTAAACGTTCTCAGTTCGATCATGCGGGTAGGTGTCCTTGTGCATGGATTTGCTGGGCATTATACCACAGGCAAAGTTTGGGCTTGCTGGGCAGCTCTTAATTTCGCGCAAGACCTTTCACAGAGCGGATGAGAGCTTTGCTTTTGCTTTCTCTATCACTATTTGTAAGCGGGGACTCACCTTGCCATCAAGGGTTTGTATTTCTGGCCAAAGGTTCTCTTGCTTTAATTGACCGATGATTTTAAGCGCGGCGGCTTTGGCATAGTCATGATTGCCTTTCAGTGTTTGCCTGAGCCATTCCTCTAACTGTGGATCTTTCTGCGTCGGGGCTTTCTGGGCCAAAACTTTTGCAGCTGCGATTTGAACCGGCAGGGCCTGATCGGCCAAAGCCGCTTGAATTACCACAAGTTCACGTTCCCCCCACTTCAGGCGTTTAAATTGTTTTAAAGCCAATTCTCTCAGCACTTGCCGGGAAGAATTTATGTGTTTAAGCGCCAGGTCACGTTGGAAATCTTCAGAGCATCGAAAATCTTCAGCGCAGCCTCTCTGGAAACACTCCCACACTTTATACAGGCTTTTTAAGGGCAGGGTTTCCATTTGCTGGAGCAACCAAGTCTGCACCTCTGCATTGTCTGGTTCTGCCAATAATAATTGACACGCTCCATTGAGCCGCAAGGCACGGGTATCGCCCTCCAGCCACAATTGCCGCCAAAAGGCGGGATCGTTAGTTCTTCGTTTGTTTCCGCTGCGATAGTCCCATGTGTCCCCAGGATAAGTCATGGTCAGCAATTGTAGATAGTATCTGCTGCGATTCTCGCGGAAAGGGGCCTGGTGAGAGCTGAGGGCA
>CAZRFI010000222.1:5102-8526 GCA_964598905.1 uncultured Candidatus Sericytochromatia bacterium | reverse complement strand
AGCTTTGGCTCAGCTGTAGGCTCAGAGAAGACCGTGGTCTTGGATTTGACACTTTTGGCGGTAATTTGAAAATCGTCGCTGATGCCCAATTGCTGAATCACATAATTCTCATCCATCACAAAGGCGGCCAAGACATGTTTGCCATAGGGCAATTCCTGCAATAAAAATTCGCCCAAATCATTGCTCTGGGTCGGAATGCCTGTGGCCTCACCCCAAAGTGAAGAGGGCGAGACATGGGCCTGAGAAACAGGGGTATCAGCAGGAGAAAGCACCATGCCCGCCATGTCTGTCATATTTTCGCCCTGCAGAGAGGTCAGGGGGATATCCAATTGGCCTGAGGCATTGATTTGGGTCAGGGTCAGGGTGCGGTATTGCGGGGCCTGAATCGTGATCGCATGCACCCCTTCGGGTACGTCATTGATCCAAAATTTGCCCTGGTTATTGGTGGTGGTGCGGAAGAGGTTGCTCTCTTTGCTGCTGGGAGAGGCGACCTGGGCCCCCACTCCCCAGAGCAAACCGATCGTGGGTCCAAGAGTAGGGTCAAAAGCGGGCAACATGGCTGCGGGCAAAGGGGGCGGCGTCGGCGCGCCGGGGGGGGGTGTGGGCACCGCTCCAGCCGGGGGCGGGCTGGCTGCTGGCGGCGGAGTGGGTATGGCCGGGGTCATCGGCAAAGGCGGGGGAGGCGTGGCAGCGCCACTGTTGGGGGGCGGTGTGGGAACGGGGGCAGAAGTTGAACTTCCCGCGGCTGGTGCGGCAGCAGCCGTATCGGCCACCTGAATCCAGATCGTGGCTTGATCAATGGCCTCACCCGTTACGCTGTCAAAAATTTTACCGCTGAAGCGAATCTTCTTTAAGGCGCTGCTCTGCGGGGTGGGTCGGGTAGCCAGTTGGGGAATATTGCCGGTATTGGGGATCGGAGCAGTGGTACTGCTGGGGTTGCCACAGGCCGAAACGGTCAAAGCGGCAGCCAGGCAGGAAGTGAGAAAATGGAGACGAATTTTGCTTTGCTTCATGGTTGTTTTCGCTGATATTTTCAATAAGGTAATTGAGGTTTTCAATTATTATACCCCATCCCTTCGGCCATAGAACTTTGCAGCGGCTTTCTGTGCGCGCAAAAGTTAAATTAACTTCAAGCTCTGTTTAGGGAAAGTATTTATTATCTCCGAACAATCGGAACTTTAGACAAACTTAATATTGGCGCGGGCAAGATCTCCAGAGCAAGAACTTATAATAAAGACATGTTCAGCACTTCAGTGAGGTTTTCACACAAATGACAGATATCTCAAAGCTCCAGACCGGTCAAACTTTCCAGGTCACCAAGTATGGCCTGAAATCCGGTGCCAAAGATGTCGGCAGCATGACCATGGCCGAGCTGGACAAATTCCAGAACGAATCAAAAAAAGAACTGGCTCAAATAGCTGAAGTCACCAATAGCTTCACAGATCGCACCTCCAAAAATGGCAAAGTGGATATCCTGATTCAGGGCGAAGGCGGCCTCGCCGTGGTCTCTGGACGCAAAGTCAGCTTGGCTGAATTGGGCAAAGCGGCCCCAGAGTACGCTTTAGAGCTCAAAAAATTGGATGAGAACGACGACAATTTTATTGAAGAGCACGAACTCTATACCTCCTGGGGTGAGCGCCTCGGTGGCGCAGCCATTTCAATTGGGGGCGGTGCCGTTTCTGGCGCTGGTGTTGGAGCCGGTGTCGGAGCCGCTTTTGCAGGTGTAGGAGCCATCCCTGGCGCGATTAAAGGCGGCCTGGTGGGTGGAATCGGTGCCGTACTTTGGGAAGGGGGCAAAACCGCCCTGTTTGCCTTCTCTGACGGCTACAATACCCCCGGATTCATTCGCTAAACAGATTTATTCACCCACTCAAGTGCAAGGCCCGCTTTAAAAGCGGGCCTTTTCTATGAGGCGATATTTTACGGAGAATCTTTTGTGGGAAACTGCGGTGGAGCAAGAATCAGAATCAAACCCATTTATTCAAAGGCTTCCAGGGCTCCAACAAAACACGGGAATAGTCTGCCGCATAAGCAGCATAGTGTTCTGCCGTTTCCTGGATCATCGCCAGCAGACGCTCATCCACCTCGCGCATGACACGGGCCGGGGAGCCCATCACCAGAGAATAAGGGGGGATCACCCGGTTTTCGGGCACCAAGGCCCCGGCGGCAATCACACAATGATCGCCAATTTGGGCTCCATTCAAAATGGTGGCACGAATACCGACCAAGACGTCATTGCCAATCGTACAACCGTGGGCCATCACACAATGACCAAAGCTCACCCGCTCACCGACGATCACGGGATAACCTTCCATGGTGTGCAGGATTGAACCATCCTGAATATTCGAATGGGCCCCAACCACAATCTTGTCGCAATCGCCGCGCAAAACCGATTGAAACCAGACCGAGCTGTGGTCACCCAGGGTGATATCACCCAAGGCAATCACCGAGGGCGCAATAAAAGCGCTCTCGGCGAAGTCAAAGTGATCTGTCAGAATCAAGGCCACCGGAACTAAGGTGTCTTACCGGCAGCAAAAGCAATAATCGCCTTTTTGGTGCCATCCACTACGTGTAAAACGCCATCGTTGCCAATCGCCATCTTCTTGGGCGCAGTCAAATCCGCATGACTGAAGCTGCGGGTAAAATTGCCTGCAGAATCGTAGCGGAAAATTTTGACTTTGCCACCGGCCACCGCTGCGACATAGATATCGCCATTGCGGGGGTCGACAGCCAGATCGCCAATCGCAGAGTAGAGTTCACCTGTGCTGTTTTTACCTTTGCCATCAAATTCCAGCAGGCGGGAGCCGTCGGTTTTGGAGAATTTGATCACCTTGCCGCTGCCTGCATCGGAGGCATAAATATTCCCGCTGGCATCAAGGCCCAATCCGACAGGATTAATATTGGTAGCGCCACTGAAGAGCAATTGGGTATTGCTGGCGGTCACATCATCGTATTTGATAATGCTGAAAGTGGTGGGAGAGGCCAAATAGACCAAACCACTGGTGGTATCCACAGCAACATCATTCAAGATCGTGCTATTGGTGGCATTTTGAGCCACTTTATAGCGCTGCATAAGTTGGCCAGCGGTATTGTGTTTGTACATGTTATAACCACTGCTGTCCGGCACATTGCTAACACTCCAGATCACGCCGCCATTGACGGCCGTACCGCTGAGCAAGATCAAAGCATTGTTGTTTTTTTGCTCAGAGAACGTGTCCATCACATTCACATCAGTGAAATTGCCGTTGGTCAATTGAAAGTCGCGCACTTGGCGTTTGTAATTGCTAAAGGTGCCACCCGCTTTGTAATGAGTGACGTAAACCCGGCCATTTTTAACATCAATCCCATCGGGTTTGTCGAGGGTGCCAAGACTCAAGAAGCCCAGCGACTCATTGCCATAGGGATCAGGGGTCGGGGTGGGGGT
>CAZRFI010000222.1:0-5002 GCA_964598905.1 uncultured Candidatus Sericytochromatia bacterium | reverse complement strand
GCATTGGGATCGGGAGCATTGGGATCGGGCTGGGGAGCCGCAGTAGGTTCACCAGGGATCACAACGGGGGCATTGGGATCAAAATTGTCGTTGGGGTTAAAATTGCTGCTGCCATCGCTGGGAGCCGCATTGGGGTCTTCAATCGGGGTCAAGCCACCATCCCCATCTACAGGGGTAATCGGGGTCAAGCCAGAACTCAAGCTGCCTGGATCTGTCGTAGTGGGAGGGGGTTGTTTTTCGCCACAACCTATGGTCAAAACCAGAGTCAGAGCCATCAAACTCGAAAAAAGGTGTTTTCTTTGCACCGTACCAAACCCCACATCATTGTAATAAGTTTTACGAAAAGCTAAAGCATTCTCAAGGTGTTATAGCGCATTTATCCCGCCAGGTTGCTTCACCCTGCTCTCAGAATAGACAAATCTCTCTCCGCTTGTCTATAAAAACCAGGGTTTGCCCAACGAGATTATCGTGCAGACAGCCCCATTTCAACCAGTGCTTCCAGGCCCTTGCGCAGGGCAGGTGCCTGACGCGCAGGAAATTGCATCAAAGCACGCAGCAGATCTTCGCCCAATAATTTGCGCAATTGCTCATACTGAGCCGCATCAGAACCCCCACCAGCAGGAGCAGCCGAAGCAGCAGCAGGACTTTTGACCGGTTCAGGACGGGCAACAGGACTGGCCACCGCGCTGGAAGAGGCACTGGAAGCAACACTGGGAGTCATCGTGGGCTTGGGCCGGCTAAGCGGAGCCGAAGCCGCCGAAACAGGAGCTGCTGGGGCCTCTTTTTGAATTTCGATCAGGCCCGAACTAAAAATCTGGAAGAGGGCAGTATAGGTTGCAAAATAATCCAAATCGGAGAGCACCAGCAAATCATTGATTGAATGCTGCCCATTGACCAGCGCAATCACCTGTTTTTGCTCTTCCGATAATTCACTGACAGGCTCTTGATCTGTGCGTTTAACCACGGCACTGGGATTGGGCATTTTTTCTTTGATCATCAAAAGAATGGCCAGGTTTTTATCCGCATCGCCGAGCACGTCCCGACCTTTGGGCTCGGAGCTGCCCTCACGCTGAATCAGGCGGCCATCAACAATTTCATAATCGGCAAAGACCACAAACTCCTGTTGCAAAGGCGTGGCACTCTCTTCAAAGAAAAATTTGGCATCGGCCCAACTCAGCAATTCATACAAAACACATTCGATCTGGTGGTAAACCAACTGGGGAATGATCTCAGCTTGGATCAGTTTTTCTGCGACCAAAATTTCGCCCAGGTGTTTGCCCTTTTGCTCTTTTTGCGTTTCGAGGGCATCTTGCAAATCTTCAACCGTAATCAGGCCTTTGTGTACCAGCAAATCACCAAAACGCAGGCTGTACATCGTTGAAGAGGCATGCACCAAATTGCCTTCGTGTAACATCAAATCACTGTGAATCACACTTTTTTGGTTTTCCACGCGCAATTTGCCACTGCGTTTGCCACCTTTAATCAGGGCAGACAGCACCTGAAACAGATCCGCCCCACGAGCGCGGCGCAAAAAAGAGCGCTCATCAGAGGCGCCGGAAGATGCAACAGGGGCTTCAGCCCGTGCCGGTGTTGGGGCTGGTGTGGAGCGGGAAGTCACAGCAGGACGGGAGACCATCGGTTCGGGGGCCTTTTTGGCATAACGGGGCGTTTCGAGACTGCCCATGCCGATCGTTTCCCAACTCAGCAATTGAAAGAGCGCAGTATAAGTTTCAAAATAGCCCAGATCAGAGAGCAACAAAATATCGCGCAGACTGTTGCGGTTATTCACCGCTTGATAGACATGATTCTGGGGATCAGACAACTCAGTGGGCTCCGCTTCGCGCAGGCGTTTTAAAATCATATTGGGGTTGGACAATTTTTCGCGCATCAACATCAGCACAGGCAAATTTTTGTCGGCATCCGCCGCAAACTCGGTCACATCTAATAAACGCTCAGCCTCAAGTTCTCCAGCAAAATAGGTCGAAAAATCTTCGGGATTGTGTTCAATTGGGATCAGTTTAAAATCGCAGGTTTTCCACATCATGATCTCGTAGGCCAAGACCTCGTTGAGATGGTTGATGACCGCTTTGAGATTGGCTTCGTCGATCAGTTTGTGGCGCAGCAGCAAGCGTGCCAAAGAGGGGGTGGGTTGCTCGGCCTTGCGAATGTCCTTCATCTCTTGAAGCTGGATTTTGTCAATAAAGCCGCGTTTGCCCAGGGCTGAACTCAAACTGAATTTATAATCGGTCGAAGCGGCATGAATGAAGACATTCTCGCGAATAAACAAACTGTTTTGGGCCCCCATCGGGTGGGTTGCCTGGAGTTTGTGAATCACACCCGGCGCTGTGAGGGCACCTTCAGTCGCCAGGGTATTGAGTAATTGAATTAAATCCTGCCCTTTAAGCTCACCAAACTGCCTCACTGTGTGTGTCCCTCTTTCTGTCTTGTACTTTTGCAAAACACGCTCTAATATCATACCCCAACTCGCAAAGAAGCGTATCTCCCGGTGTCGGTATCTGTTACACTGACAGTCATGAAAAAGCGACTTCTTTTATCTCTCTGTTTGGCCACTTGCCTGAGCGGATGTTACGCCTGGGAAATGGTCTTAGAAGATCCGTTCGATCGGGTTGGAAAACGCCAAGCAGATCTCTGCCCATTGGCTGTGCAAGCTGCAGCTCAATTAAGCAGCAAAGCCCCTGCGGATTTTGAATGGGACAAACTCAACCAAACCTTGGCGCGCCAATTCCCACGTGAATTGGCGCTGCAGACCTTGCCCTATCAGGGCGAAGCCTGTTCTTCGGAGAGCACTGAAAGTGTGACGGCAAAAGAGGGTGCCCCTCCGCTTTTGATTCGGGGCTGGGCCAAGGCCCAGGAATACCAGCAAAGTCAACAGGGCACACCCCTGGGTTGGCCTGGCATGCAAGCAGCGCAACGTTTAGAGATCAAAATGGAATTGCATTTGGCAATCTGGCAAAGACAACCCGCCCTGCGCTTAAAAGAGATCACGGTCTCTGAGACGGCACGGGCAGCCCACAACGATCGCCCCCTTTTATTGGCCCAATTGCAAGAACGACTTGTTCAAAAGGCCTTTCAGGGCTTACAGCCCCATTACAGCTACCGCTGAGAAAAGTCTTCAATCCGTCCGGTCATTTGATAGACGTAGATCAAGACCTCAGAAACAGCCGCATAGAGTTCAGCAGGCACTTCTTGGCCCACCTCGACAGAGCGAAAGAGCGCCCGCGCCAGGGGTTTGTTTTCCAAAATCGGCACTTCATATTCGCGCCCCCGCTCCTTGATGCGCTCGGCAATTGCCTCCGCGCCTTTGGCCACCACCTGGGGCGCATTCATGCTCTCGGGTTTGTATTCAATCGCCACCGCCAAATGGGTCGGGTTGGTGAGAATCACGTCGGCACGGGGAATCGATTCCATCATGCGCTGCAGAGCGGCTTTGCGTTGCAATTGTTTGATCTTGGCTTTGACCTGAGGATCGCCCTCTGAGTTGCGATGCTCATCTTTGATCTCCTGTTTGCTCATGCGAATCCCGCGTTCAAAGTACCAGCGCTGCCAAATCAAATCGACAATCGCCACAATCAACATCACCGCCCCCAATTTCCAAGAGAGTTCCCAAACCACAGCCGCCATCAGGCGACCGGTTTCACTCAGGGGCATATGCACCGTTTGCAATAATTGGTTGTAATGGTGGGTCATAATCGAGATTGAGAGCCAGAGAAATAGACTGATCTTGACCAGATTCATCCCGAGTTGCATCAGCGGCTGCATGGAAAAAAGCCGTTTGAACCCCTGAACCGGATTGAGTTTTGTGATATCGGGTTTGATCGAATAAAAGGAGAGATGCAGCCCCACTTGGCTGATATTGCTGATCACGGCAGTAATAATCAAAGCCAGAAAAAGCGGTGCCAAAGCGACCAGCATACCCATCGAGATCTGTCCCATTAAAGCCATAAAGCCATTGACGCTGATGTCTTTGGGAAAATTGTTCCAGAGCTGATAGGTACTGGTCTGGACATAATGCACAACCGCAGGGAAATAAAATTTGAGAAAGACAATCGCCACAATAAACAGCAGCGCCGTGTTAAACTCCTGACTTTTGGCCGTCTGTCCCTTGCCACGCAGTTCGCCCCGCCTGCGGGGGGTGGCTTTCTCTGTTTTTGAAGGATCTGCCATCAAATGACCTGTGCCAATTGCTGCAATAATTGCAGCAGAAGATCGTGAATAAACTGAAAGGTGAAATAGAGCGAAAAGAGCAAACTCAAGAGCCCTATATAAATTTTAATCGAAAAGCTGAGCACAAGGATATTCATTTGCGGTGCTGTGCGCGCAACCAGCCCCAGAATCAGGTCAATCAAAGTTAAAACACCGCAAATCGGTGCAGCAATGATCAGCGCCACCAGAAAAATCTGGGCAAAGAGCGTAAAAATGCGCTCCAAAATCAGCTGGTTAAAGACCAAAGTGCCCACAGGAACGGCCTTAAAACTCTTCTGAAAGGCCAAAATCAGAAAGTGATGGCCATTCAGAGAAAAGAAAATCAACATCGAGATAATATAATAGACTTCCGACAAAAGTGGCCGCTGGGTCTGGGAGTCGGGATTGAGAATATTGGCTTGGGCAAAGCCCATCTGCAGGCCAATAAATTGTCCCGCCAGAATCATGCCCTCAAAGATCAACGAGGCACACCAGCCATAAATCAGACCCACAATTAATTCCAAAAGGCAGGCGATCAAATACATGAGCGCGTCTTCGGGAACCGGTTTGAGTGGCACCAGCGGAAAGACCGCAGCCGCAATCAGCAGCGACAATATCAAGCGCACTTGATTGGGAACGCGCTGCTGGCCAAAAATCGGTGCCGTTAAAAACAGGCCACTGCTGCGCAGGGCCACCAGGGCAAAGAGCGGGAGCTGCGCCAGAACCTGAGAATAGAGCTCCATGGCTAAAACTTAACAGCAGCCGGGATGCCCAGAATCAGCGAGGTCGAAAAGTCCAT
>CAZRFI010000221.1:3206-8540 GCA_964598905.1 uncultured Candidatus Sericytochromatia bacterium | reverse complement strand
TGGAGCGCATGGAGATGGTGCGGTTTTTCTGTTCGTCCCAGAGACGGGTTTCTTGCACCAGGGGTTCGCCGCATTCGACGGCTGTAATTTGGCGCTGAATTTCGTAATCAATCGCCTTTTGCAAAAACTTAAACGAGTTGATATTTTTGAGCTCGACCCGTGTTCCCAATGTTTCGCTGCCCAGGGGTCTGACCGAAACATTGGCGTCACAGCGCAGACTTCCCTCTTGCATTTTTCCATCGCAGACCCCAATCGCCATTAAGATGCTGCGCAATTCCTCTAAATAGGCTTTGGCCTCTTGGCTGCTGCGCAGATCTGGTTCGCTGACAATTTCCAGCAGGGGCACACCTGCGCGATTAAAGTCGATCAGGCTATAAACCGAACCCGCCATGCGGTCAGCACCGGCATGAACCAATTTGCCTGCATCTTCTTCAATATGGATACGTGTCAATTGAATACGTTTGGCTTTGCCTGCGCTTTCAATGTCTATCCAGCCCTTTTCGGCGATGGGCTGGTCAAATTGGGTGATCTGATAACCTTTGGGTAAATCGGGATAAAAATAGTGTTTGCGATCAAATTTGGTGATGCGCGGGATCTGACAGTGAGTGGCCAAACCGGCTTTGATTCCCATTTCGATCACACGCTGGTTGAGCACGGGCAAGGTGCCAGGCAAACCCAAGGAAACGGGACCGACATGGGTATTGGGGGCCCCACCAAAATGGGCGGCAGATTCGCAAAAAAGTTTTGACTCGGTCAATAATTCTGCATGCACTTCCAATCCTATTACGGCTTCAAACTCAGTCACAGGGGGCTCCTTTTTCTTCGCGGCTGTCGTGTTTTTAGTATTCGCGTGGCGGGGGGGAGGGCTGGCGGTGCCAGGGCCAGGGATGGACGCCAAAGGCATGCATGATATACACCCGCACGCGTCCCTTTTCGAGTTCATTGAGGGCATGGCAGAGCAGGCAAAATTCTTCAGACCAAACCCAGTCATAGACACATGACTGGGCAAATGGAATATTTCCCCAGCGGCGAATAACCCGATCATAGGTCTGTTCTGCTGTTCTCAGGGCTTGAATCAATGTTTGGTCAAACAAAAGCGGAGACCTCTCTGCAGGTGTCTCAAAACAGGAATTTTCTTCAACTATGATACACTAAGGTTGTCTTCAAGAAACAGTGTGAAGCCGAATCGAAACAATGCGGGAGAGAATCTAAGGGTGGCTTTATTAGGAAAACTTGTGGTGGCAGGAATTGTCATCGGTGGGGCTGCTTATTGGTATGATTCCAGTTTTGCCAAAACCAAAATCAAAGATGCTTTTTTTGTTTCTTCAGAAACAGATCAACGCTGTCGCAACAACCATGAGAGTATGTGCCAATACTCTGCAACAGTCATGTTAAAAAAAGAAAATATCCGCTACACCTTTCGTATACCCTGGAGTTATTATCATTCCGATGAAACTAAACTCAAGACCAATGACCGGGTTCCTGTGATTGTCAAAGCCAAAATGATTTTTCCTGAGCGCATACTCGATTTGGCCCCGAAATACAAAGCCAAAATTGATAAAAGATTGGCAGAAGAAAAATAAACAACTTCATAAATTTTAACAGGCGCTTGGCGTCTTTCTGTGACTGCTGCGCTTGCTCAGCAAGCGGCGCTGCAATAATAATCGAAACAAGGTAGAATGTATTAATACATCGGTTAGGACTGAGATAAAAGCATGAAAAAATCCCTCATCGCCATTTCTATATCCCTCTTCTCTCTGGCCGGTTGCCAGACCAACGGTCCCGCTGTTACAGCGCCCGCTCCGTCACCGACAGCTCCTGCTCCCAGCGCGACACCCATTCCTGTTTTTGCTGGTGAGACAGTTCTCAAAGGCGCTATCGCCCTGGACGCACTGGCTGTGATTGTTGAGGTCTCCTCCGTTGATGGCAGCTTCCGCAAGGCGGTAGAAACCACCACCAAAAGCTATTCCATGGGCAGTGTGCCTGTGGGCAAACAGGTGCGTGTTTTGGCCCAGTACAAAAACAACCCCCGTGTGATTCTCAGTGCCCGTCTGGATGTGGATCCCGCTCAAAAAGAAAAAGAAACCCAATTGGACGTAACCCTGGCTAGCACAGCTGTGGACTTGATTTATGCCAAAGCGGCAGAGTTCAGTGCAAGTGCCGTCAGTGCGATCCCTGTTGCACAATTGCCCGCCAACGAGAAGTTAAAGGCCCATTATGAAGCTGTCTTGCAGGTTTTGCAAAATATTATGCAAACCCCGATTGATGCACAGGTGCAGCCGCTGCAAACCCACCCCGATTTGGTCAAAAAACTTAACGAAGTGGTGCCGCAAATGCAGGCCGTTTTGACGGGGCAACCTGTGGCCTCTCCTGTCCCAACAGCCACACCCACCCCTGTTCCGGGCACGACCCCCAGTTCTGCGCCTGTAGCTTTTACGCCCAGCAAACTTTTAATCAAACCCGGTAATGCCGTAACCATTGCCAAAGACACCAGTCTGAAGCTCTGGGCTGAGGGGCTCGATGAAAAGACCGGTGAGCAACGAAACATCACCCCCATCTGGGTTTTGGGCAATAACAGTGCTTTTGCGACCTTGACGGCCGCAGGTGTCTTTACACCCCAAAAAGCAGGCACCTATACCTATACCGCCAATTTTGGCAATCTCTCTCAATCGGTCACCATTACTGTCACCGACAGTGAGTTGAACTCGCTTGAATTGGTGCCAGATACCAATTTAACCCTCGACAGTGGACGAACCTTTGAACTCAAAGCCAAGGGCAAAGACAAGTTTGGCAACGAAGTCACTGTCTCTCCCTCTTGGGAGTTGAGCAATAATTTTGTCGGCACCATTGACGAAAATGGGGTGTTTAAAGGCAGTCAGACTGGGCGTGTCGATGTCACTGCCCGGGCCCGCGGCTTTTCTGCCACAACCAATATCACGGTTCAGTCTGCTTCCTCTTTTTTTATTGAGATGAGCCCTGACCGGCCTGTGATTTTAACGGGCAAAGAACAGCCTTTTCAGGTCTTGGCTCAGGATCTCGCCACCAATATCTCCTCTTTCGCCTTTAATTTTTCGGTGCTCGATAGCACGATTGGCCAATTTGTCAGTCAAGACAGCAGTATCAGTGGTATCAATCCCACGGCTGTCTTTCGGGCGCTGAAGCCGGGTACCACCGAAATTCGTGTGCGTGATATTATTTCCAATGTCACCACCACGGTGCCGGTAACGGTGGCAGACAGTGTGCCTTATCTCGCCAGTTTTTCCCCAGCGGTGCCTTTGGTTCCGGGCCAAACCATTACTCTGAGTGGTGAAAATTTTTCGACCTCGCCGGCTGAGAATCAGGTTTTTTTTAACCGCGTTCCGGCAACAGTCTTAACTGCCACTCCGACCCAATTGGTCGTAACCGTTCCGATTGGGGCTTTTAGTGGCTATGTGAATATCACCACAGCTGGCCGCAAAGGCAATGGTATTCCCTTTGTGATCAGCCCCAAATTGGAAAATATCATTCCCCAAGAGGGGGCTGAAGGCGCATTGGTGACTTTAACCGGTCAGTATTTCTCGACGGATAATCCCGCCCACAATGCTGTTTTCTTTGGCAGCCAAAAGGCCAGCATTCCTTTAAATGTCACCGGCTCATCGATGCAGGTGATTGTGCCCAGCAATTTGGGCAGTGAAGTGGATGTCTCTGTGCGGGTTAAAGGCCAATTGAGTGATTTTCGCAAGTTCTTGGTTTCGGGGGCCAACCTTCCCAATTGGGATGAGCGTCAGCCGACTTTGACTTCGCGCTCAAATGCCATGGCTGAAGCCATCAGTGGCAAGGTCTATGTGATTGGCGGCAGTCAGAGTGATCGCAGCGACAGGCTTGAGGCCTATGATGTCAGTACCAATACCTGGTCCGTGCTCAACCCCTTGCCTTCCAATCGTTCGGACGTGGCCACAGCGATGTTAGATGACCGCTTGTTTGTGATTGGGGGATCGGGTGAATCCAACCGTTTGGATCGCTATGACCCCGCCACCAATACCTGGGTCAATCTGCAGGGCATGACCACCGGTCGCTTTGGCGCTACCGCAGAGACCTTCCGGGGCCGGATCTACGTGATCGGTGGCAATGGCTCCAATGGCCGGGTCGTGGAAGAATACAATCCCGACACCAATAAATGGACCACCAAACGGACCTCTCCCAGTCGCCGTTTCCAATCCGCTTCGGTGGTCTTTAATGGCAAAATTTATGTGATCGGTGGGGGCGAAACTGCCGAAGATCGCGTCACTGCCTATGATGTCGACAAAGACGAATGGGTCACTGGTTTGGCGCCCATCCCCAAAGCCCTGACCAAAGCCCAGGCTGTCTTAATCAACAGCAAGGTCTATGTTGTCGGCGGAGAAGATACCAATGGCGTGGAACAAGATTCCGTGTATGAGTACGATCCCAGTGCCGATAAATGGCGCACACTGAAACGCCTGCCCTCTTCCCGTGGAGGGGCTGCTGTGGCGGCCTTCGGCTCTCGGATCTATGTGATCGGCGGTTTTGATTCCAATAACAATACCGTGACCACCACTTTCCGCGGCACGCTCTAAGCTTCAATTTTAAAGCGGCCCCACATTGCTGCGGGGCCGCTTTTTACTGGCTATTTTTACGGCTTATCTGGGGCCGGGGCCGATGCGTTATTTTGGCTGGGTTTGATTATGGGGGGCTAGGATTTGGGTTTTTCGGTCTGACCCAGATCTTGCATCCAGAGATTGATCAGGGAATCTTTCTCTTCTTTTTTTTCCTCAGCCGACTTTTTTTTGAGTTCTTTATTCTCGGCCTCTTCGGGGGTGGCTTGGGATGGGGGCTGTTCTGTACTCATGGCAATCCAGACGTTCCTTTCTTGGCACTTGCAAACCGATCACGGGTTTATCTTCATTCTTTCTTTAGCGTAGCATTGATGCTGGCCCTTGTGGGAGCTTATTTATCTCCCAATTTAACGCGGGGATCCACGGCGGCATAAGACAAATCGGTGAGCAGGTTGGCGACCACAATCAGGGCCGAGGTAAACAAAACCGTACCCAGGACCACAGGAATATCCTTTTGGCGCAGGGCCTGAACGGCCAAACGCCCCAGACCGGGCCAGGCAAAGACGGTCTCTGTGACCACGGCTCCGCCCATCAGAAAGGCCAGGTCCATGCCCACATAGGTGATGACCGGGATCATGGCATTGCGCAGGGCGTGTTTAAAAATGACGACCCGCTCGGACAGACCTTTGGCGCGGGCCATGCGGATATAGTCTTGGCGCACGACTTCGAGCAAGGTGGAGCGGGTCAGGCGGGCCACAATCGCCACGCCTCTGACACCCAG
>CAZRFI010000221.1:0-3106 GCA_964598905.1 uncultured Candidatus Sericytochromatia bacterium | reverse complement strand
ACCGTCATGATAATCACTGAGAGCAGGGCCAAATTAAAGGTCAGCGGAAAGGCCTCAAGAATGGACTCGGTGACTTTCTTTTTGGTAATAAAGCTCTGACCCAGATCGCCTTTAACGACATTGCCAAGATAGCTGGTATATTGCACATAAAGCGGCTTGTCCAGATTGAGCTGGGCCCGGATTGCGGCTTTGGTTTTGGCGTCGCCCTTTTCACCCATGATCGTCGAGACCGGATCACCAGGGACAATATACAGCAGGGCAAAGGTAATTGTAAAAATCCCCAAGAGTGTAATGGGAATCAACAATAGCCGCTTAACAATATACTCCAGCATAAACTCCCCTGATTATCCCTTCAATTGTGATAAAGCCGACTGCAAACGTTCCAGGCTGCGCTTTTGACCGAGTAAAAAAAGGCTTTGCTGCAGATCGGCACCTGCTGTGCGACCCGTTAAAGCAGCCCGCAGTGGCCACATGATTTCTTTCATTTTATAGGGCAATTGACTTTTTTGCTGCTCAAAAAGGCTGTGTAGCGTATCAACCGTCCAGGTGTCGAGCTGTGCAAAGGCTGCAGCAAAGGTCTCTAAGACCTCTTTGGCAGAGGCCAACTCAAAGGCCTTTTGGCTTTGCTCGGGATCGGGGATCAGTTCAGCTTGGAGCAAAAATTGTGCTTGCTCCAATATTTCGGGTAGCAAGCGGCATTTTTCTTGCACAAGATCCAGCACGGCCAAAAGCCAGTCTGGATCGAAATCTGCTGCGGGTGTTCCCTGTTTTTCGAGCCAGGGGTCAAGCCGCTCCAAGAGCGTTTCGCGAGGCAATTGGCGCAGCCATTGGCCATTGAGCCAGGTCAGTTTTTCGATGTCAAATATTGCACCACTTTTGTTGACATGGTCGAGATCAAAAAATTCACATAATTCACTGAGGGCCAAGACTTCGCGGTTGTCGGGGGCCGACCAGCCCAAGAGGGCCAGATAATTGACCAGGGCCTCGGTTAAAAAGCCTTTGTCGAGGTATTCCCCAACAGAGGTGGCGCCGTGGCGTTTGGAGAGCTTGGAGCGATCGGGGGCGAGAATCATGGGGAAGTGACCAAACGCAGGCAGTGTGGCGCCCAGGGCCTCGTAGATCAGAATCTGCTTGGGGGTATTGCTGATGTGGTCTTCGCCACGCAGCACATGGCTGATCTGCATCTCAACATCGTCGATCACGACTGCAAAATTGTAGATCGGGCTGCGATCGCGTTTGGCGATGATAATATCTCCAATCAAATCACTTTGGATCTCAATTCGGCCGCGAATTAGATCGTCAAAGGCCACCACTTTGGAGGGGACGCGCAGACGCCAAACGGGAGTGGCTCCCGCGTCAATCCGTGCCTGGGCTTCGGCCTGGGGGAGTTGACTGCATTTGCGGCTGTAGATATAGGTGGTGCCAGCCTGTTCGGCGAGCTGCCGTTCGGCTTGCAGATCGGCTTCCGAGCAAAAACAGGGGTAGACCTGTTCTTTGGCTTCGAGTTCGGCCAGGGCCTTAAAATAGATTTCGTTGCGCTCGGATTGAAAATAGGGCCCGCAATGGCCACCCACATCGGGTCCTTCGTCCCAGCTCAGGCCCAGGCCTTTGAGGCCTGTGAGGATATTCTCGGTAAAATGGGCCTGGGAGCGCACCTGATCGGTGTCTTCGATGCGCAAGATCAATGTGCCGCCGTGGTGGCGGGCAAAGAGATAATTAAATAAAGTGGTTCGGGCTGTGCCAATATGCAAATTGCCAGTGGGCGAAGGCGCAATCCGAACACGGATCGGGGAGGGAGTTGCTGTCATGATTTCGAACACCTTCATTGATTAATCAGTATAGACCAGAAGCGCACAAATCACTAATCTTTGAGCACTTTCCGGAGCAGGGGAATATCCAAAAATTTGGGCAAATACCAATTGGCATTGCTAAAGAGTTTCATCAGGGCGGGCACCACCATCAGACGAATGATCGAGGCATCAATAAAGATCGCAATTGCCATGCCCAATCCAAATTCTTTGATCACAATCAGGCGCGCCAGGGCGAAGCCAAAGAAGACCAGAATCATGATCAGGCCTGCGCTGGTAATAATCCCGCCGGTTTTTTCCATACCAATGGCGATTGCCTCTTCGGTGGTGGCACCCGCATCATACTCTTCGCGAATGCGGTTGAGCAGAAAGATTTCGTAATCCATGCTCAGACCAAAGATCAGGCAAAAGAGAATCAGGGGCGAGACCATCATTAAGGCCTCAGGCAGGATTTCAATTCCCAAAAGCTTGGCGGCAAAGCCCTTTTGAAAGACCAAAACCATGCAGCCATAGGTCGCTGTGACTGAGAGCAGGTTCAAAAATACGGCTTTGAGGGGCAAAAGCAGAGAACCAAATGAAAACATCGTCAAAAGATAGGTCACAATCACTGTCATCAAGACAATAAAAGGGAAATTATCATAGATCGCGTCTTGCATTTCAACCGGAATGGCACTCATGCCACCGATCAGAATTTCCAGATTGGGGAAGTGTGTGTTGACTTTGTCGCGGAATTCACGCATATCGCGAATGGTTCCCATATCGGCGCCACTTTCGGTAATGCCATAGCCTTCCCAATTGTGATACATCATCAAAGCCGCTTTGCTTTCGTCTTGGCTGATATAAGGCAGGCTAAAACCGGGTTGAAAGAGCTGCATATTGGAGATGCCGCCATAACCTGCAATCGTATTGTAGAGCGGAAAATGGGCGTCCAGCGGCTGAGCTGTATTAACCAGTCCGATCATGCTGGCGATGGGTTCTTGGTTTTGGATCGCCTGCATAAAGCCGTAGACGTCCCGGATATTTTTTTCCTGCCAAATCGGGCTTTTGTCTTTGGTCGCAAAGGTTACGATGATCGGGGCAAACTTGTATTTGCCGTCGATTTCCAGCAGTTTTTCAAAGCCCTGTTTGGTCTCCATGGAATCGGGCATGATGCGAATGGAGGTATTCCAGAGGCGCATTTCCAGTGCAAAAAGACTCAGGCAGATCAACATGCTGATCGAGACGATGCCAAAGAAAAGCGGTCTTCCCATAATATAATGGGCCCATTTATACCAAAAACGGTTTTGTCCCCAGGCTTC
>CAZRFI010000220.1:0-8560 GCA_964598905.1 uncultured Candidatus Sericytochromatia bacterium | reverse complement strand
GCTGTGTTAGCATAAACACACGACCCCAAACTTTGAAAAGGCCTTTCTTATATGAATTACAACGCCTTTATTCAGGCCCTGCATTTTCGCGATTTACAGCCCGATCAGCCTGTGCCGCCCAATCTGCCAGCAGATTTTCAAATGCACAATTTGATGCTGCCAGATCCCTCCCTGATCAAACAGCTCAGCCAATTGCTTAGCCTCAAGGGCATGTCCAGTCTGGCCATTCTGGCCCTGATTCAACAGGGAGTTGAACATATGCCCCCCGGCAGTATGTTCCTCAATATTGGGGTCTGGCAGGGCCTGTCGCTCTGCGCAGGTCTGCTCGGCAATGGCGGCCGACCTGCTGTCGGTGTGGACAATTTTAGCCATAGCTCTGAGGCTTCAAAACAGGCCCTCAAACGCAATCTCAATCGCTTTGCAGGCCCTCAAACACGTTTCTTCGTGATGGATTACAAGCGCTATTTTGCCGAACTCCAACGGGGGCCGATTGGCTTTTATTTTTATGATGGGGATCATGCCTACGAACACCAATTGCAGGCATTGGAGCTGGCTGAGCCCTATTTGCTCAGCGGCAGTCGGGTCTTGGTCGACGATACCAATTGGCCCGAACCGCGCCAAGCCACCTTGGACTTTTTAAAGCAAAGACCTGGGCAATACCACCTGCTTTTGGATGTTCAAACAGCCTCTGATGCCCACCCCACCTTCTGGAATGGCGTGATGCTCTTCGAGCGAACTTAACCCCTCAATCGCTATTTGGGCGGCGATTTGTCCGCTTTGAACCAAGGCACCCAGCCGGTGAGGTCCAGACCGTAATAGCGCAACGAGGCCAAGAGCAGCGCCACAGCTGTGGCTTCGTCGAGGTTGCCCAAAAGGGGCAGATTGTCGGGGATCAGTTCGAAGATTCCCGCCCCTGGATTGAGAATATACAGCAAAGAAAGCAGGCCCAATCCGCCAAACCAGACATTTTTCAATGTTTTTTTGACGGGTTTGGGGGGGGGAGTCGTTGAATCGGGGGTGAGTTCAGACACGGGGAGCCGCCCCATCTTGAAAGAGATGCAAAGGCACACGATCAAGCACAAACTGCACCCCCACTTCGCTATTGGAAGGGGGGCGAATGGCAAAATGCCAGGCTTCAAGCAGGACAGTGTGTTCCTCTTCGCGGTAGCCAATCACAAAAACTGGCAGGTGCATATGGGTGCGCAAGGTGCGGTAAACCTCCAGCAAATGTTCATGTTCCAGATGTT
The DNA here is from genome assembly GCA_964598905.1 of uncultured Candidatus Sericytochromatia bacterium. GTDB lineage: Bacteria > Cyanobacteriota > Sericytochromatia > UBA7694 > UBA7694. The sequence goes on along the minus strand of CAZRFI010000220.1, from coordinate 7,313 downwards.
CGGGCTGCTTTTCGTAGAGCTGTTCGACCCGTTTTTCCAGTTCATGGGCGATCCAACGGGCAATTTCCGGGCTGAGCTGGTAGGGGTCGGATCCGCTGTTGATGTACTGCTCGGTTTTTTCAAGATAGGCATATTCGATCGACATGAAGCACCTCAGTTGCGACTCTATTTTAACAAGAAACCCCTTACAAAACAAAGAACCCTCCAGAGGGTTCTGGAGGGTATCTCGCGCATGATGCCTGATCTGTGAAGATCAGCACACAGGCATGGGGCAAAACCCCATCGCACCAAGCTTGTAGAGGTTTATTTGGAATAAAACTCGATGATCAGATTGACTTGGATCAGTTTGCCCGTGTCAATTTGGTCGTTGAGGGGAATGCGCACGACTTCACCTTTGAGATTCTCGGTGTCTGCAGTCAGCCATTCGGGCACCACTTCGCCGACAAATCCTTCAACAGCATTGCGAACGAAGGTTTTGCTGGATTCCAGCACTTCGATCTTGTCGTTGGCTTTGACGTGATAAGAGGCGATGTCAACTTTTTTGCCATTGACCATGATATGACCATGACCAACGAATTGGCGGGCCTGGGCACGGGTGGTGGCAAATTTTAAACGATAAACCACGTTGTCGAGACGGGTTTCGAGCAATTGCAGGAAGCGCTCATCGGTGCTGCCTTTGCTCTGGTTAGCGGCTTCGTAATAGCTGCGGAACTGTTTTTCCGACATGCCATACAAAAAACGCAGTTTTTGTTTTTCTTTCAGACGCAGGCCATATTCCGACATTTTAATGCGGTTTTGACCATGCTGTCCGGGACGACCCCGACCTTTGTGGAAGGCGCTCTTGCCTGCTTCATAGCGTTTGCCTTTGAGAAACAGGTTGAGGCCCAGAGCCCGGGAGATCCGCTCTTTGGGACCAGTATAACGACTCATGTAGTAACCTTTCCGAACGAGTTTGGCACAGATCAAAATCTGCACCGTTCTTCAGTTTACCCGAATTCCCCCACAAATGACGAGGGTGAAGATCTCAATAACTTAAACTTTTCTTAATTTTTTTCGGCAAAATTTACCCAAGCCAAATGCGATCGCCGCCCAAAAAGCACGCGAAGCACAGACAAATTGGTTACAATTAAAGTATTCAAAATCTAAGCAAAACTATGCAAACAGCCCTTGTATCACCTGTATCACCCCTGGCCGGTTATGTCCCACGCGTTGTCAGACAACGCCTGAGCCGTGGCCCCGATCAGCTGCCTTTTCTCTGGAGCGATCAGGGCGTGGTTCTCTTTGCGGATATTTCCGGATTTACCCGTTTGACTGAAAAACTCAGTGAAGAGGGGGGAGAGGGCATTGAGGTGCTCAGCAGCACCCTCAATCTGTTCTTTGGCGGCCTGTTGGAATGTATCCGCCGCTGGGACGGGGACGTGATTAAATTTGCTGGGGATGCCCTTTTGGCCGTCTGGAGCCGTTCGCTGGTGCCCGAATCGACCCAGTCCCTGATTTACCGCGCCACAGCCTGTGCCAAAGAAATGCAGGCCTTTAGTGAAGAACTGCGCAGCAAAACCCCTGTGCCCCTGCATATTCGCATTGGGCTCGATTGGGGCGATCTGCTATTTTTGCATTTGCAAAACCGCCACCAACACTGGGAAGTCATCCTCTCTGGCCCCGCTGTTTCTGGGGCCTTTCATGCCGAAGGCAAAGCCGAACCGAGTCAAATCGTGCTGGGCAATCACGCCGGACGCTGGTGCCCCAAAGGCACTCTGCTCTTTCCGATTGATGATGAAAGTGCCGTTTTACATGAATTGCCGGTACTTCCCCGCACCGAAACCACCTATTTCGAAGAGCCTCAGCTGCCCGAGGCTTGGCTGCTGAACTATTTGCCCGAGGTCGTGCGCTTTCGCCTGGCAGCCGGGCAACAGAATTGGTTGGCAGAGTTGCGGCAGGTCTCGGTCTTGTTTTTGCTTTTGCCTGCGCTCACGTCCGAGCAATTGCCACGGTGGCTCTCACTGATCCAGGAGCGCATTTCCTTTCACGGTGGCACGGTCAATAAACTCAACCTCGATGAAAAGGGCCTCTCTTTGCTGGCGGTTTTTGGCCTGCCGCCAGCCTCTCACGAAAACAATGCCCAACGAGCAGTCACCACTTCCTTGGAATTGCAGAGCACCTTGGAAGGGTATGCCCTCACGGCCTCGATGGGCATCACCAGTGGCCGGGTTTTTTGTGGAGAAGTGGGCTCTGATTGGCGCCGTGAGTATACCCTGCTCGGTGATACAGTCAATACCGCCGCCCGCTTGATGAAAGTAACTGGGCAGCCGATTGTCTGCGACCGCCAAACCTGGATGATGACTCAGACTCAGTTTGAGTATGAAACGCTGAAGCCGGTCCAACTCAAGGGCAAAAACACGACCCTGGAGGTCTTTGCCCCCAAATCTGCTCTGACCACCCACTTGCATTTTGACGCCCAGATAGGCCGGGCCGAAGAAACCCAAAAACTGCTCGAATCTATCCAAGCTGTGAGAGAACAACACCACTCCAAACGGGTCTTTTTGGAGGGCGAGGCAGGTTTGGGAAAAACCACCCTGGTGCGGCATGTTCAGACAGAAGCCACCCGTCTCGGCGGCTCCGTCTTGCTGAGCGAAGCAGATGATCTCTATCTTTATACCCCCTGGTATGCCTGGAATAAAATTTTCCACCAATTGCTGGGTCTGACCCCCAATTTGCCCACCCGCCAGCGCCTAGAGGAATTGCGCAACCGAATGAGTTTTTACCCCCATTTGCAAGAGCTCATTCCGTTGCTGGGGCCGGTACTGGATATTGAGATCCCAGACAACGCGATTACCTTGCCTTTTCGCGGCGAGGCCCGGGCCTTGAACACCCTGGATGTGATGACCGCTATTTTGCAGGACGCCGTGAGTGTTGAACCGCTGCTGATTGTGATTGACAACGCCCAGTGGCTCGACGCCCTCTCGTGGCGCTTGGTCGAACAGATTCGCTATGAAGTGCCCGGCCTGATGACCCTTTTGGTGACCCGGCCAATCACAATGGCAGGTGCTCAGCTCTCCGACTCTTGCCGCAAATCCTGGGAAGAACTCAAAGCCTCCCCGCTCTCAGAAACCCTGCTGCTGGGACGCATGAGTCCCAGTGAAATTCAATCGCTGGTGGCCAGTAAATTGGGGGTTTCCCACGTGCCCCCAGAGATGATCGGCCTGATTTCCTCGCGTGCCGAAGGGCACCCCTTTTTTAGTCAGGAACTGGCCCTGAGCCTGCGCGAAAGCGGCCATTTGAATATTGTCCAGGGCCATTGCCAATTAACCGTGAGCCCTGAAGAATTGCAGAAATTGCAATTGCCAACCTCGATTGAAGGGGTTATCGTCAGCCGTATTGATCGCCTCTCTCCGCCCCAGCAACTCGGTCTCAAAATCGCAAGCGTGATGGGCCGCCAATTTGACTTTAAAGCCCTTTACGATATCTACCCCGTTGAACAGGATCGCGAAGGTCTGCTCGATGCCTTAAGCGCCCTGGAGCAGATGAACCTGATTGAATTGGTGGGGGTCTTCCCCAGTTTGTCGTATGTCTTCAGGCATAATTTAACCCACCAAGCGATTTACAGTTTGATGCTCTCTGAGCAGCGCCGGGATATCCACCAACAGGTGGCCTTTTGGTTTGAAAAAGAATTTGCAGACGAAATGGAAGACCACACAACCTTGCTGGCCCACCACTGGCAGGCCGCCCGTGTGGCTGAGAAATCCAGCCATTATCTCTATTTGGCGGGCCTGACAGCCCTCGAAGATGGCCTTTACAAGGAGGCCAATTATTTTCTCTCACAAAGCCTCAAACAGGCCCCAGATAATTTGCTTGCTGAAAAAGTGGCGGCCATTCACCAGGCCTTGGGAGAGGCCCATTACGGGCTGGGACAAATGGCAGAGAGCCAAGCCCAACTCGAAAAGGCCTTGGAATTATCCGGCTTTCCGCCCCCACCCGCAGAAATAGCCACACGCCAACTCCTGCCGCAAATCATGACCCAGGTCAAACACCGCTTGCGTTCAGGCCAAGTTTGGATTGACCCCGACGAAAAACGGCGACTTTTGACAGCGGCCCAAACCTGTGAACGCCTGGGGCAGATTTATTATCTCAATGGCGAAAAATCCCTGGGTTTGCACAATGCCCTGCGCATTCTCAATCTCTGTGAAGAAGCGGGCCCATCTCCGCAATTGGCAAGGGCCTACGCCAATATTACCCTGATCTGTGGCGCGCTCGGACAGCGCTCTGTGGCCGAGTTTTATGCCCGCAAAGCCCTGCAACAGGCCGACAATCTCGACGATCTATCGAGCCGAGCCTGGGTACTGCAATTGACTGGGCTTTACAGCATCGGAATGGCCCAATGGGAGCAGGCTGAAAGCGGCCTGTTTCAGTCGATGGAGCTTTACAGGCGCCAACGGGATATGCGTCATTGCAACGAGAGTATGGGCCTCCTGGCCCTGGTTCGCTATTTTCAAGGCCAACACGAAAGGGCCCTGGAACTGTCTCAACAATCTTCGCAATTGGCCCGCAACCGGGGCGATCGTGAATTGGAAGCCCGGGCCTTGGAAGCCCAAGCCAAAATCCACCTGGCCCATGGCCGCTTTCAAACCGCATTGACCCTGAGTAAACAGGCCCGGCAATTGGCAGAATCCCTCGGAGGGCGTTTGCGGGTCAGGCCCCAGGCCCTGCTGTTACAATTGGCTGTTGAAACCGGGGATTTGGTTCAGGCCCACCGTTTGGCCGAAGAATTAGCACAATTGCAGGAGAGCAACCAAGAGGCCATCTCTGCCTTTGAAGTTGAAATTTTCAGCGCTGAGATGGACTATTTATTGCTCTGTCAAAGCCAAGGCCAAGCCCCCCATTACCCGCTGGATCTGATCCAGCTCAAACAAAATTTTCAGGATTTTGCCCATCGTTTTCCCGTGGCAGCCCCGAGGCTGGAATTTTACCACGGGAAAATGGCCCAAATTCAAGGAAATACCAGTGCTGCCAAGGGGCATTTGCGTAAATGTGTCAAACTGGCGCAAAAACTGGGAATGCCCTTTGAAGCCAGTTTGGCAGAAGCCCTGCTAACGACTTAAAATTGAGCAAAAAAAATTCCTCCAAGGGGAGGAATAGGGTGTAATCCAGATATTTAGGGTATTAAACCGTTGCGGGTAATCAACCAATATCTAGGTTCTCGAAGTTCAGGCGTGAATTTCAGGAACCTTGAATTCATTCTAATCTGTGCATTGACAATTTGTCAATGGTTGATTTAAGTATTATATGTTTTTTGTTTGGGATCTGAATTTAATGGGAATAGATTAAGTATAATTCCAGTATAGCTTCTGACGATATTCGAGACGTTTTGGGCACTTTGAAAGAGAATCTCGAATGAGGGGTTTATTTTGACAACAAGTACACAGACTTTGGGAGAGAGACTGACTTACCTGCGCAAGAAACAGGGTTACTCCATGAAAACGCTTGCGGATCTGACAGGTATTTCAGCTGCATACATTTGTAAAATGGAGGCGGGACAACGCAAGCCCGCCCGTGATGTGATGCTGCGTTTGGTGAATTCGCTCTTAATTGAAAGTTCTCAACAAGAGCGGGACGAGCTGTTATTATTGGCGGGTTTTGCACCGCTTCACTACCGCTCATTTATGGGCAAAGCCGACCTGATCAAATTGTATCAAGAGGCATTGGAAGCCGAGCCAGATAATTTTAAATTTTTTATCTCGCTGGTGATGGTCCTGATTCGTTCAGGTCGATTTGCAGATGCAGAGGTGCGGATTCAAAAAGGGATACAAACCTTTGATGATCAGGTCCAGCTTCAGGCCCTGCTGGCAGCGCTGGAATTGGCCAAAGGCCAGTTTGACACAGCGATAGAATACCAACGCTCAGCTTTGGATTATTTCCAAATGGCCAAAAGGGCAGAGTCCCAGACGCTGGCCCTGCCAGATTTATTGCTCAGTTTGGGGGTGATTTACTTTCTCAAAGGTGAGTCCCAATTGGACAAACTCAATCATGCACAAATTCCCACAGATCAAACTGAGTCTGGTTTGAGTGAAAATGCGTGGGAGACACTCTCAGAAGCCAAGAAATGTTTTCATCAAGCCCTGAAAGCCAGCCCTGATGATGTGTATATCCTGGATGAATATGCCCGCGTCTGTTACAGCTTGGCCACCCTTGATCATGAGAGCACTCCGAGTCCACTTTGGAAAGAATCTGCGAGCAATTTTAAAAAGGTCATTTGTTCCCCAGATAAACACAATTTGGGCGCAACTCATTTGTTACACAGTACCTCCTTTTGGGCCTTGGCGTTGGCCAAAAGCCACGATTATGAATCGGCTTGGTTGCAATTAAGTGTGGTCGAAGCCTGTATTCCCGATTTTTGGTTGGTTCACTATTTAAAAGCCAGTTATTTTTGTCTGCGGTTTCAGGAAGCAAAACTCAGCGCAAAAGAAAAAAAATTGCAGCTGGATCTGGCTCTAAAGTCCCTCGAAACAGTCTTAAGAAATGAAGATCCACAGAATCCCAGTCGGACAGAAGCATTGGTTGACCCGGATTTAGACGTGCTGCGACAAGAGAAAAAAGTTGAATTTATGAATCTTATGAGAAAATATGGAAGCTAGAGCCATGAAAAAACAGACCATTTGTATCTTGCTCTTAAATAGCTTGGGATTAACAGCCTGCACAATACCAACTGTTTCCAATATTCAACCCCCCCCCCGAGCGATGTCGAGTATTTTAAATAACCAAGCTCCCTTACCCAGCTTGGATTTACGCCCTGGCAGCAAAGGGGATCGCAATATCATCGAAGGGGTGATTGAAATCCCTGGCAATTTGCTCAACCAATGGCTGTCAACAGAGGCCTCTTCTACGTCTGGCTTTCAAACCTTGGCTCAACTGGGTCAGGGAACGTTTGTCCACAGTTTGACAGATTTGCGTGCCACCTTGGGAGAACAGGAAGTGCAGCTGGAAATTCTCAAAGAAGAGATTTTGCCAGAAGGGATTCGAATCAATTATCAGGTGCCTGAAGCCCCAACGGGCAGCAACCAAATATTAGAGATTTCTTCAATTCAAAGCGGTCTGTATTTGTCGCATTTTCTGCCCCGCTTAGAAGGAGGAAAAACCTACCGATTATCTGAACCCACCAATTTAAAAAGCACGGTTAGGGCTCTTTTACTGCGTAAAACGGCCCAACAAAGTGGCAAAAAACTGGCAGAATTGAGCAGTTCAGACATTCAATCCATAGACAATCTGCCAAACCAAGAAAGTTTGCAGAAAAAAATCGAGGCTGAGATCCTAAAAAAAGG
>CAZRFI010000219.1:6492-8715 GCA_964598905.1 uncultured Candidatus Sericytochromatia bacterium | reverse complement strand
TGAAAAACATCCTGGAAGCGGCCTGAGAGGCTTTCAAACATCTTGATTTATCCTGTTGGTTTATCTTGAATTATTATGTGCCTAATATGTGCGAGAAAAGCACGCTTCTACACAGTGTAGAATCAGCTACATCATAACACAGATCAGGGCTGGCCCCACACGCGAGGGCCTAAACAGCCAAGGCCATTTCATTGTTAAAGTCCCACCCAAGAAGTCCGGTGATTCAGAATGGTCCGTTCTTAAAAAGGTATTGCTGTATCACGTCGTGCCCGGCAATGTGATGGCAAAAGACGTGGTCAAGCTCAAAAGCGCGAAAACGGCACAGGGATCGAGCGTGGCCATCAGCGTCAAGGGTAAAACCGTAAAAATCAACAATGCCACCGTCATTTTACCCCCCAAATAGCTTTCAACTGACTTCTTCTGACCGGGCTGCTCCCAACAGCCCGGTTTTTTTTGGCGGCAAAACGCACAGTCAGAGCAGATAGCACATGTTAAAATACAAAGATCCGAAGAAACCCCAAAATAAGCCAATCACAGGGTCTTGATCCGTATATGCCAACCCCGCAAATTTCCCGTTTTTTGCAAGATGCCTTTCGCCAATTACTCAAATTAGACGGCTATACCAGCCACTATGCCGAGACCCCATTGGGGCGGCTGCACTATTACCAAGCCGAAGGCAGTGGCCGCTTGCCCCCCATGGTTTTTTTACACGGACTCAGTGCCCATGCCGCTGAGCTGGCGCCGGTCTTTCGCCGCCTGCGCCGCTACAGCCAGCGGATTATTGCTGTAGATTTGCCCGTTCATGGTTTCAGCGACGCCCCCAATACGGGGATCTTTGACGAAACCATGAGTGAGCTCTTTTACCATGGCATGAACCAGATTTTGGAAAAATCGCCCCCGATTCTGATCTTTGGCAATTCCCTGGGCGGGCTGGGAGCCATTCGCTATACCAATCGCCACCCCGACAAAGTGCGTTTACTCGTGCTCTCCTCCCCAGGTGGCGCAGGCATTACGGGCGAACAATTGCACCAATTGGGGGAAATTTTTTCTCACCACACCCAGTTCAAACCGGGTAGTTTTGTCGAAAGGCTCTACAACAAACCACCCCTCTACCGTTGGATGATCGAACAGGAAGTCCGCGTGCGCTTTGCCCGGCCCGAATTGCGGGAATTGCTCAAACAATTCCACACCGATCACCTGCTGCAACCGGAGGAGCTGCAACAGATTCAACAACCCACACTTTTGATCTGGGGCAAACAGGATCGCCTGCTCGAAAACCACCTGGATTTTTTTAAGGCCCATATGCCGGAGCATGTCAAATTACACGAACCGGCCCACTTTACCCATTGCCCGTATATGGAGACCCCCCAAGAATTGGCCCAAAAAATCTTGCACTTTGCCCTCTTACATTGCCCCGAAGCCACCCGCACCGGTCCGCTTAACACCCCGCACTAAATATTTGAGAAGTGCGGGTTAAGCCAAGTTTGGTTTTTTGCGATAAACAGGGTAAAATAGGCATCAGATGTATCCCCTTGACAGATCCCCTCCCGCCTGCGGGAAAGCAAATCAGGAAAGTTCAGAGAGTACTATGCAGAACACAAAAATACAGACGCTGTGGAACCTGTGTAACGAGCTAAAAGAAAAGCGCCAGTTTTTGGTCGAGCGCCTGAAACACACCCAGGACTACCTCGATGAGCAACAGTGGAATCTGAGCCGCGAAATGCACGGTCTGCGCCAGCAAACCAACAGTCTGGCCGACGATGTCAGCACCCTTTCATCTGCGGTTGAAAGCATTTACAGCCTCTGGCAAAGTCAGCCCAGCCAAACAACTTCAGAGGCCGCAGCGGTTGAATTTCCTGATTTTCAACCCCTTTTAGACGCAGCAAACACCCAACAGGAACTGGCCCAGGGGTTTGCCGATCAGGCAGCGGCCCTGGCCCTTTTGGCCGGAGAGATCAACCTGCCAGACTCCCCAGAACTCTTTCAGGAGGGTTTTCAAGAATTGCAGAGCGAATTTACCCAGCACTATGGCGCGTTCAAAGCCGCTCAGCAGTATTTTGGCTCTTTGCAAAGTGAGGCCTTGGCTCAAGGCCAAAACACCTTGCCCGACTTCACCGAACTCAATGCCGCGCTGAGTGCCTCTGCAGACTTCCTTGCCAGCTTTGGTGCAGATGCCGAGGGTTTTCAGACCCAGTGGCTGGCCAGCAAACCCTATCGCGAAGC
>CAZRFI010000219.1:0-6392 GCA_964598905.1 uncultured Candidatus Sericytochromatia bacterium | reverse complement strand
GGCCCAACTCGAAGCCCGTGAAAAACTCTTGAGTGAAACCTATACCCAGGCCTATGCCAGTGCCGTAGCTCTGGCCGAATTACAGGGCCAGCACGATGATCTCGCGGGTGAGATGGAACACCTGATGGGGGTTTTGGCCAGTTTTCAAGAAATTCTCAATCAACAGCCCCATGTTGATGCCGACGCCGAAGCAATTGCTGTCGCGGGTGCTGTTGCAGTTTCTGCAGTCAGCCCTGAAAATGACGATGACGAGAGCGACGAGAGCGATGAGACCCCAGAATCGGATCGCCAGGTGATCCGTGAGGCTGTGCAAGAAAGTGTGCGCAAACGGATCGCCCAGGTACTCAAAAAACGCTTTACCAAAGTGCCCCGCCGGGTGAGCAATCTGCTCAAGAAAATCGAAGTCAGTAGCCGCCTCGACAAACTCTTTGAACTGGCACTGGACTGTGATTCAATGGACGCCTTCAGCAGCCAATTGGAAGAGAGCGCCAGCTAAATTTGGCCTTCTTATTCAATAAGACACAGCGTTGCAAGACTGTCTCAAGGGGCATTCTGCTCGGTATGTTTCTTTTTGCTGGGCCTGTTCAAGCAGCCAGCTTGTTTAGCACAGCTCAAATTCAAGCTTTAAAAACCGCCATAAAAGCAAAAACGATTGTCCTGCCGAATAAACTTCCCCAACAATTTCAAAAAGTCACACTTGAATTAAACGTCCACGAAAACAATCCTCATTATTTTGTCTCTTTTTATCACAGTGCACAGCACAAAAAGGTTCAAAAGGGGACTAATATCTCAACAATATCCCCAACACCGCTGCGCTTAAGCTTGGAACCCCATCATGGCAAGTTTAAGACCAAACACCCATTGTGCGCGAGTTCATCAGAGTTTCGTCCTGTCCCCAGCAATTTGAAACATTTCAAATTGCCTTTTCAGCTCAATGGTTATTGCCTTAAAAATCAGGAGCAACCTAAAAAAATCTACGTTTCGATCATCAGCGAGTTTGGCAAGCTTTCTCTGTCCAGTAACGCAGAACACTTGACGGATTTTTTTGAGTTACTCAGTTATTTAAATGAATATTAAAACACCGTTTAAACAGGGTCTTTTTCTCGTTTTGGTTCTTTGCCCAGCACTGTCAGTGGGCGCATTGCCCCTTGAAAAACAAAAACTATTGGCAGCTTTTTGGAACAAGAAACAGGATGTCATTTATCCCACCCAAATTCCCTACGGCTATAGCGATACCGCCTTTCAAATGAATACGTTGATGCTTGGCCCAAACAGCCAATATAGCGGCAGTTACAACGTTGTTTACCGAGAGAAACAACCCTTTATTGAGGAGCCCATTGGAAGCATTACTCTGTTTTTTGACTTAAGCAAAGAAAAATTGATAAACAGAGATCAAGAGCTAAAGAACCAACCTCCGCCTATCTGCTCAAACCCCAAAGAGGCAAATCCATCTCAAAGATGGTCCTATTATTTTAGATTTTTACAGCAAAAAATCTATTTTTGTGCCCAACCTGTTTCTATCAAGGTGACCTTGATAAAAAGAGGCAATAAGCAAACCAAAACGCTTCAGCGCTTTAATGTTATAAGCGCAGGAATTCCGCTTTCAAGCCTGCGCATTCATGCCCACGATGTCAGAAAAGAGGATTTTGCTGAGTTTATGTCTGGCCTGGGTTTATTAAACAATTAAGCACTTACCCCCCCAAAGAAAAGAAGCGAGAGAAACCGCTTTAAACAGTTTCTCTCGCTCCCTAAAAATGGGGGGTGAGCTGGGCGCTTAACGGCCCATTTGACGCACCACAACGTGGCTCGGCACCTGCGCCTGGGCCTGGCTGACCACGGTTTCAACCCGTGTCGTGGGCACCAAGGAATGCTTGGCGCCGTGGCCTGCATGGCCTTTGACAGAAATATGCGGGGCAATAATCAAAGCGACAATGCTCATCAATTTGATCAGAATATTCATCGAAGGGCCCGAGGTGTCTTTAAAGGGATCTCCGACGGTATCACCGGTGACAGACGCTTTGTGGGCATCGCTGCCTTTGTACTGCATCTTGCCATTGATTTCGACACCGGCCTCAAAGGATTTCTTGGCATTGTCCCAGGCACCACCAGCGTTGTTCTGGAACATGCCCATCAACACACCAGAGACGGTGACACCTGCGAGCAGGCCACCCAATACTTCGGGGCCAAAGGCAAAGCCAACAACCACGGGGGTGGTGAGTGCTATAGCGCCAGGCAGCATCATTTCTTTCAGCGAAGCCTGGGTCGAAATGGCCACACATTTATCGTATTCGGGTTTGGCTTTGTATTCCATAATGCCCGGAATATCGCGGAATTGGCGGCGCACTTCTGTCACCATCTCCATCGCAGCTCGGCCCACAGCCGCAATCGCCAGCGAAGAGAAGATAAAGGGAATCATGCCACCGACAAAGAGACCAGCCAACACATTGGCTTTGTAGATATCGATTGAGTCGATCCCAGCCAAGCCAACAAAGGCAGCAAAGAGCGCCAAGGCAGTCAGAGCCGCAGAGGCAATCGCAAAGCCTTTGCCCGTTGCCGCTGTGGTATTGCCCACCGCATCGAGAATGTCGGTGCGGGCACGAACCTCTTTGGGCAAGCCGCTCATTTCAGCAATGCCACCGGCATTATCTGCGATCGGGCCAAAGGCATCAATCGCCAATTGCATAGCAGTGGTGGCCATCATGCCAGAGGCTGCAATTGCCACCCCGTAGAGACCGGCAAAATGGTGCGAGAGGTAAATCCCAGAGGCCAGAATCAGAGTCGGGAAAAGGGTAGACTCCATGCCCACAGACAGACCGCCAATGATATTGGTAGCGGCCCCCGTATCAGACTGTTGCACAATTGATTTAACAGGACGTTTGCCCATGGCCGTGTAAAACTCGGTCACGAGACTCATCAGCGCGCCCACGACAGAGCCGACCAAAATGGCCCAAAACACACCCATGCTTGTAAAATTATGGCCGCGCAGGGTCATGCTTTCGGGCAACATCCATTTGACCAGGAAAAAACAGGCAATGGTGGTAATAATGACCGAGGTCCAATTGCCCATATTCAGGGCTTTTTGCACATCGCCATTGTCGTCAGCAATTCTGACCATGGAACAGCCAATGATCGAGAAGATAATCCCCAGACCGGCGATCAACATTGGCAGCAGCATGGGAGAAAGGCCCCCAAACTGATCCGTCACGGTGATTTCACGGCCCAAGACCATCGTGGCCAGAATCGTAGCAACATAAGAGCCAAAGAGATCTGCGCCCATGCCAGCAACGTCACCGACGTTATCCCCGACGTTATCGGCGATGGTGGCGGGATTGCGCACGTCATCTTCGGGAATACCGGCTTCGACTTTGCCCACGAGGTCAGCGCCAACGTCAGCGGCTTTGGTGTAAATACCACCACCGACACGGGCAAAGAGGGCAATCGATTCAGCGCCGAGCGAAAAGCCCGCGAGCACTTCAATCGCCTTTTCCATTTCAGCGCCATTGACAGTGCCACCTTGGCTCACGACAAAGACGTTGTAAAAAATAATAAACAGCGTGCCCAGGCCCAGAACAGCCAGACCGGCCACACCCAGGCCCATCACTGTGCCGCCTGTAAAGGCCACTTTAAGGGCATCTTTAAGCGAGGTGCGGGCAGCATGGGTGGTGCGAACATTGGCTTGGGTAGCGATATTCATGCCAAAATAACCCGCTGTTGCACTAAAGACCGCGCCAATAATAAACGAAATGGCAATCACGGGAGAAGAGGTCGGAACCAAGGTGCCTGACCACGCCAAAAGAGCCGAGGCCGCCACCACAAAATAAGCCAGAATTTTCCATTCGGCTTTTAAGAAGGCCATTGCGCCTTCGGCAATATAGCCTGCCAGTTCCACCATATTGGCGTCACCACTTGGCTGGCGCGTGACCCATGCGGACTTAAACCACATCACGGCCAAACCCAATAACCCCAAGATTGGGATTAAAATCAGAATTATCGTTTGCATTTGCATTAAAAATACCACCTCTACGTCTTTAAATTTGGCAAACACAGAACCGCAAAGCGGCGAAAAACACATAAAAACTGTGTATTCATGCTGCTGTATCAACCAAATCCTTTTTGTAGTTTTGTTTTTCGTATGTTCTAGAAAGAGAGTGTAGTTCAGGTTCGTATTTCACAGGATTAACTTTTACAAGGTCAAGCTTCGAGAGTCAATCAACGTATAAAACGTGTAAAAAGCCAGATAGTAAAAGATTGTGAGTCAGTGAAATAAGCAGTAAATAGCTCAGATTGAGCAATAACCCATCCTTCAATCTAACACGATTTGCACTCAAACGTGAGAGATTTGATCACCAAAGAGCAGGGGTTTTTATGAAAGCTTACGGTTTTTTTAGAGTAACCTTAATCTTAAACAGCCGGAAACTCAGGGGGGTCTGGCAGAGACTCAGGCAGAATCGTCGCCAAATAATCCGCCAACGCTTTTTGGTGCCCAACATCTTCCTGGGCCTGTTCCGAGAGATACCATTTGTGTTCGAGTATCTGGCAGTACAATTCAATTGGCTCGCCAACAGCAGGATGGGTCTGCAAGCTATCCAAAACCGGTTGATAGGTCTGATTCAACCATTGATAAGCAGCCACACTGACCGGCGTGCTGCGGTTGTGCTGATTGACCAAATGGGCCCGCAACTCCTGAATCTCGTTCATCATTTTGCGGGCCTGTTGTTCTTCTGCTTCGAGACCGGTCAGCGAATGTAGGATTTCTTTGTGAAAATTGCGATCTGTTACAGTGGCGCGCATGCGCAGTTTTTCACCTTCTGAGGCGGCCTGCAGCACCACCTCGTCGACTGAAAAGCCCAGATTATTTAAGGCCCGGATCCGTTCTTGAATGCGATAGGTCTCTTCTTTGCGCACGATCTCTTCGCGGTTAATCTCAGTCCAAAGCCTTTCATAGCGCTCGCGGATATAGGCCCCTGTCTCAAAAATCGGGTAATCGGCAGGCAAGGCCCCCATCGCCGCCAAATCCGCCAAAGATCCACTGATATTTTCTTCCATCACATCCAGCTCATACTGACGCAAACTCTCGGAGAGGCTTTCCTGCATTTCTGAGGTTTCAGCATCAACCAAATAGGCCTGTAAGGTTCCCGCATCACGTCGAAAAAGGGCATTGGAAAGCGAACAATCGCCCCAATAGACCCCTGCGAGATGGAGTTGCACCAATAAACTGGCGATCGCATCCAGCAGAGAATTGCGATAACTTTTTAAACTTTGGCGCAAAAACAGGGAGCGATAGGGCAGAGAATGTTCTAAATAGCGGGTGATCAAGATGCTGTGATCAGGCAGACTTAAATGTCCCACCGCCTGCACCACAGGCAATCGCTTCTCTTCCATTTGGCGCAGCAAAGCATATTCTTTTTCGGCCAACTCAGGCGGCAATTCTTTGAGCGCGTAGAGCCCTTCGTTATAACTGACAAAGACCACCGGATGACGACTGAGCCCCACAGGCAGGGATTCCAAGCGCAGGCACCGGCCCTCCCAGGCATCCAAAGGCAAAGCCCAGGGCAAATCCAAAAAATCCGGGTGACCCGGCCGCAGCGCAGAAACAAAAATAGCAGGCCGCTCGTTCAAACGCTTAGCTTTCAGCTGATTTTTTGCGCAGACTGCGCACATGTTCGGTTAAACGATCAAGGGTATCTGACAGCGAAGTGGGGGTGCCCAGGTTCAAATCCTGCTGCAATTTATTCACAGTTTGCATCATGGGTTCAAAAGGCGTTGCCAGAGAATCCACTGTTCGCTCGATATTGTCCACCAATTGGGCCAGATAAGCTTCATAGCCATCGTCAGAATTCTGGCGCACAAAGTCTTCGGCTTTGTGGTGAATTTCTTCGGCCACCATCGAAAGCAACTCAGCTTGTAAAGTCAGGGCATATTTTAAAAAATCGGGTACCATGGGAATCTCCTTTATCTAATGCGCCTTTTACACACAGCGTAACACAGAATGCAAAGCCCCTAGGAGCAGATCCCGAAGCAGATCCCTGGGCAATTGAATTCCAGTCCTTCCAGTTTGGAGGCCTTTGCGAAAGGTGTTAAAATAACTGCATGTTCAGCCGTAAAAGCATTTTTGAGAATTTGGAACTCACAACCGACGGTCAGTCTGGCGTAGAGATGCCTGTCAGACTCTACCGCTCCGAGATGATCGTCTCTTATTTTGAATGTGAGCTGGAGCCGCTTTTGCCGATGATGCCCCATGCCCGCGTACATCCGATTCGCCGCGGAGGCAACAAAAGCGCAGTCGCCATTATCCAGGCCACTGTCAACCACGCCTCGATCCCGCCTTACCGCTCAGTATCATTAGCGGTCCCAGTCACCCTTGGAAAATGGCCAGCCCCGTCTTATCTGCC
>CAZRFI010000218.1:0-8780 GCA_964598905.1 uncultured Candidatus Sericytochromatia bacterium | reverse complement strand
GCAAGCACAGAACCCGCCGTCGCCGAAGCCCTGGCAGAAGCGGATGCCGCAGAAGCCGAAACTGAAGTAGCAGCTGCTGAAAGCTCAGAATCAGAATCCACGGACGAAACCGGCGGAAGCGATGCGCCCACAGGCGGAACGGCCCCCACCACGCCTGAATCGCCCAAAGAGACCGACAATCCAGCTGTCAAAGACCCACAAGAGATGTTAAAAGGTTCTATTGAAGAATTGCTGGCAATGTTTCAGAAAAAACGCCTGGATGAGCAATTGAGCGCTTTTGGCGAAGAGCAATTGCAAAAAATGCGCGAAGCAATGAACCAAGCAGCCAAAGTTTTGCGCGGCATGCCTTAACGTATTGTGTATTTAAGCTAAACCCCCGGATCAAACCGGGGATTTTCTTTTGCAAAAAGGGCAAAGTGTGAAATCGCTCTACGTTAAATTTTAGGCCATTTGTGAGCGGTTGCTAACATGGGTGACATAGCGCTGGGCAATTGCCAGACTTTTGTCCGTCTTGGGATCGTGGCCGAGGTTATATGAGGCCACCGTGCGATCCCAATCGCCCAAGCCGAGCCCCAGATCGCCTTTGATTTTTTCTCGTTGGCGGGCCAAAAAAGTCAGGCCGTAGTCGATATTAAATTCGAGATCGTATTTGACCCTGGGGAAAACGGCGCGCGTGCCATGGGCTTTGTCGTTGATTTGCATCACTCCCCAATCGGTGGATTTGAGGATGCCCTCGCGCAGATTGCGGCCTTGAACCAGTGTGCCTTTGGAGACATCACTCCACATTTTCCAGCCACTTTCGTTTCCGGCCATGCCCAAAGCAACCTGTTCGGGAATGCCTTTTTCACGGGCTTTGACCTTGATAATGGCTTTGATCACGTCACTTTGGTAACGTTCCAAAGAGCCGCCCTGAAAGGGAACAGCATATTTTTGCCCCAATTGCGTCAATTGCTGAGAGGGGCTCGAAAACGTCACTGGCGACGCAGCAATGGGCGTAGAAGCGTTCTTTTGTAAGAGACTGGGATGCATGAGTTGAAATTGGTCGCGCCCACTGGCAGGCACCGGAGAAAGTCCCTGCACAAGGGGGTTGGGATGTTCCAACAGACGGGAAATAGACTGCTGTTGAATCAGTGCCAGACCCGAAGGCGAAAGAAGCGGGAGCGGTTTAAGCATGGAACCTGCCTATCCTAAAATCAGCGATTTCTAGTTGAACACGGATGCTATTGATCTAGTTATGCCCGTCTAGGGGCAGATTAATGCTTATCTGCAGCAAAAATTTATACATATTTCTGTTTTTTTGCGGTCTTTTTTCAAGGGTCAAGGAGCGGCTGACTCAGTCGGCTCCAATTCATGGGCCATAAAAAAATAATAGAGACTCAAAGACATCATTTTGCAATAATTATACAGCACGAGCGGCCAAAAAATGGCTCCAAAAGCGACCAGCCCAAAGGCCATGGGGTAACTTACCTGCTTCAGAATCCAGGCCACCATCAGCGGAATCAACCAAAACAAGACAAAAATGGCATACGAGATCGGAATTGCGCTGAGCAAAAATCCATTCCCACGATCGAGCACCAATTGGCAATTGGGGCAGGTGGTTTCAAACCCTGTCAGGCGGGCAATCGGGCGATGTCCACAGCGGGGGCAGCCATTGCTGAGGGCTTTTAAGAAAGCACTGAGACGATTTTTTAACACGTTTTCTTCCTCCGCTACAGTATATACCTAAGCCAAGCACAAAAAAAAGCCTGTCCAGGAGGACAGGCCGAGGTTATCCAGATGTTTGGCAACGGATGCTGCCAAATTTAGTTCACACTGTTTCTCTGTGCGCTGTTTAGACGCACATTTAAATTAGATGCGCTGGTATTTCACAGGCATCAAAGCGACTGCGGGAGTGGCTCCAAAGGCGGGACGCACAATTCCAATCAGGCGCACACGGGTACGGTCTTCCAAGCTGGGCAGCGCATTTAAAGCCTGTCCCTGTTGGCTGACCAAAGGCAGCGATTCACCTTCGGCCAGCAAGAGGCTGGCACCCGATTGTTCATCGCTGTAGATACCTTCAAGCTCCACCTGTTTGCCCAAGAGGGCCTGAAAACGGGTGGCTGGCAGGGTCGTCAGAAAACCTGTTTGAGCAGCGGGCAGGCTGTTCGATTCAACATAACTCAAACGGGCATCTGCTTTGAGGGTTTGCAAAAGTGAAAGCGGAGCCTGGGCGGGAACAACCACCAGATAGAGATCCAGACCCGTCAGAATTTCTTTCAGATTGAGATTGTACTGAGAGAGCAAAAGCGAGCGATCATTGCGGGTGGTATTCGGCTTAAATTTTAAAAGCAGGGTGACAGCACCGGTCGCGGGCTGCACAAAGCGCACAGGCTGGGTGGGCAATTTGAGCGAGAGCGGATAATGGGCTTGTATCGGGGTCTGACCACAGGCGGTCAATGCCAAAGCGGCAAGAGCAAGCATCAAACTTCGAAATACAAAGGAAGTCTTTTGAATCATTTTCAACGCGACTCCTTTCTTAACCTAATCTTTAACCATAATTAACTTGTAATTCATTATATTCCGCCTAACTGAAAAATGTCAATAAAATAGAATATAGATTCTCAAAACAGAATAATATATACAATAGGTTATATACCACAATTGACACTCCCCATCAGGCCATGTTAGTTTTCAGCATTCTCAAGCACAAGAGACAGCCAAAAACATCATGAAACAACCTGTTTACCTGGATTACAGCGCCACCACTCCCGTTGATCCCCGCGTTTTAGAGGACATGTTGCCCTGGTTTTGCGAGCGTTTTGGCAATCCTGCCAATATCTCTCATAGCTATGGTCGCGAAGCCCTGAAGGCCGTTCAAAAAGCCCGCCAAGAACTGGCCAAACTCTTAAACGCCAAGCCCCATGAAATTGTCTTTACCAGTGGAGCAACCGAGAGCAATAATCTCGCATTTAAAGGCCTATACACCTTATTACCCGAAAAGAACCAGGTCTTGACTGTGGCGACCGAACACAAAGCCGTGCTTTGCTCTGCCAAGGCCCTAGAAGCCCAGGGCTTTGAGGTAGACATTTTACCCGTCAATCGCCAAGGTTTTGTCGATCCCAGCCTGCTGGCCGAAAAAATCTCTTCCCGCACAGCCTTGGTCTCGGTCATGATGGTCAATAACGAGATTGGCAATCTCCAACCGATTGCCGAAATCGGCGCCCTCTGTCGGGCCCACGATGTGCTCTTTCATTGCGATGCCGTTCAGGGTGGGGGCAAATTGCCAATTGATGTCCAAGCTCTGCAAATCGACATGCTCTCGCTCAGTGCCCACAAAATGTATGGCCCCAAAGGCATTGGCTGCCTCTATTTGCGCCATCGCGAGCCCTTGATTCCGCTCAAAGCCTGCATCGAAGGCGGCGGCCAAGAAGGGGGACTGCGGGCAGGCACGTTGAATATACCCGGCATTGTCGGCTTTGGCAAAGCGGCTGAACTGGCCCTGGCTGAACTCGAAGTCGAACGCCTGCGCCTGCAAACCCTGCGTAAGCAGCTTTATCAGGGCATTTTAAAGGCCCTGCCCGAGGTCTATTTGAGCACACCGCTGGAGAGCAGTTCTCCCGCAATTTTGCATCTCTGTTTTCCGGGGCTGAGCAAAGGCCGTCTGATTGTCTCTCTGACAGATTTGGCGGTCAGTGCTGGCTCGGCCTGTTCGTCGGCCTCAGGCAAAGCCTCCTATGTCTTAGAGGCTTTGGGGCTGGAATCGGATCTGAGCAATAACGCCTTGCGCTTTTCCCTGGGCCGCTTTACCACAGCCGCAGAGATTGATGCAGCTATAAATTCGGTGATTCAAGCGGTTGCCAAGCTCAAGGCCAGGCCCTCCAAATTACCCTTTTAAAGGCACAGCCATGACCGTATAACTGAAGATATCCGCTTCTTCTTCAAAGGCCGAATTGACCACCTGGTCTTGGAAATAGGTCAGCAATTCGGGATTGGCAAAGCCTTTAAAGATATGCATCAACATCGGGTAGCTGAAAAAGTCTGATTCAGGTGGGAATTGGGCCTGATCAAAGGGCTGGGTCAAACTGCGTACAAAATCTGACTCGGCCGAAGGCAAGCGGTGTTTGTGAACGCTGATCACCTCATAGCCCTCTTGGGCCAAAGCGGCTTTGAGCGTTTTGAGGGAATAGCGGAAAAAGGACAGGGTCTGTTCCAGGCTATTGCCCGTGACATCCCAGCCTTTGAGCAAAGAGACGAGATGCGCCCAAGTGCTCATATTTTCGACCACCAACAAAAGGGGCTTGTTTTGGGCTTTGATTTGTCGCCAAAGCGGCGATTGAAAGCCGATCTTTTCCAAAGTATGTGTCAAAAGCAGCGTTTGCGCCGCTGTTTGCTCAGGCAGAGATTGGTTCCAGAACAGCGAGTCCAAGACATAATCCTGTTCGAGCAGGTGTTGCAAGGCCATATCTCCCCGGTGAATTTCGAGGATTTTGGTATTTTTGGCCACCAGGGTTTGAATCGTGGGATAGACCTCAGTGGCATAATAGTGCATCAACATGCAGCGGAAGAGAGATTGTAACATCAAATGAAACGAGGACCGGCGTTTGACCCCCGCAAACGTCTCGCGGTGGAAATGGGCCAGTTCTTCGAAGCTGTAATGTCGATTGAGATGCAGGTATTGTCCCGTTTCGACCGAATTATAATTGAAGCTGTCCCAGCGCTCATAATCGGGATCAATCAGGCCTCGGGCACGGCTTTCGGCCCAAACAGCGGTGCCCGGTGTGGCGATCAGCGGAAAAATGCCTGCCACCGGCATCACCGGCTTGTTCTCTTCAATAAACCAATAGGTTTTGGCCAGGTCAGCTCGGGTCTCGGGGGGCGCGCCTATGATAAAATAGCCGCCGACATGAATGCCGACTTGGCGGCAGAGGTCCAGGGATTTCTGGTTCTTTGCCACTGAGGATTTTTTGTCTTTGAGATAGTGCAAAACCGGATCCGAGCCCGCTTCGTAACCAAAGGAGATCACGGCAATATTCATGCTCTTGAGGATCTGGGCATATTCTTCGTCAAAAAAGCTGGACTTGGCCATACAGCCAAAGGTCACACGGGTATGGAGCTTGGCCGCCCGGATCTGATCGGCAATTTCTTTTAAACGGCTTTTTTTGGTGACAAACAAATCGTCGGTAATGCGGATATGGGTCAGGGTAGGAAAGCGCCTAAGGATATCTTCAATGTCGAGGATCACCCGATCCACAGAGTGGTAACGGACCAGATTGGCGGTTTTGCTGTACATGCAAAAGCCACAGGTGAAGGGGCAGCCCCGTGAGGTCGACAGTGAGGGCATCCAGGTGATGGTCTCTTTTTGTTCGGGCCAAAAGGCCGACATCAAGTCGCGATCGGGCAGGGGCAGGGCATCGAGATCGGGCACACGCTGCCCACAATTCGAGCGTTCAAGTTCGCCTTGATCATTCCAGAAAATCAGGCCTGGCACATCCCGAAAGGCCGAACTGCGCCAATTGTTGCGCATATAGTGCTTGACCAGGTCTTCCATGATCGCCTCACCTTCGCCAATCACGCCCAAATCCATGGAGCGGTCGAGGTTCTCGGGCAGCGAAGAGACATGGGGCCCACCGAGGATGATCGGCACATCGGGCCCCAATTTGGCGCGGATTTGGCGCGCGCCTTTGATCGCCAAACCATAGGCATAGGTAAAAGCCGAAATTCCCACCAGATCAGGTTTGCGTTCGATCAAACGCTCAGAATCCAATTCGAGAAAGACCTCATCGATCTCGGAAAATTTCTCTTTTAAACTGGAGGCAATATACCCCAAGCCCAAACTGGGACCGCTGTATTTGATCGTGGGATCGCTGTAGTTACCGGGGGCAAAAAGGCCAATTTTCATGTGAAGCTCATTGCTTTTGATGCCTTATTCTAGTACGTGAAGCAATAGAAAGTAAAGCATCAAAATGCCGCAAAGCCAAAATCAGCCTTTGCGCACCGTATAGTTTTGGGCTTCGAGCGCGGCAATCACACCCTGCTGAAGTTTTTCGATCTCATCGGGGCCCAGGGTATGATCCGGGGCCGCAAAGGTCACCGTAAAAGCCAAGCTCTTTTGACCGCTGCCGAGGTTCTCGCCCCGGTAGACATCAAAGAGTTTGACCGACTGAATCCGCTCAGGGGCCGAAGCCAAGATGCAGCTCTCGACATCGGCGATCAGGGTCTGTTCGACACAGATCAGCGAGATATCAAAGGGCACAGTGGGGTATTTTTGCACGCCTGAAAAGAGATAACCCGCCAGAGGCAAGCTGAGCAGGGTGGTCAAATCGAGTTCGAGCAGACCCACTCCCGCTTTGATCTCAAGGTTTTCGAGCACCTGGGGATGCACCTGGGTCAAGCGGCCAATCCGGGTCTCATCGACCCAAATTTCCGCCGTGCGGCCCGGATGGCACCAGGGATCCAGCACCGTTTCGGCTGCTGGCGGATAGATCTTGATTTGGCCTGCCAATTTGAGCTGGCTGAGCAAATGCTCAGCTTGGCCTTTGATGGCATAAAAAGCCTGTTCTGAACCATTTTTCCAAGAGACATCGGCCAGCAAGGCGCAGAGGGCAAAGTTTTCGTGTTCAAAAATAGTGCCTGTCTGAAATTCGGTCTGAAACACACGTTCCAGCTCATAAATCGCAAACGACTTTTTAAAGCGCAGGTTCTCAGCTGTAATTTTGAGCATATTGGGCACCAAAGAGGTGCGCAAGCGGTTTTGGTCCGAAGCCAGGGGGTTGGCCAGGGCCAAGTGGTTTTCTGGGCTGAGGCCCACCTGCTGCAAAAGCTTTTCTCCAACAAAGGCGTAATTCAGGACCTCGGTAAAGCGCAGGGCCCCCGAGAGGGTCTGGCGCAAGGTCTGAATCAAGCTGTGCAAAGCACTCGGACGCACAGGCACGACGGGGGTTAACCGGGCCACGGGTTCAATATTGTCGTAACCAAAGACCCGGCCCACTTCTTCGACGAGATCTTCGGGAATGCCAATATCGCCGGTGGCGCGCCAAGACGGGACCTTGACCTGCAAATCATCGCCTTGGGCTTCGACACCAAAGCCCAAACGGGTGAGGATGCCTGTAATTTGCTCATTGGGCAAAGCGGTGCCCAGCTTGGCATTGATCCAGCTATAGCGGGTGGAAATCAGCGGCGTCTCTTTGCCAGAGCGATCACGGTCGGCCAAGCCCCCCACGATTTTGAGGTCGGGGCAGATCTGCTTGAGCAATTCAACAAAGCGGCGGAGGCCTGTTTCTGTTTGCAGAGGGTCGAGGCCTTTTTCAAAACGCATCGAAGACTCGGTGCGAATCGCCAGTTTGGCAGCTGTGCGCCGCACCGAAGTGGGATGAAAATTGGCGGATTCCAACACCAAGGAGGTGGTATTTTGATCAACCTCACTGTTGGCCCCGCCCATCACGCCAGCCAAAGCCACGGCTTTTTCGCCATCGGCAATGACCAGCATGTCGTTGCTGAGCGTGTGTTCCCCACCGTCGAGAGTGGCCAGACTTTCGCCTTCGTGGGCCAGGCGCACGACAATTTTGCCCCCGCTGAGTTTGCCCTTGTCAAAGGCATGCATCGGCTGGCCGACTTCGTAGAGCACATAATTGGTCAAATCGACAATATTGTTGATTGCGCGCGCGCCGACTGCTTCGAGTTTTTCAACCAGCCAAGCGGGCGAAGGCCCCACCTGAATATTTTCAATCACCAGGGCATTGTAACGGGGGCAGAGATCGGCACTGACCGGCACTTCGACGGAAATACCGGCAGGAGCCTCAGGCAAGTCGGCCAAAGCCAAAGGTTTGAGCGGCAGGGTATAAATCGCCGCCACTTCACGGGCAAAGCCATAATGGCCCCAAAGATCTGGGCGGTGGGTCAGAGACTTGTTGTCGATATCAAAAACCGTGTCGCTGCCGTGGCTTTCGTGGCCTTCAATTTCAGCGGTGGCCATGGTCAATTTGAGGCCCAAAGGGCGCGGGGCCTCGGGAATATCCACATATTCCGCCAACCAATTGTTTGAAAGTTTCATCTTAAAATTGCTCCAAAAACTGCAGATTTCCGCTCTGGAAATAGCGGATGTCGTTGATGCCATAGCGCATCATGACCAGGCGATTGAGGCCCAGACCAAAGGCAAAGCCGGTATAAACGGTCGGGTCAATATCGCAGTATTTGAGCACATTGGGGTGAATCGCACCACAGGGCAGCAGCTCAACCCAGCCCTCGTATTTGCAGACAGGGCAGCCGTCGCCACCGCAGATCAGGCAGTTGATATCCAATTCAAAGCCCGGTTCGACAAAGGGAAAATAGCCGGGCCGCAGGCGCACTTTGACCTCACGCTGAAAAATCTCTTTGAGCAGAACCTTCATGACATAGATCAGCTCAGCGACTGAGATATTTTTGTCGACCATCAGGCCTTCGACCTGGTAAAAGGTGTTTTCGTGAGAGGCATCGGTGGCCTCGTAGCGAAAGACACGGCCCGGTGAGATGCCGCGCAGGGGCGGTTTTTGGGCCTGCATGGCGCGAATCTGAACCGAGGAGGTGTGGGTGCGCAAGAGGCGGCCATTGGTCAGCCAGAAGGTGTCTTGCATATCGCGGGCCGGGTGATCGGGCGGAATATTCAGGGCCTCAAAATTGTGGTAATCGTCTTCGACCTGGGGGCCATCAAAGACCTGAAAGCCCATCGAGCGAAAAATGCTTTCGATCTCGTATTGGATTTGGGTGATTGGGTGCAAATGGCCTGTGGGCGGCACATGGCCGGGGGCCGTGACGTCGATCCACTC
>CAZRFI010000217.1:0-8786 GCA_964598905.1 uncultured Candidatus Sericytochromatia bacterium | reverse complement strand
AGGTGAGACCCGCAAAGGGAATTGCCACCGAAGTGGTATCAGCCAAGACGGCAGGATCTGCAGCAGGGGCAGAAGGGGTTGAATCTGGCGGGAGTGACTGGCCTGGCGGCAAGGTTCGCGCAGGAAAAGCCAAAGGCCCTGTACCACCGATAGGCGTTGGTTGAGAAGGAACACTTAAACTCATAAATTTCAACCCACTTTTATCTGTGATTCAAACTGATTGAAATAGCTGGCAAACAAAGGATTCACAACACAATCACCTCATCAGGGAGAAGGCAAGACATCCGGTGCGGGTTGATCCGGAGAGAGCAAAACTTCGCCCTCACAGATCAAGGTTAAGCGACCGATGAGAAAATCAATCGCCTTTTCAGACTCCATCTGGGCAACAATGGAATCCAATTGTTTGCTCCGCCGCATTTCAAAAAACAGGTCTTCTGGACTCGGGCCACCAAAGGTGTCTGAAATCGCCATCATGACGGCCATAGCTTCATCATCTTCCACCACAAGCTGTTCTTGCAAGGCAATCTGACGCAAGACCAAGGCATCTTTGAGTCGGTAGCCCATCTGCGTGAAAAGTTCTTCATGGGCTTGCCAGGCCAGCCAAGAAGCGGCAATCACATCGTCCCCATAGCCCAAGCGTTTGAGAACTTGGGCTTCTAAACGCTCCCATTCGGAACGCAGCTCAGCGTCAATCATGTCGTTGGTCAACGCCACTTCCGCTTGATCACTAACCAACTGAACAACAGTCTTGCGCAAGGCTTTATTCCAGTCTTTTTGATTCTGCAGCAAGACATCTTCTGCGATCTGGCGGTAAAGCGTCTCCATATCCGGGCATTCACCCAAACGCTTGAGCAATTCAGCGTCGGTCTGGGCGTGTTCGGGTTCAAAGACCTGTAAAACCTTTCCGCGATAGCTGATCTTCTGGTTGCGCAAGGGCGGGTGAAAATAATCTTCGGGAGCAACGAATTCAACTTCAAAAGCATCACCCGAGGCCTTGCCAATTAGGGCTTGCATAAAGCCCGGATAAAACAAAGCGCCATTGACAATCATGCTCTGAGACTCACGCAGACTGAGCGGAATTGGCTGCTGTTTGGCATCAAAACCCACAAAGGACAAGTCAACAATATCTCCCCACTTGATCGGCCGAGAAACTTCATGGGGATTCGACAATTGTTGACGCAGCCGAAACATTTCAAGCTGGGCGGCCTCTTCGGTGGGCATCGCCACCGGCGGAACTTCTAATTTTAATTGACGGTAATCCGGCAAAGAGACCTCAGGCAGAAGTGACAGGCGGGAAACAAAATTTAAGCCGGGGGGCTCTCCGGGCTTGGGGGGAGAAATGCTAAACTTGGGGGTTCCCCAGGTTGTCACACTCTCTTTTTTAAGAAAAGCCTGAACAGCTTCTTTCATACTGGTTTGACGCACAATTTGCTTCAGTTCTTCTGGCTCCGGCTTGGGTTTAAGCCGGGTCTCAAGCTGCCTTTGTTTGATCATCAATTCGGCACTCGAAAGCTGAAAAGACACGTCTAACCAAGTACCACTGCGCTCTTTAACTGCATATTTCATGTTTCAAGCCCCACTTAGAACCAGCTCTTGGCCCAAGCATAGGCCTCACCAGCCTTATTACTCACGGCCGCTGTAGCCGCGCTTGCAGCACTACTCGCGGCATTACGAACACTTGAAGCGGCGTTACTGGCTGCGTTGCTGACAGCTGAAGCAGCGCTGCTGGCTGCGCGGGTCACCGTGGTAGCGGCACTGCTAGCTGCACGGCCAATCGCAGCACGGTTGTTATAGACCAATTTGGCTGCATCACCGGCCATCGAAACGGCTGCACCGACCTGAGAAACCACAGGAACATTGGAAGCTGCAGCAATGGAACCCGCAGCAACGATGCTACTCAAACCCGCATTCACCACATTATCGCGGGTGGGGTTTTTCATGGCCTTGTTAATATCTGCAGCTGCTGCTGCCGTGTCGACCACAGCAATGGCGATATTAACACCAGGAGCCAAGCGCCCAACAGCACGGCTGGCAGAAGCTGCGGCATGGGCAGCAGGGCCCGCTGCCCGTTCAGCAATGCGACCTGCAGTGGTTGTGGCGGTCCCCAGAGTACCGCGAGCAGCTTCCAAAGTAGGAGCCGCTCCGCGAGCAGCATTGACCACGTCTTGTACGCCATTTGTGACGCCGCGAACGTCTGCAGCCACTTGAGATTGTAAATCGGCATTGCCTGGGTCATCTTTTAATGCGGCAATATTCTGGCCTGTGGCTGAAAAATCACGTGTTGCCAAATTAACAGCAAAGCCAGCCACACCAGCACCAGCAGCGAGCCCACCTGCCCGTTGCAAGAGAACAGCTGTGGCCTGAGAGCCTTGTTTGGTATGCAGCGCACCGGCAGCGGTATTTGCCAGCTCTCCGGCGGCAACCACATCAGAACCAGTAAAATTGCCATCGGCCAGATTGGTCAAGTGGCGGGCAGTACCAACCGCTGTGGTGGTATTCAATTTTGCACCCGTGACATTGCCTGAAGGAGCCGTCACGGGGCCGGGCATGGGTTTCACTAATCCCTGGCGCGCATCGGGGGCTTTGTTAAATTCGCCCACAGCATTCATGGTGCGACTCAGAGTCAATGCCGTTTTGCTGACCAATCCGCTCACCGGAAGGGGTTTATCTCCGCCAGCTTCGCCACCCTCCCCCTGAGCAGCCGGTTGAGGCGCAGTGCTGGCTGTACCAGAAGCGCCAGCCTGGGCCTCTGCGCCAGGCGTGGTTTCAGAGCCTTCGGACTTACTGCCTTCAGAGGCTTCGCCACTCTCTTCGGGCCCACCCGATTCACCGGTCTCTTCAGCACCTTCGGGACCATCAGATTCACTGCTCTCTTCGGGACCACCCGCTTCGCCCGTCTCTTCAGCACCTTCAGGGCCATCAGACTCACTGCTCTCTTCGGGACCATCCGCTTCACCGGTCTCTTCGGTTCCTTCAGCTTCACCCGATTCACCACCTTCGGAAACTTCTTGGGAGCCTTCGGAGCCGCCTTCAGCACTCTCTACTGTGGGCATCTCACCCGTGGCGTCGGCAAAATCGCCATCAAGTTCTTGGCCTTCCATGCCGGTGGTTTCACCCTCAAGTTCGGGCACAGAACCATCGGGGCTGTCACAATTATCAACAGCTTTGCAGACCTCTTCTTTGGATGTGGTCGCTCCCAAAGTGGAGTTGCCAACAGCTTGGCTGCTCTGAAAGGCAGAGGGATTGGATGTGGCTTGAGGCGCTTCGGTTGGTGTGGGCGCAGTCGGACGGGGCCCAGTAATTGTGGGGGTAGAAGCCATAAACAGAGGACCCGTTGAATTAATTCCACCTACTGACATACGCTCTAGTACTCCTTTTTGATTCCCTCAAATGCATCAAACGACAATTTTGTACACTATACCCATGTCGGCAAAGTTTTAAACGAAGCCGAATAAAACTTATTCAATCTTCAACAATTTGCCCAAACGGTCAAATGAGGCTGTGAGCTGGTTATAGTATTTCATCAAGGCCTGGATATCAAAACCAGAGCCCTCCAAAGTATCCAATTCGTCGGCAAGTTCATCACAGCGATCCACCATCTGATCATAGAGCGACCCGTACTCTGCCAAAGTGTCAGAACTGGCCCCCCGCTCAATTGCGGAATTCATATCCTGAATTTTGGAGGTCTCTTCTTGCAGGGCTTTTTTGAGCGCAATCATCTCACGCGACAATTTGCAAGTGTCTTCCATCAGGTTGAGATTGACCTCTAATTTCTGCAATTCGCGCTCCAGCGGTGCCAAGTCAAAGCCCTCTTGCTCCAACAAATCCAATTGTTGGTTGATCAGGTCATAATTGCTTTCCAATTGCAGGTGAATTTCTTCAAATTTATTCAGATTGATCGGCACCAAAGTGGGTTTGATCCCCTGCATGCGCTCAAACGATTCTTTGATCTGGTTCTGGATCAGGGCCTGGGTTTCGACATAGAGCGCCTTGCCCTTGGACTGAGAGGGCTGCTCCAGACGCTTGACCCGTTGCAAAGAGAGCCCTTTGTCTTTATTGCTATTGCGAATGGCCTGGGTGGACTGTTTTTCGAGATGGGCCAGGAGTTTTTTGGCCTGTTTGTGATCGGGTTCTAAACGCAAGACCTCTTGCAAGTGGCGGGCCGCCATCTTGTACTCGCGAAAGATCAGGGAGATATACCCCAATTTGAGGTGGGGACGCGGGTCACGGCGATTGCTTTCAATCGCATGACCAAAACAGATCGCGGCTTTTTTAACCTGTTCGCGATCTTGGAACTGGTTGGCTTTGCTGCGATTGAGGTACTCAGTCCCCATCCGATACAGTTTGTCAAAACGGCGCTGACGCTCATCTTGTAATGGCTGAGTGCCTTTTTTTGACAGTTTTGAAAGCGCAGAGAAATCCATAAAGTCCAAGTTCCCCCAAGAAACAAAATATAAAGCCGAGGTTAAATTCAGCCGAAATTTCTTTTATTTTCTTTTCAGCAGTGGTTTTTTCTGAGTTTTAAGCTCTTTTATGATAACATATTCAGGTCTTTTTCTGGCCTGTGAAAACGCTTTTACAGAAACGGGATCGGCTGTTAAGATAGAATTATGCAAAATCTCAGGCCCTTGTCTCAATCGCTTTCGCAAAGTTCTCAACCTGCTGCCAGCACAGCCAATCAGCCTGCTGAAATCCCACAAACCCCGTCTTTACAAAGTCCACAACAGCTCTTTCAGCCAGATCAGCTCCAACCCCTGAGCATCTCCATCAGCCCACAGCCCATCAGCAGCAACACATACACCACGTTTTCTTCCCAGCAGGGCAAAAAACTGGAAATACCTTTGTATACCACCTATGGAACCCCTGAGCATTTCACTGTGCGCGGAAGAGTGATTGAGGCTGAAGCCTCAACACCCAAACCTGAGGACAATTGGTTGGACAATTTACGCAGGACAGCCCACCAATTACATGCTGAAGACAAAGAACATCTTTGGGTAGATGTAAACGTGATGGGAAAAACCTACCGAACGCAAACAGATCGCGAGGGTTTTTTTGAATTGCAATTGCGGGCTCCTGGGCCAGTTAAACCAGGTTATTACCCGGTTCAAGCCCAGCTTGAGCCAGGTCAGAAACACTATTATGCTCCCCCCGCCCAAGGCAAAATCGTGATTCAAAATCCACACGAAAAAAGCATGGGTGTGGTCTCAGATATTGATGACACGATCCAGGTTTCAAACGTGACCCAAAAATCGCAAATGGTCAAAACATTTTTGCTAAAAAATCCGTATAGTCAACAGGCCGTGCCAGGTATGGCTGAATTTCTCACAGCCCTGGATCAACACACCGATGGAGAGATCGACGGCGACGTCAATTATGTCTCAGGCAGCCCCCTGAATATAGCGCCGCGCCTGGAGACCTTTTTGACCCTTCACGGCTTTCCCCAAGGTCCACTTGATCTGAAATATCTCGGACTGTCCTCCAAAAGTGATAGTCCCACAGAACAATTGAATTATAAACTCGGCAAAATCCGCACTTTGTTTGAAACCTATCCCAATCGCAACTTTGTTCTGGTCGGAGACAGTGGCGAAAAAGATCCTGAAGTCTACCGCCAAATTGCCTTGGAGTTTCCCGGGCGGGTACAGGCAATTTATATCCACAATGTGACCTGTTCGGACCCCCATTCGCAGCGGTTTCAAGGCATGGTAACTTTTGATTCAGCAGATCAAGCTGGCGCAGATGCCCTGGCCCGTGGGCTGATCTCAGCCCAACAAGAAGCGAGCATTCAAAACGCGGTTCGACATCCCCAGAATTGAAAACTTAAAATTAATCTATCGGGCTTGACCTCTTCGCTCCAAATCGATTACAATCAGGGTTAATCTCATTTAGACCGGCTGAGGGACTGGCCCTTTGACGCCGGGGCAACCTTTAGAGTTAACCCCTCTGAAAAGGTGCCAACTCCTGCAGATACCTCAGCCGTATCTGAAAAATGAGCGATCAGTCAGCCATTCTGGATGGAACTGATCTTCATCCCTGTCGTGTCTGCAGGGTTTCCAAGTGAGTAACGCACTTGGAGCATGTTTAATTTATGTCACGGACCCTTTTCTTTGCGGATACCCCGCCCCAACTCGATTTCCCGCCTTTAAACAGCGGTATTTTGGATTTACCTGCGCCCTATTTGCTCGATTCGGGCCAGGTATTGGCCCAGCCCCGTTTGGCTTGGCGACGCCTGGGACAGCCCCATTTGCCCGCTGTGGTGATTCTGGGGGGGATCTCTGCTGGTCGTTATGCCTGGCGGGCAGCCCCCGATCAGGGTGAGGGCTGGTGGCAAGAGCAAATCGGTCCCACTCGGCCCCTCAGCCCCGAAAAACGCCAATTGATCAGTGTGGATTTCTTGGGCAGCACGGGCAGCAGTAGCGGTCCCCACAACAGCCGCCAGGCGGGCTCGGATTTTCCAGCCATCAGCACCCGCGATCAGGCTCGGGCCTTGGCTGCCTTGATCGAGAGCCTGGGGTTGAATCAATTGGAGAGCATGATTGGGGCCTCTTATGGCGGCATGGTGACCCTGGCTTTTGCCCAGCACTTCCCTTATTTGCTCAAACGCGCCCTGGTCATCTGTGCTGCTGAGAGCCCATGCCCACTGGCAACGGGTTGGCGCCATATTCAGCGCGAAATTCTCCAATTGGCACTGGCTCAGGGCGAGCCCGAAAAAGGCCTCAAACTGGCACGGGCCTTGGCTGTGACCACCTATCGTTCAGAACAGGAATTTGCAGACCGTTTTGCGGCCGGTCTCGGCCCTGACGGCTGTTTGCCCTATTTAAACCACCAGGGAGAGAGCTTCTCACAACGCTTTGACCCCTATAGTTATCTCTGCCTGAGTACGTCGATCGACACCCATCAGGTGGATGTAGCAAATATTGTTATCCCCATTGATCTGCTGGGTTTTAGTTCGGATCAATTGGTGCCCGTGAGCCAATTGCAAAAATTGCAAAAAAAACTCAAACAAACTGGCTTTTTACAACTGATTGAAAGTATTTACGGTCACGATGCCTTTCTCAAAGAGGCTGCCGAAGTCGCTGAAATTCTCAAACACCATTTGGAGCAATAACCATGACAAAGATCGAAATCTCCCCACTCACCCTCACCGCCCGCGCAGGCATCAACAGCGACAGCCAACACGGGGCCGTGATGCCCCCGATTCAACTCAGCTCAAATTTCTCTTTTGCAGGTCTGCACCAAAAGCGCCAATATGACTATACCCGCTCAGGCAATCCCACCCGCGATCAATTGGCTGAGGCCCTGGCAGAATTGGAAGGCGGCAGCCACTGCGTGGTCACCTCTACAGGCATGTCGGCTGTAACCCTGATTCTGCAATTGCTGGAACCCCAAGACCTGATTCTGGCCCCCGATGACTGTTATGGCGGCTGTCAGCGTCTGCTCAAAGCCAAAGCCGCCCAGGGCCATTTTCAATTGAAGATGGCCCGCTTTTCAGACACAGACACCCTGGTAACCCAGATTTTGGCAGAATGCCCACGCCTGGTCTGGATCGAGACCCCCAGCAATCCACTTTTGCGCCTGACGGATATTCAGACTGTGGCCACAGCCGCTCATCAGGTGGGGGCACTGGTGGTAGCCGACAATACCTTTCTCACCCCCCTGTTACAACAACCCCTGCTTTTGGGCGCAGATATCGTGATGCATTCCACGACCAAATACCTCAATGGCCACAGCGATGTGGTCGGCGGCGCCGTGATCAGCAAGTCCCCCGAACTGGGTGAAAAACTGGCTTGGTGGGGCAATTGTTTGGGGTTAACCGGCGCACCTTTTGATGCCTGGCTGACCCTGAGAGGCCTGCGCACCTTGCCTTTGCGCATGCAACAACATGGCGAAAGTACAGAAAAAATTGCCCGGTTTTTGGCCAGCCATCCGGCGATCGACCAGGTGCATTATCCTGGCTTGGCTGAACATCCCCAACACAGTCTGGCTCAGCGCCAACAAAGCGGATTTGGCGGGGTACTTAGCTTTGAACTCAGACCGGATGTAGATTTGGCGCGTTTTGTCGAAAATTTGCAGCTCTTTACCTTGGCTGAGTCTCTGGGTGGGGTCGAAAGTCTGATCGCCCACCCTGCCAGCATGACCCATGCCTCAATGCCGCCTGAAGCCCAAGTGCAGGCGGGTATTGGCCCACATTTGCTGCGCCTTTCGGTGGGAATTGAAAGCTGCGAAGATCTGCTGGCCGATTTGCAGCAGGCATTGGCATTAGCATTAGCAGCTGGTTTCGATTCCGCTCAGCCAGCAACTTCGAGCCCCGATCTACAGGCTGCAGCTTCGATTAATCACCTTCAGCCAGCACTTCAGCTCCGTTGAATTCAGTGGGTTCGTCTGCAGCTCGGGCACCCATCCCGAACTGATTGGAAAATTGCAGTTGAGAACAAGAGCCCCAACCCATGCTTGTGGGCTCTTTTGTTTTGACTTTGCAACCTCTGCCCTTTCTGGCTCTGACTGTGTTATATTAAAAATAATGTCCTAATTTTAACCGTACTTAATTTAAAGCTTAATGTTAGAAATGTTAAAACTGGTTTTCATGACCTGTTGAGACTATTGAAATTTGTTAAAAGTTTGTTTGATCAAAAATTTTAACAAGAGCTGTGGGTAAAAAGTACGTCCTTATAAGTGGGACGTCCCTCAATCGTCCTTACCTGCCGATCGGCGCTGCTGAATTACTCCCCGTTGCCGCTTCTGTATTTGGGCCTATGAGGCATCCTATACAAGATATGACTGGAATTTCC
>CAZRFI010000216.1:6690-8866 GCA_964598905.1 uncultured Candidatus Sericytochromatia bacterium | reverse complement strand
TGAGTATTTTTGACTTCCGGGCCAATTTGCTCAAAGCCGAAAATGGCGAACTGGCCCACAAACGCTATATTCTCAACGATATCGAACCTCCCGCCACCCTTGATTATGATTTTTTGATCAAAATCTGCCCCCCCCACGATTTTACCCCCAGCAGCAATCCCAAACTGATTCATTGGCACAACCGCGACCTGATGCCCCAACTCTCGGTCTATGCAGTCAAAGATGAAACCCGCCAAAAGCTGGGTGTGGGCAAAGACAGCAAGGTTTTGACCCTGGTTTTCCCGGTCGAAAATATCATCATGGCCAGCGACAAAGGCCTCGGCAACCACTTTCAATTGGTCACCGACCTGATGATTCACTACCTCAATCAGCTCAAGGGCCATTACCACCTCTATGTGGTCAATATGAGCCCACCCAGTGAGGAAACCGACTTCGACAATGTCAAAGTGCGCTATTTAGAAACCCTCGAAATGGATTTGCTCGACTCCCTGCTCAAGGCCTCTGATCTGTTCATGACCGAGTCGCTGACCTATCCCTCGTTGATTCAAAGTGCCTTAAGAGAAATTCCCTCACTCTGTCTGGGCAGCTCTGTCGGCATTAACAGCCAAGGGGCATTGACCCACAGCTTTGAGAAACTCTCACCGATGGTGCAACTCAAATTGGAGAGCATCAAAGCAGAGGCCCCCCAAACGCTGTTTCCCTATTTGTCTTTTCCTGTCGAACGGCGGGATCCCTGGCCCGGACGCACCCTGTTTCACAAACGCTTTTTCTTTTATTTGGTTGATCTCTGCAACGAAAAAGAAATGGTCGAAACCCTGCAAGATTGCCTGAATGGGGGCCCCTTGCGTGATCAGTTTCAAGAAGAGCTGAAAAAATACATTCAAACCAAATTGGATGGCCCCCGCGAAGCTGAACAGGTGATTCGCAAATTGAGCACAGCGCCTCCCCGCTACCTCTAAAGAAAACCTAAACACTCAAGCGGGCGTATTGTTCTTCGAGAAAGCGCTCAAAGGTTTTGTCGAGCATGGGCAGGGCATAGATCGCAAAGCCAGTGGCATTGTGAATCAATCGCAAAACATGGCCCGCCCGCGGCTGGGGACACAGGGCGATAAACAGGGTATGTGTGCTGCCACTGGCTTCCCAACTGAGGTGGTATTGGGGATCAAAATGCCCAGGCCAGCGCAGAGGCAGATTGACGGGTTGGGTGGCAATCGGCAAAAAGCGGTATTTGAGTTGCAACTTCTTGGCCACGGCTTTTAAGGCAGCAGGGGTCGGGCGCATATTGACCAGATCCAAATAAGACAATAATTGCTCAGGTGGAATTTCGTCCACGAAGCTGTCTTGGGAGCGCTTGAGAGGGGTATGGGGTTCCGGCTCCTCCGAAACCTCGATAAACTGAAAACGATGAAAATCTTGAGAATGCTGATCCATATGCTGTATTGTAAGCGGTCAGTCAAAAGGAGACAATAGTCTGATGAGCGCCCGAGTACTTGTTTGCGACCATATCCACGCTTCTGCAGTCGAAATTCTCAGACCCCTGGCAGAGATCACCGAATCTGGCCCGCTCTCCGAAGCCGAACTCTGTGAACAAATTGGCTTGTACGACGCCTTGCTTGTGCGCAGCCAGACCAAAGTTACCGCCAAAGCCCTGGCAGCCGCTGCAGGAAAAATGAAAATCATTGCCCGTGCCGGTGTCGGCGTGGACAATATCGACGTGGCTGCCGCCACCGAACATGGGATTGTGGTGGTGAATTCCCCCGAAGGCAATACCATTGCCGCAGCAGAACACACCCTGGGTCTGATGATGGCCCTGGCCCGCTATATTCCCGCAGCGGATGCCTCGCTGAAACAAAATGAGTGGAAGCGCAATAACTTCACAGGCAGCGAACTCTATGGCAAAACCCTGGGGATTGTTGGCCTGGGCAAAATTGGCTCACATGTGGCCAAGGTCGCAAAAAGTCTGGGCATGCACCTGATCGGCTATGATCCTTTTATCAATGCCGAGCGAGCGGCCCGCCTCGAAGTGCAGGTCATGGATCTGCCCACTTTGTTCAAACAGGCAGATTTTATTACGTTACACGTGCCCAATACGCCTGAGACCAAACACATGATCAATGCTGAGAGTCTGGCCAGCATGAAACCGGGTGTGCGGGTGATCAACTGTGCCCGTGGTGAA
>CAZRFI010000216.1:2586-6590 GCA_964598905.1 uncultured Candidatus Sericytochromatia bacterium | reverse complement strand
ATCATCGAGGCCCACGCAGAATTCCGCGACACCCGCATGGTGGTGCTGAGCTAAAACTGTGGAGCACGAAGAACAAGGCCTGCCAAGCGGTTTCAGTCAGCGTCTGCTGCTGCAAAGGATCTTGCCCTGGCTGCGTCCCCAGGCCAAGATCTTTGTGCTCTGTTTGACCCTGCTGCTGATTGGCTCCGGTTTGCGGATTTTGGGCCCGATTATTTTGCAAACCGCGATCGATGGCTATATCCGCCAGGGCGATTTCCCTGGTCTGCTGGCCCTCTTGGGGGGCTATATCTGCCTGATTTTGATTGGCTTTGGTGCCAATTATTATGAACTGATCCTGCTCGAAACAGCCGGCCAAAGAATCATTGCGGGCATCAAAAACAAAGCCTTCTCCCATCTGCTCCAGCTCGATTTGCCCTATTTTGACCAGACCAGCACCGGCAAACTCGTCTCGCGGATTGAAAACGACGCCAACGCCATGAAAGTCCTGTTTACCTCGGTTCTGACGCAGATTTTGGGCAATGTTGTGATTGTGCTGGGCATGTTTGCGGTGATGGGTTATAAATACGACTTTCAGTTGGCCCTTTATGTGGTGGGTCTCTGTCCGCTGATTCTTTTAGCGGCGATTGGCTTTAACCGCTTTATGGCCCCGCGTTTGATGGCCGTGCGCAGAAACGTGGCCGACGTCAATGGCTATGTGACCGAAATGATTCAGGGCATGGTCACGATTCAGATGTTTGGTCAAGAGGCCAATGTGCTCAAAGAATTGGAAAAGCGCAGTCTTAAGAAATACAAACAAGACCGCGCCATCACCATTCTGTTTAACAGCTTTTTTAATTTTCTGTTTTTGATCCAGAGCATCGGGATCGTGATGGTGCTCTGGCTGGGAGGCCAACAGGTGCGCAATGGTGTGCTCACCATCGGCAGTTTGATTCTGTTTATGAATTTTATTCACCAGTTTTTTGTGCCGATCATGTTTTTGTCGGCCCAGTTTAATGAGTTTCAAAAGGGCATCGCCGGAGCCGCCCGCCTGTTTGAATTGCTCGATGAGCCCCGCCTCTACCCAGACCCGGTCCAAACTCTGGCATTGCCCACACCTGAGCGCTGTCAAATTCGTTTTGAGAACGTCTGGTTTCGCTACAGCGATGAAGGTGATTGGGTGCTCAAAGATCTCTCGTTTGACTGCCCGAGCGGTGAACATTGGGCGATTGTGGGCCCGACGGGATCGGGCAAGACCACGCTAATCAACCTCTTGCTGCGCTTTTATCTGCCCCAAAAGGGCCGCATTTTGATCAATGGTGTCGATCTGAAAGAATTGGATCCGGGCACTTGGCGCAGACAAGTCGGACTGGTCTTACAAGATGTGGTGATGTTTCCCGGCAGTGTTTACGAAAATATCGTGCTCGGCGAAAGTGATCTGCCTCTGGCAGAGATTCAGCCCCTGCTCGCAGAAATCGGTTTGGACCCGGTTGTGCAGCGCCTGCCCGAGGGCTATCAAACCCATTTGCTCGAAAATGCCAGCAATTTGAGTTCGGGCGAAAAACAATTGCTGAGCTTTGGCCGGGCGCTTTTGCGCAAGCCCGCACTGCTGATTCTCGACGAGGCCACCAGCCATATCGACCCCCAAACCGAACGCCAAATGCAAAATGCCCTGCACACCCTGCTCGAAGGGCGCACAGCCTTGATGATTGCCCACCGCCTGAGTACGATCCAAAGTGCAGATCGGATTTTGGTGCTGCAATACGGCACCTTGGTCGAGAGCGGCAACCACCAGGAGTTATTGGCCCAAGACGGGGTCTATGCTGGCTTGAATGCCTTGCAAAAAGTCTAATATCACCTCCGCTGCCGCTTTTTCAAAATGTGAAGCGGCCTAAAAAGCAGAGTGTATAATAGAAATCACCGACTCAACTGTCTTTGTTGTGAGAAAAAATGAAACTTTGCAAACTCTATATTCCTGACTACCAGCAGTTCAAAAATTTTGAACTGGATTTGACCCATCCCCAAACCGGGGCCCCCCTCGAAAAAGTGTGCCTGATTGGTCCCAATGGAACGGGCAAATCCACGCTCTTGGAATTGATGATTCGCTTTATTAAAGAACCCCATATGCGTTTTCTCGACAAAGGGGCCGTCGAAATTGAGTTTCAAAAAGAACGGCTGCTTTGCGTTGCCAATCATATTGGCTGGCAAGTCCCAGTCGGAGTAAGTGGCGCACACGCTGTTGGAGATGCTTATATCTATCTCAAGGCCAAAGCCACACAAGAATCAGAATGGCAAGCAGACCTGTTTAACCAGCCCTCTTTTGAAGCATATACAAAAGACCATCTTCGGGTTACCCAAAGCCCAGAATACAAACATTTGATGCAAAAATATGCACCTTATATCAATCCAGAACAACAGGCGACCACCTATCAAAACTTATATTTGCAAGATCACAGCTTGAGTCAATCAAATCTTTCTCCTGATCTTTTGGTTTATGCGCGTTCAGAATCTCAGCACAATCCCTTTTTAGATCTCAAAGATGTCCCGGTTGCCAGTGTAGATCAGGCCTTGGAACTCTTAAACACATTTCCCTATTATCACGAGGTCTCACCTGAAACCAGTTCAGACTTTTGGAAGACCCTGATCTACCACCTGAAATTGCGTGAAAAACAAAGGGAGGAGTATGAACGTCAGCCAGAAAATCTCGAAAAGACCAAGCGGCAATTGATTGAAGAATTTGATAGCCAACACCCCGATATCCTAAAAAAACTGGGCCAATTGTGGAACGAAATTCTGGCTCAAGCAGGCCTGGAATTGGATTTGGAACATATTTCTCAACCGGTTCAATTGAATGATAATCTCAAGGCCTATATCCGTCTAAAAAAGACAGGGGAAGCCATTCCCTATCACAAACTCAGCACAGGTATTCGCAATTTTTTGTTTCGACTGGGTCATATTTACTCTCTGTTCTTTGAAAGAGAAATTGAAAGGGGCTTTCTCTTTGTCGATGAGCCCGAAAACAGTTTGTTTCCAGATTTGCTTTTAAACCTGCCTCAGCGTTACAGAGATTTGACCCAAGACAAATCAGGCAAACAAAATACACAATTGTTTATGGCCACACATCATCCCTTGATTGCAGCGCAATTTGAACCCTATGAACGCTTCATTCTCAATTGGAAAGAAGACGGCTCGGTTTCTGTACACAGGGGCGTCACACCAATTGGAGATGACCCCAATGATGTTTTGCAAAAAGACTTTGAATTGGTCAATCTATTGGGGCCAGAAGGTCAAAAAAAGTTTTCTCAGTATCTTCATTTGCGCCAAACACTCCGCCAAACCCAAGACCAAACAGAAAAAGACGATTTGCTGAAAGACATTATTGCCATTGGCAATGCCTATGGGTTTTAAGACACCATGCAGTTTCTAAGCAAAAATCCCGATTCAGCCATTTTGAAAACAGGCCAGAAATATAAATCATCCTCTGCCAGAAGCAATCAAAAACTAAAGCAAGCCTTACTCAAAGAACAACAGGGTTTTTGTGCTTATTCTGAAAAATACATCTCTGAGATAGACTCTGTAGATGTTGAACATTTTAACCCAGCCTTAAAAGAGCAAGATGATTATTTCAATTATTATGCCGTTTTGCGCTATTGCAACCAATACAAACAGCATCTTTATTCCAAATTCGCAGAATCTGAATTTTTTAAAACCCTGTTTTTTCAAGACCCCCAACAGCTCCACAGTCGTATTCAATATTTCCAAGATGAAGTTGGAGGCATGTACGACAGCGTTGATCCTCAAGATCGCGATGCTCAAAATCTGATTGAATATCTGGGATGGAATAGCTCAGCACTGCTATCTGAACGAAAAAAACATTTGGCAAGACTTAAATCTTGGATGAAAGATGCGGGCTATGAATCTGTCGAAGCGCAAATCACCTTTTTGAGAAAAGACCCAACCCATTTGAGTTATATCACGATGTTAGAGAGGGAGCTAAATTTACCTTTATTGACACTGCTCGATGAAAT
>CAZRFI010000216.1:0-2486 GCA_964598905.1 uncultured Candidatus Sericytochromatia bacterium | reverse complement strand
TATAAAAAATTGGAATTACCCACATATCAAGAGGGTTTTGACCAATTATTTTATGTCCGACTGAACCAAGAGGGATTTGAAGAGGAGGTCTGGCAAAATGAAGTTTGATGAATTGGATCGCAAAATGCGTGTCTATGAAACATCACATGACCATTGTGTTTTGCCGGGGATTTACATGGTGGCGCGCATCGATGGCCGGAATTTTACCCGACTTACAAAAGAAAAGCATGGCTTTGAAGCTCCTTTTGATCCGCGTTTCAGAGATATGATGATTGAGACCGTTAAACACTTAATGCAATGTGGGTTTCATGTGGTTTATGGATACACGCAAAGTGATGAAATTTCTTTATTATTGGACTTTGAGACCCAAACATTTCAACGAAAAACCCGCAAACTGAACTCCGTTTTGGCTGGTGAGGCCAGCGCCAAGTTCAGCCTACTCTTGGGAGATCTGGGTGCCTTTGACTGTCGCATTTGCCAATTTCCCAATGCAGGATTGGTCGTTGATTATTTTCGCTGGCGCAATGAAGACGCCTACCGAAATGCCCTGAACGGCCATTGTTACTGGCGTTTACGCCAAGAAGGGCAAGCGGCTGAATCCGCAGCGAAAACATTATCGGGTTATTCCAAAGGTCAAAAAAATGAATTTTTATTTCAAAGAGGCGTCAATTTTAACGAACTTCCCGCCTGGCAAAAAAGAGGCATTGGTCTGTATTGGGAAAAGGTCGAAAAACAAGGATTGAATCCTTTGACGGGAGAATCGGTCTTGGCCTTGCGAAATCAGTTAAAAATCGATCTGGATTTACCTATGAAAGAAGAATACAGTACATTTATTGCTGGTTTAATTTCAGAATGAATCTCAGCACCCTCTACAACTGGCTCGAAAACCACTCTCTGCAAGAATTGTTTGAAAGTGGCTTTTTGTCGCGCTGCCTGACCCAAGATTTGAGTCCCTTGCAAAAAGGGGCGATTTTTTTAATGGCCATTGGTTCAGAAACCGCTGCGCCGATCTTAAGGCGGCTCAAAAACAGCGAAGTGGAAGCCCTGACAACAGCCCTGATAGAACAGCCCGCCATCGATCCCCAATTGCAAATGGCCGTGCTGGATGAATTTGAACATCACCTGCACAACCCCCTGCTCCAAGGCGGCCCCGATTACGCCCGCAAATTGCTCAAACAGGCCTTTCCCCAGCAAGGAGAGCGCCTTTGGCAAAAGCTTCAGCCAGAAAACCCTGATCACTATTTTGGCTGGATGGCACAGCTCAGTGTGCGCGAGTTAATCGAATTGCTGGAAAAAGAGTCAGCCCCACTCCAAGCCGCTGTCTTGGGCAGCTTAAACCCCAGCCAAGCCGCTGGATTTTTGGCGCTTTTGCCCTTTGCCCAACAGCAGGAATTGGCCCTACAAATGGCCCAGAGCCATAATATTAGCGCCGAGATTTTGGGTCTCTTGGACGCCAGCTTAAAAGCGAAACACAGCCAACAATTGCAGACAGTCGCCCTGCAAGGACGCAAAAATCTGGCCCGTTCACTGGGGCATGTCAATCTCAATGTGCGCGAACGGGTGTTGGATTCTCTGGCGATTCACAGCCCCGAATTGGAAAGCCAAATTCGCCAAGACCTGCTCACGCTCGAAGATCTTTTGAAGTTTCGTGGCCGGGGCCTACAGCAATTATTGGCCCAAAGTGAAGATCAGACCCTGGCTTGGGCACTCAAATTGGGCTCTACCCGTTTGCAATTGCATTTGCTCGCCCACCTTTCCCAGCGGCGGGCAGATATGGTACAAGAGTATAGAGCGCAATTGCCACCGACCCGACGCACCGAAGCAGAAAAGCACATTCGCACCCTGCTCGAAGATGTGATTCAACTGCAGCATCAGGGCCTCTTGCCCCACCATTTTGCAAAGGAAGAACCTTGGATTGACTGAACCCACCCGCATTGAAATTACCCCCGGCCCGATTACCACCCTCACGCTGCACTGCGAGCGGGGCTTAAACTTACTCCAAACAGGTACGATTACCGATTTACAACAGGCGTTGCAGGAATTGCAGCGCCAAAAAGATTTGCGCGTGCTGATTCTCAGCGGTGGCCTGGGCAAATCTTTTTGTGCGGGTGCAGATATTGGCGAGTTATTGAGCTTGGACAATATCCCCTATTATGTTGAACAGGGCCAACAATTGATGGAGAGTCTCTTTCATTTTCCTGTGCCCGTGATCGCTGCGATTAATGGCTATGCCTTGGGAGCGGGCTTTTCCTTGGCCCTGGCCTGCGAATTGCGGGTGATCTCCGAACAAGCCCGCATCGGCCAATTGGCCGTACGCAATGGACTGACACCCCCTTTTGGCAATATTCAACACCTGCTGCAGGCAATTGGCCCAGTGAAAACCAAAGAATTGCTCTATACCGGGCGGGTCTTTTCGGCCAGTGAAGCCGAAGCGGCGGGTTTGATCAACCGGGTCGTGCCCCATGCCGAACTCCTCAATGCCGCCA
>CAZRFI010000215.1:3779-8877 GCA_964598905.1 uncultured Candidatus Sericytochromatia bacterium | reverse complement strand
GCTTTAAAGCGCTGTCCGAGTTGGCGCCGGAAAAAGGCCTGGGTCGAATAGCGGGTCGAAGACAAAAAGAACTGTTCTTGGTTGTATTGGATCATTTCCAAAAAGGCCTTTTCCTGACTGGGATTGAGGTTAAAATTGTCGTAATTGACGATCACATTGACCTTGTGTCCGAGGCCCGCAAAGAGCTTGCGCAAATAGCTGCTGAGCTGGTGCATGTCGAATTCATTTTCGATCTGCAGGCCTTCAAAATTGGCGTAAAAGAGCTTGTTCTGGGGGTCGTATTGAAAGCGATCGCGCAGCGGAATGGTGGCCCGTTCACGCAGGCCCATTTCCACTGTTTTAAACAGGCGCACGTCCATTTCTTTGAGCATTTCTTTGGGCATTTCCTTGGGTTTGCCCGGCAAATGCGGCGCAAACCCCATCTGGGCCAGAATATCCCGCTCCAAATCGAGGCCGGGGGCGATTTCGGTCAGGGTCAGGCCTTCGGGCCGCAGTTCAAACACGGCCCGTTCGGTGATATACCTGACTTTTTGGCCTTTTTCCAGCGCATATTG
The DNA here is from genome assembly GCA_964598905.1 of uncultured Candidatus Sericytochromatia bacterium. Classification (GTDB taxonomy): domain Bacteria; phylum Cyanobacteriota; class Sericytochromatia; order UBA7694; family UBA7694. The sequence goes on along the minus strand of CAZRFI010000215.1, from coordinate 8,323 downwards.
CCCGTTAAAAGTCAAATGGGACACCGCTTCGACAAATTTCTGACCGCTGCCCTCTTTGAGGATCTTCAAGCGGTTGCCACTGATTTCGAGCTGGGCGCGGGAATTAAAGGTGCCCAAAAAATAGACCTCGCGGGCATTTTGGCTGATATTGATAAAACCCCCCGCGCCCGCCAATTTGCCCCCAAAGCGGCTGACGTTGACATTGCCAAGTTTGTCGACCTCTGCCAGACCTAAAAAGGCCTGATCGAGGCCGCCGCCGTCGTAAAAGTCGAATTGGGCCGGTTGGTCGATAATCGCTGAGGCATTGGCTACGGCCCCAAAGCTTTTTCCACCTGCGGGAATGCCGCCAATCCCGCCGGGCTCGACGGTCAGGGTAATGTATTCCAGCACATCTTCTTCTTGGGCCACTGCCGCCACGCCTTCGGGCATACCAATGCCCAAATTAACCACAGCGTTCATTTTGAGTTCCAAGGCCGCCCGGCGCGCGATGATCTTGCGCTCGTTCAGGGGCAGCGCTGCCAGCCCTTTTGCGCCAATGCGAATTTCGCCGGTATACGCGGGGTTGTATTGTTCCGCAAAGGTCTGCCAGTGGTTTTCGGGCTGGGCCACCACCACGCAGTCCACCAAAATGCCCGGAATTTTGATCATCTGGGGATGCAGGTGGTGGCGCTCGGTCATGCGTTCGACCTGCACAATCACAATCCCGCCTGAGTTTTTGACGGCCTGGGCAATCGCCAGACTCTCCAAACTCAGGGCCTCTTTTTCGCAGGAGATATTGCCCTCTTGATCTGAGGTTGTGCCGCGCAAGAGCGCCACCGTGAGTGGAAAGGCCTGAAAAAACAAATAATCTTGGCCCTTGAGTGTCAGCAATTCGACCCGATCTGCTTGGGTGATTTGATTGAGTTTGCCACCACCGTGGCGCGGATCGACAAAGGTGTGCAGGCCCACGTGGGTGATCGTGCCCGGTTTGCCCGCAGCAATATCGCGAAAGAGATGTGAGACCACGCCCTGCGGGAAATTATAGGCCTCGATCTTATTGTCTAAAGCCAGAGCCGCGAGTTTGGGCACGAGTCCCCAATGGGCGCCAATCACACACTGTACAAGGCCTTCGTGGGCCAAGTGATTCAAGCCTTTGTCTTTGCCATCGCCCTGCCCGGCGGCATAAACCAGCTTGAGATTGCGCGGGCTGCCACTGTCCAAAAAGCGTTTTTCCAAAGCGATGGCCAATTCTTCGGCAAAGCCGCTGCCGACAAATCCGCCTGTTACCACCGTATCGCCATCGGCGATCAGGGCCATGGCTGCTTCTGCGGAAACCTGTTTGTTGCGCTGCATGATGGTGTTTACCCCTGCTTTTTCTACAGTGTAAACCCAGACAAGGTGCCTGTACACTGCCTGTACACTGCCTGTACACGGTGCAAAGCAAATCTTATCGCTCAAACTCCTACCCGTTTTGCCAATAGATCTGCTATTCTGATCTCAAACGTCATTTCCCAACTTTCGGGTTATTATTTTTGTGTCTTTGCTCTGCTTAGAGATCAAATCTTCGGCTTTGTCTCTGATTTGCTTTTGACGCGTCCCCGATTTTGTGATATAGTGTTAACTTCAATTAAAAGAAATATTAAAGGACCGATGCATCATGAGAGCATGTGACATTTCCGGAAAGAAATACAACAATGCCAACCGGGTCAGCCACTCCAACCGGAAGACCAAGCATCGTCAGCAAGCCAACCTGCAGTGGAAGCGGTTCTGGATTCCCGAAGAAAAGCGCTGGGTGCGTCTGCGTGTTTCCACCAAGGTGATCAAAACCATTACCAAATATGGTTTGCTGTCTACGATTCGCCGGTATGGGGCCAATGCCGCCCTGGTTCAAAAATAACAGGCCCACGCCTCAACCCACTGAAAGGAAACGCAAATCATGGCTAAAGCAGCAGCCCGTCTGCAGATCAAACTGAAAAGCAGCGAAAGTCATTTCTATTATTACACCATGAAAAACAAGCGTAACACGCCCGATCGTATGGAGCTTCGCAAGTACGATCCCGTTTTGCGTCGGCACGTCAACTTCAAAGAAGAAAAATAGCCCCGTTTTTCACTTTTAGACCGGCTTTGAGTCTTGCTCAAGGCCGGTCTTTTGCTGTGAAATCACACAGCCGGAGTTGCCGCTTCGGACTCTAAAAAGCGTTTAAAGCGGTTTTTGTCGTGGGCTTTGACATAGGCTTCCTGGGGTTCAATCAAGCCCGCTGCCAGTTTTTCTTCAATGGCCTGATCCATTGTTACCATGCCCTCTCTGCGGGCCGTTTGCATGATCGAGGGAATTTGAAAGGTTTTACCTTCGCGCAGCAGATTGGCCACTGCAGAGGTTCCGACCAAAATTTCCTGTACCGCAATCCGGCCTCCCCCTTTCTTTTTGAGCAATTGTTGAGCCACAACCCCTTTCAGGCTGTCTCCGAGCATGGCCCGGATTTGTTCCTGCGCTTCGGTTGGAAATGCGTCAATCAGGCGATCAATCGTCTTGGGAGCAGAGGAGGAGTGCAGAGTGCCAAAGACCAAGTGGCCAGTCTCAGCAGCTGTGATCGCCAGTTCAATCGTTTCCAGATCGCGCATTTCCCCCACCAAAATCACGTCGGGGTCTTCACGCAGCGCCGCCCGCAGAGCGGCAGCAAAACTTTTGGTGTTTTTGCCCACTTCACGTTGGTTGACCAGGCCTTTTTTGCTCCAGTGTACAAATTCAATCGGATCTTCAATTGTGAGAATATGGTCGGCGCGGTGGCTATTGACATAATCGATCATCGCGGCCAGGGTCGTGGATTTTCCCGAGCCGCCCGCCCCCGTGATTAAAACCAGACCTTTGTGCAAACGACAAAAATTCTCGGTCATGACCTTGGGCAACCCCAATTCCTCTGCATTTAAAATTCGCGAGGGAATGCTCCTGAAAACACCCCCAATTCCCTTGCGGTCAATAAAGATATTCGCGCGAAAGCGTACGCCGAGTTCGTCAACGCTATAGGCAAAGTCCAGATCGTTGGTGGCTTCAAAGTTGGTGCGCTGAGCATCGCTGAGAATTTCATATAAGAGCAGCTTATTGTGCTCATGATCGATGTGTTTTTGACCCAGGGGGTGCAACTCTCCATTGATACGGAGCATGGGAGGATTGTCGGGAGAGAGATGCAGATCTGACGCCCCTTTCTCCACCATTGCCCTAAAAAGCGAATCAATTTTGGCCATAATGTCCTCCTCGCAAAGTGAGCAGAAGTGACCGCGAGGGGCTCGGAAAAGGAAGAGATGATGGCAGGAATATGAGAGCAAAGGAAAGGCAAAAAGTAGTGTTTGTTTGAGACGAACGCAGATTTTATGCTGCAATCACTGCTGCTCTTATTATAAAGCACGGTTATCTAATTTGATCCCTTTGCTGGGTAAATCTTTTTAGAGCTGGGGTTCGAGCAGAGCAGCAAAGACCTCATTGCTGAGCAGCACTGCCTCAGCAGGCAAACAGAGGCAATCTCCCCGCCAAATGAGCAGGCCTTTTGCGAGCAGTTCAGGCAGTTCCTGGGGGTAAGCCTCGGCCAAGCTGCAGCCAAATTCCTGGGCAAAAGCCCGATCATCGACGCCCGTTTGTAGCAGGCGCAGGCCCAGAATCACGCGTTCGGCAGCGGCATCTTGCCTGGATTGGACCTGGGTATTTTCCCAACTCCAGTGCTGGTTTTGGCAGCTCTGGTAATAGCTCTTGAGTTGGTCAGAATTGGCATAGCGCCGGTTTTGCCAATAGCCGTGGGCTCCCACGCCCAAAGCCAGCACCGGAGCGGCTTGCCAATAGAGGCGGTTGTGCTGAGAAGCCAAGCCGGGCAGACTCCAATTGGCAATTTCGTAATGTTCAAAGCCCTGTTCAGCCAAAAGCTGACAGGCTGTTTCATACATCGCCACTTCGTTCTCTTCGCTGGGGCGTTGCAGTTTTTCAAGGCGTTCGCGCTGGCCCCAGGCGGTTTTTTCGTGAACTTCTAAGCTGTAGAGCGAGAGGTGGCTGGGTTTTAAAGCCAGGGCCTGTTTCAAACTGTCTTGCCAGGCGGCCTGGGTTTGCCCCGGCAGGCCATAGATCAGATCCAGGCTGAGATTGTTCAGCCCAGCTGCCCGCAACTCTGCCACGCACCTTAAAATATCTGCGGGGCTGTGACTGCGCCCCGACTGTTGTAGTTCGTTTGGCTGAAAACTCTGCACACCCAGACTCACGCGGTTGATGCCCAGGGCTTTGCACTGTTCGAAATAGCTCTGAGAGCCGGTCTCGGGATTGACCTCGAGGGTCCATTCCTGCAAATGGGTCAAGTCGAGTTTTTGGCGCAGGCCCGTGCAGAGCCGCTCTATCTCCGCTTCGTTTAAGAGCGAAGGGGTACCGCCGCCGAGGTAAAGGGTTTTGAGTTGCATTGGCAATCTGCTTAAAGCGGCCAGTTCCAGCTCCAGATGATCCAGGTAGCGGCTGATTTGTGTGCGCTGCTCAAAAACCCGGACTGTAAAATCGCAATAAAAACATTTGCGCAGGCAAAAGGGCAGATGCA
>CAZRFI010000215.1:0-3679 GCA_964598905.1 uncultured Candidatus Sericytochromatia bacterium | reverse complement strand
CCAGGATCGACCAAAAATCCATTTAAACTGCTGCGCCCGAGCAAGACCGAATAATCCAGATTGCTGCGTTCAGCCAAGGTAAATTCCGCCACCCGCTTTTGGCCCTTGATCAAAAAAGGAATTTTGACGACTTGGCGCAGGGTGGTGCCGTGGGCATTGCGCACAGAGATTTTGCGAATGGCTTGGTTAAAACCCAGTTTGAGCGCCAATTGCTGATCAATACTCGATAGCGTGGCCCCGGTATCGACACGGGCCATCAGACGCAGGGGCGGTTTGCTCAATAAAATGACAGGTTCAACCGCATGGATCACGGGTTTGCTCTGGCAAGGCTCTGCTGTTTTGGGGGTCGCCGTCTTGGGCGCTGCTTGTGAAGAGGGGGGGAGCAAAGGGCTGAGCAGGAGTAGGCAAATAGCCATCAAGGGTGCAAAAGATTTCATTCTGGCGGTGGGTCTGTTGCTGTTTGTCCGAGGGGCAAGAGCAAACTTTGGCGCATCAGCAAAACGGTGAGAATGCCCAGCATCGGCAGCACAAGAAAGGGAATATGTTTAAACAGGCCAGGAATGGTCAGAGCCAGACCCACGAAGATCAGCAATAATATGCCAAAACGCAGCAGGCTTTTCATGGTTAGGTGTTCTCCCGAGATATATTCAGGCGCAGGGCCGGATCGGCCAAGACATGGTGTAATTCTTGTTCAAGGCGGCTGAGTTCGTGTAACGCCAAGGCCGGAATGGGTTCGGGCACCGCCAGGGGATCGTGATTGAGAATCTCTTGGTTGATGGTATCGAGTTGTTCAATGCTGGCCTGGAGTTCGCCGATCGCCGCGATTAACTCGTCTTTGCGTTGGCGCAGATGGCCCAGGCGCAATTCTTCCAACTCTCTAAAGGCCTGTTGTTGTAAAAAATAATTGACCTGGTGGCGTTGGGCGACGATGGCTTCGATCAGGTATTTGAGATCTTTGAGCGGCTCTTTAAATCGCTGTGAGGCAGTTGGGGTATAAATTTCAATCAGATTGTGCAGGCTCAGGGCCTCGGTCAGAGATGTTTCCAGACCACTTTGCAGCTCAGCCAATTCTCTGCCCGTTTTTTTGAGCAGTTCTTCCGGTTTGAGGCTGTCTTTGGGGCTCCAGTTGAGATAGAGTGTTTCCAATTGTTGGCTGAGATTTTCAAAGCGGGCTTCGAGTGTGGGCAATTGTTCCAGCAGGGTGTGCAGGCGTTGATCATTTTTTTCGAGGTTTTGTTTGAGCATTTGGGCCTTTTCGAGATGGGCCTGTTGGTTCTCGCTGGCCTGTTGCAAAGCGGTAAAGACGGCGGCCTGCGTCAGTTGATTGAGGGGGGGGTGGGTTTTTTCTGCTGTGGCACCAGCCAAGGAGCCATGTTGGCTATACGCTGCCAAGACTGCGGGTTTTGACTCACTTCTTTGAGGCGCGGCCGTTTCGGGTTTTCGCTTGAGGTTTAAGGCCTGGGCGGTATCTGGATTGTTTTCAATAAACTCGGCCATGGCCTCTTTGAGTTTTGCCGTTAAATTTTTGTTGCTTTGGGATGGTGTTGGCACTTCTTTCGTTTCTTGCGGCAAAGGGCTCTGATCGTCGATCAAAATATCCAAGCGCCGGGTTGGAAACAAATGCTCCAAATGTCCAGGCTGCAATTCTTGTTTGCGAATATGTTCACAAATTTCGGGATCTTGAATCAGCAGAGCGGGGCTGCGCTGGGATTTGGTTTTTTTGAGGGCATAATAATGTTTGCCCAATTGCAGAATTTGAATGCTGTCACTCTCGCTGAGTTGGAGGGTTTGTAGCAGGTGGGTATCGGGATGGGATTCAATTCTCAGCGAAAAACTTTCGCTGTCTTTTTCGGGCAGAGGGGCCTTTTGAAACCAAGCGGCCATGGTTTAATGTCTCCCTGTAAGTTCTGGACTCAACTCTGAACTTAATGCAGGTTCGGGGTTTAAGGCTGCTGTGCCGCATTTGAGCCCTTGGCACTGTAGCCAAGGGGCATGCACGCTGAGATCTGCTTGTTCCAATGCCAGCCAGTGAATACCAGGATCTTTGCGAAACCAGGTCATCTGGCGTTTGGCATATTGGCGGGTATGAATATGCATGGCTTTCATTGCCGCGGGCAAATCCATTTTGCCATCGAGATAATCCCCGATTTCACGGTAATTTAAGGTTTGTAAAAGGGGCAAATCGGCACCATAGCGTTCACGCAGGCTTTTGACTTCGTCAATCAGGCCGGTCTGGATCATTTCGGCAATGCGTTGCTCAATTCGCTCTTCCAAACGCGGGCGAGGCATACTTAAACCCAGATACAAACAGGGATAACGCAGTTTTGGTTCACGGCTTTGCTGGGCCGAGATCGGCTGTCCCGTCACGGCGATCACTTCCAGAGCGCGCACAACTCTGCGCAGATCATTGGGGTGCAAGCGAGCTGCCGCCACCGGGTCCATTTGGCTTAAGCGCTGGTGCAAATGCCCTTCGCCCTGCTCTGTTTCGGCAGCCAATAGATTTTGACGCAGTTCTATCTGGGGAGCCACTTCGGGGATTTTATAAGCATAGAGCAGGCTTTTGAGATAGAGGCCCGTTCCGCCGACAATCACGGGCAATTTGCCCCGGTTCCAGATATCTGCCAAAGCGATCTCTGCTGCGGCCAAATACTCCACCACTGTAAAAGTCTCACGCGGATCGGCAATGTCAAACAGGTGATGGGGAATGGCTGCCTGTTCTGCGCGGCTGGGTTTGGCCGTGCCAATATCCAGATCTTTGTATATTTGCCGGGAGTCGGCACAGAGCAATTCTCCCTGATTCTCTCGGGCGAGTTCAAAGGCCAATCTGCTTTTGCCCACGGCGGTAGGCCCTGCAACGACAACCAATCGATCAAGGGGCTTTACTTCACTCACGGCAGATCTGAGTTTTGCTGGCGCATTTCGTTTAACTCTCTCTGAACCACGTCCTGGTAACAGGAGGGGCAAATGCCGTGACTGAGTCGCACATGGGTGTGTTCAGAGAGGTAACTTTCCAATTTTTGCCAGTAATTTTCATCGTTGCGGATATTTTTACAATAGGAGCAGATCGGCAAAAGTCCACGCAGTTCTTTGACATTGAGCAAGGCCTCTTCCAGCTCACTCAGACGTTGGCGCAGCGATTGTTGTAGTCCCACAATCCGAACGCCCACATTGAGTCGGGCTTTGAGCTGGGCCGGATCGACGGGCTTTTCGAGGTAATCGTCGGCTCCAGCTTCGAGTCCCTGGATTAAATTGGCTTTGCCTTCCATCCCTGTGAGCAGCAAAATATACGTGGATTTATGTGCCTCACTCTCGCGCATCCGGCGGCACAGGCTCAGGCCATCGAGGCCCGGCATGCGCCAATCCAGAATCACAATCGGGGCGGGATCTGTTTCCAATTGTTCCCAGGCGGCCTGACCATCCGTGCTTTCACTGACCCGGTAGCCCCAGCTGTTCAGGATTTTGCTGGTCAGTCGCAGGCTAATCGGATCATCTTCAGCAATCAAGACATGCATCGGGCTTTAACCCTGATGAAATTCTTGGGAAACGCGCTGATAGACTTGTTTTGTCTGTTCAGCGATGATGTCCCAATTAAAGGTATCTACCAGTCGCTGATAAGCTTGATCCACCATCCACTTGGCCCAGTCGGGGTGGAAAAGCACCTGTTTGATGCCCCAAGCCA
>CAZRFI010000214.1:0-8930 GCA_964598905.1 uncultured Candidatus Sericytochromatia bacterium | reverse complement strand
AAAGCAACTTTTTGAATTCTGTTTTCGGTCATGGGGGGAAAGCTCCTTTGGGGTTTGGGGTTGTAATTGGACATAAGAATACGGATTTTTAATATTAGCATACAAATGTATTCTTTTGCAGAGAGTTGTTTGAATGTTATTTTGGGGTAAAGAGGCTCCGGTTGGCGCAAGCACCTGACATTCGGGCCGCCTGCCGCACGCGTCCTGCGTGCAACAGGCTAAGAGTCACCCCGCCTTTGTCCATCCTGGACCGGCGGGGTTCCTCAGCACCTGCGGTGCTATGTAAGAGCCTTCTAAGCATCGCCGTTGGCTCTGCAAGAAGCTCATAATTGCCCTCATGTTCAGGTGCTTGGCCAACGGGGTATATTCTGCCTGCAAAGAGATTAAATGCGGTTGAGCAGAAGAGCAAATAAGGCTCGGCGCTTTGCTGTCTTGTAAAATGGGGCTACAATAGAAATTCGTCAAGAATCGGCCAAAACCGGACATCATTTTAAGCTGTACAACCTTACAAAATGAGCAATTTTGAATTTTTACGTGAGCATGATGCACTTTACTTTCAGCTGACATCAACAGCGGAAAATGCCTTTGCCAACGATCCCAATACCACCCTGATCAAGTTGCGCCAGTTTGGAGAAGTTCTGGCCCGTGATCTGGCCAGTCGTTTTCGCATTCCCTTTGATGAGCGCATTTCGCAGGCCGATCTGCTCTACGAAATCAACCGCGAGGTGCGTTTGGACCCCACCATCCGCAATTTGTTTCATACCTTGCGAATTGAGGGTAACAAAGCCACCCATGCCTTTCATACCGATCATCCAGCGGCCTTAAACGGCCTGCAAGTGGCCCATGCACTGGCCGTTTGGTATCACAAGGCCTGTGGCAAAGAGGGGCCCAAGTTTAAAGCCAATCCCTTTGTGCCGCCCAGCGATCCCAGTCAGGCCCTGCGGGAATTGCAGACCCAAATTGCCCTGCTCAAAAATGAGCTGGAGCAGTCTCAAAGCCAACAAGACAGCCAGCAAGAACTGACCCAGAAGTTGGCCGAGGAAAAGCGCCAATACCAGCATCTGACCGAAGAAATGGCCGAACACCTCCGGCGGCATGAAGCGGCCCTGCAAGCGCAAGAAGCAACGTGGCAGGTAAAATTACCCAGGCCGAACGCTATGCCGCAGGCTTTAAACCCGGTGCCAAGATGATTCCTGCTTGGCAAGCTGAGGGCCGCACGATTGCCTGGCCCTTTGGCGAAAGCGGCCATTACCAGATTCCCTTTGTTTACTCGTGTAATGGGCGGCCTTTTATCAAACAATTGGCAGAACAATCTGGGACCTGGTTTCGCGATCTGCGCCAATCCGCCAATTTGGCCCGCCCCTTGCACGACTTTCACAGCCCTGCGGGCTTGCTCGACAAGCTCAAACGCAGCCAAGAAGAGGCCCAGGAAAAACTACGCCAAGAAGGTTTTGCCTACCTCAAATTGCGGGATTATCAGCTCAAAGCCATTCAGGCCGTGGAAAGCGCCCAGGAAGACAATCAGCAAACCTGCCTGCTGGCGATGGCCACGGGCACAGGCAAAACCCGCACCATTATTGGTCTGATGTACCGTCTCTTAAAGGCCGAGCGCTTTAAGCGGATTCTGTTTTTGGTGGATCGCAATGCCCTCGGACAACAGGCCCTGGACGTGTTTCGCGAAGCACCGCTGGAGCAAAGCCAGCCGCTCTCGAAGATCTACGCCTTACATACCTGGACACCTGTGCAGCGCAAATGGTTGGATCGCCTGGCCAAACAACTGAGCTTTGAAGTCGTGATCGACGAGGCGTTTATCAACCGCACCTTTGCCAATGACGGCGGCAGCAAGGTCATGAACCAGCGCCTCAATGCTAAACTGAATGAGGTGATGGAAACCCTGGCCGACGCTTTGTGGGCCGACGTGGGTTAGCTGTCTGAAGCAATCAACGAGAGAGATACAGTTATGAGTGCGAGTGAGATTGTCCAGAAACTCTGGACCCTTTGCGATATTTTGCGCGATGACGGCATCAATTATTCGGATTATGTAACCGAATTGGTGCTGCTGCTGTTTATCAAAATGGAGTACGAAAACACCGAAGCCGGGATTCTGCAGAAACATATGCTGCCCGAAGGCTGTCGCTGGGTGGATCTCAATGCCAAAAGTGGTCTGAATCTGCTCAATTATTACAAGCGCATTCTGCTCACGCTCTCAACCGGCAAAGACACAGAGGATCAGACCGTCGTGACAGACGCCCTGATTCTGGCGATTTACAACGATGCCCAGACCCGCTTGCGTGAGCCCCGCCATTTGGAACAGCTGATCAAAGCCCTGGACGGCATTGACTGGTTCAGCGCCCAGCGGGATGGCCTGGGTGATCTCTACGAGGGCCTGCTGGAGAAAAACGCCAGCGAGATCAAGTCGGGGGCAGGCCAGTATTTTACCCCCCGCGCGCTGATCGACAGCATCGTGCGCTGCATTGATCCCCAAGCGGGTGAGGTCGTACAAGACCCCGCCGCAGGCACCGCAGGTTTCTTGATTGCCGCTGATGCGTATATCAAGGAAAAGACCGACGATCTCTATGACCTGAGCGCCTCGCAGCAAAACTTTCAGCGCAATTTGGCCTTTGTGGGCATGGAACTGGTGCCGAATACGCGCCGCTTGGCCCTGATGAACTGCCTCTTACACGGCATGGAAGGCGACGACGAGGGCGTGGTGCATTTGGGCAATACCTTGGGTGAAGCCGGTGAAGGCCTGCCCCCAGCAGACGTGATTCTGACCAATCCGCCTTTTGGCACGGCCAAAGGCGGCGGCGGCCCCACCCGCAGCTTTACCTACAAAACCAGCAATAAACAATTGGCCTTTTTGCAACATATCGTGCGCGCCCTCAAACCCGGTGGGCGGGCGGCGGTGGTGCTGCCCGACAATGTTTTGTTTGAAGCTGGGGTGGGCACCGAGATTCGCCGCGATCTGATGCACAAATGCCACCTGCACACGATTCTGCGCCTGCCGACTGGCATCTTTTACGCTCAAGGCGTGAAAACCAATGTACTCTTTTTTCGCAAAGGCACCCCCGAAAACCCCCATCAGGATGAGAACTGTACCGATCAGGTCTGGATCTACGATCTGCGCACCAATATGCCCAGCTTTGGCAAACGCACCCCATTTAGCGACGCCCATTTGCAGCCCTTTGAAAATGTCTTTGCCGCCTCTCAGCGCGCCGAAGGCGATTGGTCGTGGACCGAAGATGCCGCAGACAAATCCCTGGAAGGCAGCCGCTGGCGCGTGTTCTCTCGCGATTGGATTGAATCCCAGAAAGGCGATTCGCTGGATATTTCCTGGATCAAGAGCCAAGACAGCGTGGATGCCGCCGACCTGCCCGAACCAGAGGTGCTTGCGGCTGAAGCCATGGGCGAGTTGACCGAGGCCCTGCGCGAACTCGACGGCTTGATGGCCGCCCTGGGAGCCGGGGAGCAGGCCCTGGCCCAGCGGGAGTTATTGGCTGAGGTGCTGGGGTTAGAGTTGAAGGTTTAATTGGACTGAGATTTTTGCAAAAAGTGCAGGCATTGCCTGCACTTTAGCATTCTAAATGTGTGAGCTTTTGCGCTTGAAGAAAATGAACCAAAGCATCAAGTAATGTTTGCATTTCAGCCTGATTTAAAGACCCAATAACTTTCATTTTCAAATGCTGTTCCTGCATGGCTCGCGCCAATAAATAGTTCAAATCCAGCGTCATGATTTGATCTAACAAAATGACGCTGTCGTTTTTAAATCCGCCTTCGCGGGAAGTAATCATTGGATACAAATGCTGATTCTTGGCCCAGGCAAATTCAGGTTTGTAAGTGGTTGCGGGAATAATCTGATAAAGTGTATCGCGAAAACGGGGGCGTCCCAGGTATTTGGGATCGGCAATGATGACGGCTGGATGCCAATTTTGGGTGATATGTTGGCTGGTTCCATCACTGAGCGTGGGCTGCTCTGGGTATTTGACCATCAAAATACGTCCCAGATCAAAACTGATGATCGCCATTGACTACAATCCCTTGAGTTGGATGGTAATTGACTTCATTTCCAGCAATATCTGGCTCTTGGTTGAGCGGACCGAGATGCTGAACATGTTGCTGCCAGACATCCAAAAGCATCTCAAGGGGCATTTCGGTTTCGGGCAGGGGGTCAGGCAGCATCAATTGAACGCCAATCAAGCGAAAAAGTCCAACGCCGTTGACACCCAAACGCAGGCTGCGTGAGTCCCATATCAATTCCGTTTGTGTCAGGGAGGTGGGTTGAGCAGTTGGGGGAGTTTCCGCAAATTTTTGAGCTGCTAGATTATACAGATTTAAGCCGTAGCGAAAATGAAACAATTCAAAGAGTTCAGCCAAGTCTTGCAATGAATTCAGCTCAGGAGCCGAGCCATCTTCTGTGCACATGGCCGCCAATTCACAAAACAGGTTATAAGCGGCCAGATAATTGTTTCTGGCAAACGCCAGATGCATGAAAAAGAGGGTCGCTGTAAATGCATCCCATTCCTGGGTTTGTTCTGCCAGCGTTTCAAGCAGTTCAAATTCCCCCCGTTCATAGAGCACCAATAAAAAGGCTTCAGGTTTGCGGGTCAGCTTCCAATTGTCTAAAAATGGCTGGATCAAGACTCTGATTTCAGAACGGGGGTCTTGATCCAACAAGCTCCACATGAGTGTGCTTCTGATCGCAAAGAGGTGGAAAAAATTGATACTCTCACGATCATGGGGATCGGGGCGGAGTTTGTAACGCTGGATTGCATCTTGAAACAGTTGATAACCCCGATTGGGATTGAGTTTAAATTGGCAATCCAGGTAGAGGGTTAAAAAATTGAGGCTGTGGGTTAAATCAAAGGCGTTGAGGGCACGTCGGGCTGCAAAAATGAGCTGGTGGCGGTTGTCTGAAACCATCGCCATGCGCACAATTTCGTTGACTTCATCCCAAAGGGAGGCCGGTTGAGGCGCAGACATCAAGCAAGACCTCCTTTCAACCAGATAAGCTCATTATACAGAAGTGAGCTTCTTGCGGTAAACACAGCGCAGGCGGGTGTTATAATTCAGCTGTTCTGGCTTCATGGGCTCAGAACCAGGGATTTGCTGAAATTCTCAGGGAGGTGGTTGAATCGTGATTCGTTATCAATATCAATTGCTTCGCTACCAACCCGATGCCCTCAGCGCTGAATTTGTTTTGATGGGTTATGTGCTCTGGTGCCCGTCTCAACGGGTATTTGCGCATTATCTCACCCCCTACATTGAGCGAGTGGAAAACTTTTTTGCTGCTGCGCCTGCCTATTTTAAACACACCTTGCGTCAGGGCTTAAAAAGCCTGGATACACTGCTTTTGGACTTCCAAGTCCCTTCTTCTGTACCTCTGCTCTCACTTGAAAGTATGACTGGGCAGCTTTTGCCCCCCAATGAAAATGCACTCTGCTTTGGACCACAGCAAGAAGCTGTGGCCGTTGAGCTTGAGCAGGCCAAAGCATTTCTCCAACAGCGGATCGAAAAATATATTTTGCTCTGAATTTGAAAATGGGAAAAGGGGAATCCTCCCATGGGAAACGATGTCTATGTTTATGACAATCCTGAAAACAGCCTGCATGGCTGGATTAAAAAGTATTATCCCGGTTATGCCCAGTGGGTATTGAGCTGTGAAGAAATAACAGCAACAGCAAACACCCCTCTCCCGTGGAATATCACCCCCACATTGATTAATTTGGTCAAAACCCTGGGGCCAGAATTGCCCGATGAAGCCCTTTTGAAACAGTACCCCTCTCAATCAGAATTGGTCACTTTGATTGAACACCTCATGCGTGAATTTGATGACTTTCTCTATTGCCATTTTGATCAGGATCTTGAGCTGAAGGAGCGTTATTCCTCCTGTCTTCTCTATCCCCACCATTTCAGCACATTGTCGGCTCTATTGGCTGAAGCCTTGGGGCGCGGCGATTTAAGTGACCTGATTGAACAGGTTTTTGGCCGTCTGTATACCGATTTTAACGCTGTTCCTCAAGCGGGCAGCCCTGTTCCCGATATGGGCTTTTGGACCGCAGAAGAATGTGGACTCTTGAGAGGCATGCTGTCCCATGTTTATGACCCTCAACAGCCACAATACGCGAGCATTGAAGCCCAGATTCGGACTTATGTCCTTGCTGATGATGACCGCTTTGAAAACGCTGAACCTGACGCAGTGCTTGCTGAAGTGAGGAAGACTTGTACACAGATTACTCATGCTTTACACGGCCTGCCAGAGGGGTGGGGGGTATTTATTCAATTTGTTTTTTAGGCCAATCTGGACTAGAGACGGGTGTTATAATTCAGCAACTGATAATCGGAGAAACCCATGCCAAGCCCCTCCTCCCCTGTGCCCTGCAAAGCCGCTTCCACTTCGCCAACGTACCCAGCGCCTGACTTGAGCGCGCGTTATGCCAATCTTCACCCCATCGGCCTTGGGCATGTAGAAGCTGAGCAACCCCTCTTTCAGATGCGGGTCATCGATCTGGCTGTGCCAAAAGGCGACGCACTGCGTCGCCTTTTGAGCTGGACGCATTCTCGCCAGTACTTTGCCCTTAAAAGCAGAACTGAGCCCCTCTCTGGCCGAAATATCCCAGCGGCTGTAATCAGAAGAACGGCCGGAAGAGGCATCAAACCAGGATTCAAAAACACCCCAGCAGAGCAGCGATGGGCCTTGGCAGGCAGAGGAGAGAAAACAGATGCGTGAGTTTGAATTGCCGGAGGGGTGGTATGAAGTACCTTTAGGAGATATTGCAAATTGGGGATCTGGCGGCACACCGTCAAGAAAAAACGAATCTTTTTACCAAGGAAGTATCCCCTGGATCAAGACAGGTGAATTAGGTCCCAGATACATCTACGATTCAGAAGAAAAAATATCAGCGGACGCGATCCAAAACTCAAGTGCCAAGATTTTTCCCAAAGGTTCAATTGCGATTGCGATGTATGGGGCAACGATTGGTAAAACTTCAATATTTGGTATTGATGCAGCAACAAACCAAGCGTGTGCAGTAGCATATCCATATGAATCAATTTTATTTAAAAATTTTCTATATTACTTATTTCTTAATGAAAAAGATGCTTTTATTGCAAAAGGAAAAGGAGGTGCTCAACCAAATATTTCTCAAGCAATTATTAAAGATCATGTAATCCCCCTCCCCCCCCTCGCCGAGCAGCACGAAATCGCCGCCCGCCTCGACACCCTCCTGGCCCAGGTCGATGCCGCCAAAGCCCGCCTCGATGGCATCCCCGCGCTGCTCAAGCGCTTTCGGCAGTCGGTGCTGGCTGCGGCAGTGAGCGGGAAGCTCACGGAGGGGTGGAGGAAAGAAAAAAGTAACTCACAACCGTTATTCAAACTCTCTACAGCGTTTGAAATTGATGATTTTGGTCATGAGTTAAATGAAATTCCTGATACTTGGAAATGGACTGCTTTAGGAAACTATGCAAAATGTTCAAGAGGTAGATTCTCAATTCGCCCGAGGAATGACCCTACATGCTTCGGCGGGAGCTATCCATTTATTCAAATAGGAGACCTCCCCAAAAATGGTGGTTTTATTAGTTCTTATCATCAGACCCTAAATGAAAAAGGGTTTGCTGTTAGTAAAATGTTTTCCGAGGGTACTATTGTCATTGCAATTGTTGGCGCTACAATTGGAAATACAGGCATATTAAATCAAAGCATGTGTTTTCCAGATAGTTTAGTTGGCATTGAAACAAATAACCCGATCAGTAATCAATTTATAGATTTTTATCTTAGATCGGAAAAACAAAAGATTCGTACTATCTCCTATGCTGGTGGAGGCCAACCCAATATTAAGTTGGAAACTTTAAATCAATACCCAATCCCCCTTCCCCCCCTCGAAGAACAAGCCGAAATCGTCACCCGCGTCGAAGCCCTCTTTGCCTTTGCCGACCAGATCGAGGCCCGTGTCAAAGCGGCCCAGGCCCAGGTCAATCAACTCACCCAGGCGATTCTGGCCAAGGCCTTTCGCGGCGAATTGACAGCCGCCTGGCGGGCGCAGCACCCGGAGCTGATCAGCGGCGAAAACAGTGCCGAAGCGCTGCTGGCGCGGATTCAGGCTGAGCGAAGCCAAAGTGATAAGCCTGCCAAAAAAGGGGGAAAGCCAGCGAAGAAGATACGCCCGCCCAAAAGCGAAGCCCCGCAAGATGCTGGGGGAGACGACCTGCCCGCGGGCCTGCTCAACCTGCCGGGGCTGGTGCTGCCCGAAGTGGTTGAAGCGGGGCGATCGCCATTAGAGATAAAGTTCAAAGCGTCAAATCAGGGAGGCCAGAGAATTGTTTACAACAGCTATCAGTCAGAAAGATTTACAATTGATTCAAGAGAGCGCGTCTAAAAAGGCGATTGAAATTGCCCACAACTTACTTCAACGTGGCATGGATGCTCTATTTACAGCCGAGGTGACAGGTCTCAGTCTTGCACAAATCCAGGCATTGAATCAAAAACCCCAAGCAAAACCAAAACGCAAAAAAAGACGTGCGAATAATGAGGTTGCCAGGACTGAATCTATGCCCAGTTTGATTCCCGAAACAGAACCCTTGCGCATTCCACCCATTAAAGAATTTACACCCGAGCAATTTAAGCAAATGCGGCTCAGATTTGGTGCAAGTCAAGCTGTTTTTGGGGCCTATTTGAATACCACTTCTTCCACCACGCAAAAATGGGAGCAGGGCAAGAGAAAACCCAAAGGTTTAGCTTTAAAACTCTTGAATATGGTTGATGCCAAGGGCCTTGAGATTCTGACCTAAATGGTTTAACGACATTGGCGAACGCAACCACAGAACACCCAACCCTTTGGCCAAGGACCTGACTTTCGACTCGGCTCAGGACTCAAGCTTTCCCAGCTTACTCCCTGAGCTTTGCAAATCCCCGTCAGACCGTCGGCCGCAAGCTA
>CAZRFI010000213.1:0-8967 GCA_964598905.1 uncultured Candidatus Sericytochromatia bacterium | reverse complement strand
GGCCGCGAATACGAAGAGGGCGGGATCATTAAAAACGGCGCCAAGTTGATCAACGCCATTTCCAACAGCACCGTGCCAGCTTTGACAGTGATCGTTGGCGCCTCTTACGGGGCGGGCAATTATGGCATGTGTGGCAGGGCGTATAACCCGCGCTTTTTATTCTCCTGGCCCAATTCAAGAATTGCAGTCATGGGCCCCGACCAATTGGCGGGGGTCTTGGAAATGGTCCAGCGCGAAGCGGCACACAAAGCCGGAAAAGCTGTGGATGAAGAGCGCCTGGCCAAGCTGCGCGGACATTTACACAGCCAGGTCAGCCAGGAGTCGAGCCCCTGGTACGCCAGTTCGCGGATCTGGGACGATGGGGTGATAGACCCCCGCGACACCCGACACGTGCTTGGCATTGCCCTCTCCAGCGCGTATAACGCGCCGGTCAAAGGCACGGAAGGATACGGGGTCTTCCGGATGTGAGCCAGCTCAGTACCCCCTTTGATACCGTTTTAATTGCCAATCGCGGTGAAATTGCCTGTCGGATTATCCGTGCCTGTCGCGAGCTGGGTTTGGGCACCGTCGCCGTTTACTCCGAGGCCGACCGCCACAGTTTGCATGTGCAATTGGCAGATCAGGCCGTCTGCCTGGGCCCTGCACCCGCCAGTGAATCTTATCTGAACATTCCCGCTCTGCTGGCTGCAGCCCAAGCCACAGGCGCGCAGGCCCTGCATCCGGGCTATGGATTTTTGGCCGAAAACCCCGAATTGGCAGACGCCTGTGCGACATCCGGTTTGGTTTTTGTCGGCCCCAGCGCAGATGTCCTGCGGGAACTGGGCGCCAAAACCGCCGCCCGCGATCGGGCTTTGGCTTTGGGCATACCCGTCGTGCCAGGCCATGCCATTGACCCTGAACAACCTGAAGCCTGTCTGGCACTGGCATCCGAACTGGGTTACCCACTTTTGGTCAAGGCCGTTGGGGGCGGAGGTGGCCGGGGCATGCGCCGCCTCGCCAGCCAGGCCGAACTCTTGCCCGCATTGGCCAGTGCTGCGGCAGAGGCTTTAAAGGCCTTTTCAGACCCTCGGCTCTACCTCGAAAAATTGCTCGAACCCGTGCGTCACATCGAATTCCAAATTTTGGGTGACACTCAGGGCCAGGTCATTCACCTCGGCGAGCGCGAGTGTTCGCTGCAGAGGCGCTACCAAAAAATCTGGGAAGAGGCGCCGGCATTCAACTTCTCGTCTGAATTGCGCCAAGTCATGGGAGCTGATGCCGTCAAGTTGGGCAGCAGCCTGGGTTATCTCGGCGCGGGTACAGTTGAATTTATTCTCGACAGCCAAAACCACTATTATTTTTTAGAGGTCAATCCCCGTATTCAGGTCGAACATCCTGTTACGGAGGCGATCACAGGTCTGGATCTGGTCCAGCTTCAGCTCAAATTGGCCGCTGGCGAATCCTTGCCTTTAAGCCAAGCAGATGTGCGCGCCGAAGCCCAAGCTTCAGGTCACGCCATTGAAGTGCGGATCTGCGCCGAAGATCCCAGCTTGAACTTTGCCCCCGCCAGTGGCAAAATGGCTGTCTGGCAATTGCCCACCTGGCTGCGCTCGGACAGCGGTATCTCCTCTGGCGCAGAGATTGGCATTCATTACGACTCACTTTTGGCAAAACTGATCATCCACGCACCGACACGCCAACAGGCCTTGAGCCAATTGCGCAGGGCCCTGAGCGAGAGCGTGGCTCTGGGACTGCCCACCAATATCCCCTTTTTAATGGACTTATGTGCTGAAAAAGATCTTGCCGAAGGACGTGTCCACACGGGTTGGCTCGAAGCCCAGCTTGCAATTCAAACCCAACTGCCAGCTCCCCAGGCAAATCCGCCACTGGCATTATTGGCTGCCGCCACTGCTTGGCGCTGGTACATGCGCCCACGGGACCCCTTGCAAGCAGCGGGCCTGCCCACAGGCTGGCGCAACAATCCGTCTGCTCCCCAGCGTGAACATTGGGCCTTTTTAAACCAACCATTCAGCCTGAGCTACCGCCAGAGCGGGTTAAACAAACTGGCCTTCAGACCCGAAAGGGATGGCGAAGAGCTTGAAGAAATGCATCTGCACCTGATTGAAGCCGACGCTGAAAAGGTCTGTTTTGAATACCAAAACCTGAGATACCTCTGCCGTGTTTGGCAAAATGACACCCAACTCTGGCTGCACCATCGCAGCTGGGGCAATCTCTGCCTAGAGATGTTGCCCCGCCTGCGCCGCCCCGCAACCCAAACCCAGACAGGAGATCTCTGCGCGGTCCTGCCGGGCAAGGTTTTAAAGCTCGAGGTCAGCGTGGGTCAACCTGTCGCCGAAGGGGATCTGCTGGTGGTGCTGGAATCAATGAAAATGGAAACCAGTTTAAATGCCCCCTTTGCAGGAGTGGTCCGCGAGGTCTGTGTCAGCCCCCTGCAACAGGTGAGTGCGGGCCAAAAACTGCTCGAAATCTCCCCCCCGGATTCTCACGCAAATTCTTGATTCCATTGTCCTGAGCTGTCTCGGGGTGCTAAAATGCCCGTTTATGAACACAGTAGATATTATTCGCAAAAAACGGGATGGCGAAGCCCTGAATCGCCAAGAACTTGAACTTCTGCTCAACGGTGTGACCGCGGGCAGTGTTCCCGACTACCAGCTCAGCGCCTGGCTGATGGCCGTGTATTTTCAAGGCATGAATGAAGCAGAAACCACAGATTTAACAGATATTATGGCCCATTCGGGTGAACTGCTCGATCTCAGCTCCGTCAGCGGTATCAAAGTAGATAAACACAGCACCGGCGGCGTCGGAGATAAAGTCACCCTCGTGCTGGCCCCTTTGGTTGCCAGCACAGGTCTGGTGGTCGCTAAACTCTCAGGCCGTGGCCTGGGGCATACCGGCGGAACAGTGGATAAATTTGAAGCCATTCCTGGCTTTCAAACCAGTTTGACCGGCCCGCAATTTTTGGATCAGCTCAAGCGGGTGGGGGTGGCCGTGGTCGGCCAAACCCAAAACCTGGCCCCCGCTGACAAGGTGCTCTACGCCTTGCGCGATGTGACTGCCACTGTCGACAATATCCCGCTGATTGTCGGTTCGATTCTGTCTAAAAAAATTGCCGCAGGTGCAGATGTCATCGTGCTCGACGTCAAATACGGGTCGGGCGCATTTATGCCCGATTATGCCTCCGCCAAAGATTTGGCGGAAATGCTGGTCAAGGTGGGCAAAAATCTCAAGCGTTCGGTCTCGGTTTTGCTCAGCGATATGGAGCAACCGCTCGGTTTTGCCATTGGCCACACCCTCGAAGTCGAAGAGTCAATTGCCACTCTCAAAGGGGAAGGCCCCGCTGATTTAAACGAAGTGGTCCTGACCCTCGGCGCGATGCAATTGATCAATGCCAACCGGGTAAACAGCCTCGAAGAGGGAAAAACGCTGTTAAAACACCAAATTGCCAGTGGCAAAGCCCTGGAAAAATTCCGTGAGATGGTGGCTGCCCAAGGGGGCAATCCCGCCGTTACAGAAGATTTTAAACTCATGCCCCAAGCCAGCACAGTCACGACCTTTGATGCCCCCCAATCGGGTTATGTGCATGATCTCTACGCCCGTGAAGTGGGCAATGCCCTCAAAGCCCTCGGTGGGGCCCGTGACAAAAAAGACGACGTGCTCGATTTGGGTGCAGGCGTGATCCTGCACAAAAAACGCGGTGACCGCGTCACAGCAGGTGAGCCTTTGGCCAGCCTGTATTTTAACCCCCCCTATACGGATACTGACGCCCGTGCGGCCCTGAGCCGGGCGTATACTATTACGGAGACTGCCCCTGAGCCCTCTCCGCTGATCGGAGAAATGATATGGCCTCAGTAAATAGCGGACAATTGGTGGCAATTGTCGGACGTCCAAATGTGGGCAAGTCGACCCTGGCGAACCGCTTTGTCGGATCCCGCATGGCAATCGTTGACGATATGCCGGGGGTAACCCGCGACCGTCTCTACCTGACCTGTGAATGGACAGGACATTCGTTTATTGTGATCGACACCGGCGGTCTGCTCTTTGAAGAGTCCGACGATTTGCACGAATCTGTGCAACAACAGGCCTGGTTGGCCGTCGATGAAGCCCAGGTAATTATTTTCCTGGTGGATGGTCAAACTGGCCTGCACCCGCTCGACCGCGTGATTGCCGATGAGTTACGCCAGCGCCGCAAACAGGTGATTGTGGCCGTTAACAAACTCGACGATATGCGCGACACCTCCGCCGCTGCTGAATTTTACGAATTGGGCCTCAGTGATAACATCCACGCCATTTCAGCGATTCACAGCAATCGCGTCGGCGATCTGCTCGACGATGTGGTCGCCAAGCTCGAATTGGAGCGCGGAACAGAAGAAGAGCAAGAAGAAGGCCTCAAATTGGCGATTGTGGGCAAGCCGAATGTGGGCAAATCTTCAATTGTAAACACCCTTTTGGGCGAAAAGCGCATGACCGTGAGCGATATGCCCGGCACCACCCGCGATGCGATCGACAGTGTCTGCAAACGCGAGGGTGAAAGTTATGTCCTGATCGACACCGCCGGGATTCGCAAAAAATCCAAGGTGCGGTATGGTGTGGAGCGCTTTTCGGTCGTGCGTGCGATCAAAGCGATTCACCGTGCAGATGTGGTCTGTTTGGTGGTGGATGCCACCGAACCCGTCTCGGATCAGGACCAGCGTATTGCCGGCATGGCCCAGGATTTGGGCAAAGCCTGCGTGATTGTGGTGAATAAATGGGACCTGATTCCCGACAAAGACAATCGCACCATGACCGAACACGCCGACGCCCTGCGCGATAAGCTCTATTTCCTGGAGTATGCCCCCGTGCTCTTTACCTCCACCGTGACCAAAAAGCGCCTGTATAACCTGCTCGACGTGGCCAAAGCCGCCAGCGAAGAAAACCAGCGCCGAATCAGCACAGGTCTGTTTAACGAGGTACTCAACGAAATTGTCGCAATGACCCCACCCCCGGCACGCAAAAATCGCAGGGCACGGATCAACTACGGTACCCAGGTCAGCGTTTGCCCACCGACCTTTGTGCTGTTTAGCAATCACCCAGATATTGTCGAAGAGCCCTATTTGCGCCATGTAGAACGCAAAATGCGTGAGAGCTTCGGTTTTGTGGGCACCCCTGTGCGCTTTATTATGCGTGAAGATGCCAAACGCAAGGCCCGTGGCGAAGAGCGCAAGAGCAAACCAACGGCCCGCCCCTATGGTCAAAAGGTGGAGTCCCGTGTCGATGGAGCAGAAGACTAAGTAGAAGACTAGTTCGAGACATTCTCTCGGCTGATCTGATAGACAAAACTGCTTTCGTTCCAGCTCTGCGCAGGCAGGGCCAGGAGCAGGCGCATTAAATCGCCATAAAGACCCGTGCCAAAGCGGTCATAGACCTGAAACAGGCCCTGTTTAAACGGGCCTGTTGGGCCGGTCTGGAGCTGCAGAGGTGTGCGGGTGAGAATGCCTTTGAGCACCTCGCGGCTGCTGGCCTGGCCGGGCAACACCCGAGCCACCAGTTTGAGATCCGCTTGGTTCAACAGCGCCGGAAATTGGCTGAGCTGGCCCGGTTCTAGATAAAAGGGCATGGGCTGGCGGGCATTGGGCAATAAAAGCGTGACCGAACCATCGGCAGAGACATTCACAAGGGTCAAATAGCCCCCACTGGCACTGAGTAAATTCAGTTCCACAGGTTGGCCCTCTGTGAGTTGACTTTCTGGCAGCCAGAGGCGCAGATCCAACTCGGATTCACTGGCCTTTTGCAAGAGCCTGACAGCTGCCTGCAAAGTCAGGGCATAACAGGGGGGCTGTTGTTCTTTGGCTGGCAACCAGCTTTCGGCCAGGACTTTTTCTTGGCTGACAACACCGGAGCTGAACAATTGCAGCCAGTCGTCTTGCACCACACCCGCAGCCACAGCGGTCTGGGCTGAGATCCGAACTTCTCCACCCTGCAATAAGATTTCCCGGCGGGCCTCATTCAGTGCTGCTGCACGGGTTTCTGCAAAGCTGTCATGGGGACCTGGGCAGACTTCCACCGAGGCCTGCAAGGGGCTCGCTTCTGCTTGGGGCTGAGAGAGGGCCAGCCAGAAACACACATAAAAGCAAAGAATCATAAAATTGAACATGATACAATCATCGTAAGAAAACAAAACGCCGTCAAGCGGGGCCCGATTGAAAATTCTCCCACGTTGTCTCTTGTTTCTCCCGCTCTTGCTCAATTTACAAGGCTGTGCCTTGAGTATGGCTCTTTGGCGTGATGAGAGCCAAAGCCCGCCCAGTTTAAAAACAGAAACCCGTCAGGCACAGCACCCTGTGCTCACAACCAGTGAGGTCATGCTGCTGAAACAAGCGCCCCTGACCCTTTCCATGCAGTTGCATCTCGACCAAGAGTATGAAGAGCGACAATTGCTGGTGATCGAAAAAAAAAGTGAGCCCTCTTTCTGGGGCAGCACGCTGGGTACGACCCTGAGTTTGGGCCTGCTTTTGGGGGGATTTTGGCTCGATCAGCAGACCCTGCCCAAATCTGCTTCAGACGAAATTGGCCTCTGGGGCTGGGCCAGCCTGATTCTTGTCGGTGCGGATATGGTCGCTGCTCTTTTGATTGCCGACACCCAGATCGAAAACACGGTTTTAAATGAATCCCCCTGGAAGGCGATTTCAGCAGCGCCTGGCAAAGCCCTCTATTTACGCAAAGCCCTGCTGAGTGAAAGCGAAAGCGGATGGCAAAGTGAAACCCTGACAGCGGCTTCGGGCCAAGCCCAATTTGATTTGAGCAGCCTGCCCCAAACCCTGCAAAGGCGTTCGTCCCTGCAATTTGAATTGGAGGTACGCGATCCCATCTACGGTTCACTCTCTCAGCCTGTGAAATTAAGCGAAACAGAAATGCAAAAACTGCGTTTGGCTTTTTCAGGATCTTCACAGTTCCCGCTGAAACCTTCTGCTGCCCCCAGTTTAAGCCTGGAGCCCATCCCCCAAACGACAAACAAACACGCGGGCCTGGCGATTATCATTGGCAATCAGGATTACCGCCAGGCCCCCGCCAGCGAATTTGCCCTGCACGATGCAGAGATGGTCAAACGCTACAGCCAACAGATGCTGGGTTTTCTGCCCGAAAACACCATCAGCTTGGCCAATGCCAGCAAAGCGGATTTGGAGACCGTCTTTGGCAATCGCGAAGAACCCCGTGGCCAGATGGCCGATTGGCACAAGCCCCAGACCCCCATTCTGATCTATTATTCGGGTCACGGGGCCGCCACCCTGGCGGGCAAAAGTTTTTTACTGCCCGTGGATGCCAATCCCAATTATCTCGCCAGCAGTGGCTACGCCCTGGAAACCCTCTACCAGAACCTGGCCAAGCTCAATTATTCTGAGCTGACAGTGGTGATCGACGCCTGTTTCAGCGGCATGACACCCGCAGGACCACTTTTGCCCGACCGCAAGCCCTTGGTTTTAGAAAGCACAAAACACAGCTTGCCCAAACTCAACCGGGCCCTTTTGATCCATGCCTCCCAAAGCCATGAAATGAGCATTTGGTGGAAAGCCCAAAAACACTCGCTGTTTACCTTTTACCTGCTCAAGGGCCTGCAAGGTGACGCCAATCAGAATCAAGACGGCGTCTTAAGTGTCACGGAATTGCAGCAGTATTTGCAAACAGAGGTGCCCAGTCAGGCCCGCCGCCTGCTCGGAGCGAATCAAAATCCCGTTTTCTGGGGCGATTTACAACGTACCCTGATAGAGTATGCCCTGCCCCTAAAAGATTGAAAAGACTTGACCTAATAATCAATACCCCCTATAGTATTTATAGAGAACTTCAATTATAGGAGGCTTATGCCATGTCCGCCCAAACCAAACCCAGCTTTGAAAGTCTTTTAAATGAATCCAACGTGCCCGTGCTTGTCGATTTTTGGGCCGAGTGGTGTGGCCCCTGCAAAATGATGAACCCCGTGCTCAAACAGGTTTCTGAAAAATATGCCGGCAAACTCAAAATTATCAAAGTCAACGTCGATCAAAACCCCGCAGCGGCCGCCCATTACGGCATTCAGAGTATTCCCACACTCATGCTCTTTCACAAAGGCAAAACCCTGATGGAACTCAAAGGGGCCATGCCGTTTAATCAATTGCAGGCCCAGTTGGATTTGCGCCTGGAGCGGATCTAACGGATATAGCGGATATAGCGGCTGTAGCTGCGATTGAGTCCTTAGCGTGCAGGCAGCGGGTGCTGGTCGAGCCAAGCGGCAGGAAAGCCGTTTTGTTTGACGATCTCTTGAAACATCAGGCCCGACGGCCGCCATTTGCGCTGAATATCCAAGAGCCCAAATTTGGCTTCAAAACCGTCGGCCCATTCATAATTGTCCATCAGGCTCCAGTGCAAATAGCCCGCCACAGGAATGCCCTCTTGTAGGCCCTGCCAGATCTGCTGCAAATGTTGGAGCAAAAAGGCCCGGCGCTGGCTGTCGTCGGCATCAGCCAGGCCATTTTCGGAGATAATAATCGGCACATGTAAACGTTTGGCATGTTTATGGGCCAGACGCAGGACCTTTAACAAGCCTTCGGGGTAGATCTCCCAATTGAGTTCGTTGACAGGCACGCCGGGGCGGGTGACTTGGGCTCCGCTGGCGGTAATCATATAGCGGGTGTAATAGTTAAAGGCCACAAAGTCCATGCTGCCGTGCAGGTTTTTGTTGTAAGGGATTTGAATGGGCTCAACGCCGGGCAGACTAAAATTGAGTTCGCCCTGGCTGATCGCATCCCAAAAGGCCTCATTAAAGAGATAGCTCTGAAAGCCCGTCATGGCCTGGTCGAGGGGATTTCCAGGGACATTCGGCTCTAAAAGCGTAATATTTTTGGCAAAGCCCACCCAGGCAATCGGGTCTTGGGCATGGACGGCACGGTAGGCCTCAGCATGGGCCAGAATCAGGTGTTTGATCACCCGCAGGGCCAAGTTGCGGTCTTTCTGAAAAGG
>CAZRFI010000212.1:0-8992 GCA_964598905.1 uncultured Candidatus Sericytochromatia bacterium | reverse complement strand
TCAGAAATGAGTAACGTGCACACAAAATCCCGTTTTCTTGTGCATGAGATCCAAAACGTGCACACAAAATCCCGTTTTCTTGTGCATGATGAGAGCCGGATTCACAAAACGTGCGACTATTCAGGGCCAACAAGATCAGATCATGCCGACGGTGCGGCATATCTTGATTGATAACTGCTCTCCACCCGTCAGTTATCCACGCTGAGGCAGACGCTGCTACAAGCGTGCCAAGGGCTGACTGAATCCAGGTTATCCCTCTGTAAGGCCTTGATAAACACTCACATCTCGCAAGCTGCAGACCTCTCGTCTTAACCCCAGTGAAATAATGGTTTTTAGCAAACACAGGCAACAAGACCAACTCAATCACACAGACAAAGAAGCAAACAAAAACAAAGCAAGATCTTTATTGTTTAACTCGTTTCAACGCTTCAAACATTGCATCAAACTTATCAGGGTCATTAAATTGCATCTCAAAAAACTCACCATTTTGATGGCCAAAAATAATCAGATTCGATTGAGCCGTTTTATAAAAAAAGGTGTCATAATTTTTGGATAAATTCTCTTCAAAAAAGTCTGTCAAATAGCCAACAAAGCAAATGAGGAAAACATTAATTTGCTCTTTTGTGAATTCAGGAAATGGCGAATGTATTATTCTCTTATCGTCATGCTGATTATCAAATTTGATTAATTTACGAAGATTGAATTCGATACCAGACCTTATATTGCGTCCGTTGCAAGGACAAGCTGAGGGTAAATCCCAATTATCATGCTACTTTTAGCGATTTCTGAATCTCAGACTGGAGTGTTATACTGATCAGGCTAATTCCCAAGTCAGCGCATGAAGGGTAACCAGCTAGATCGTCTTGACTGGTGCAAGACATGGTTTAATGATGAGCTAGGTTTTGAAAGTATGGCAAAAGCTCTCGGTATTTCTTCACCTCTAAAAACAAGGGATGGTTCTCAATGATGAGCGAATTAACCCTCTATTCAAGTCTTCTCAATGATATCAAGGCTCGTATTCGTCGAGCCCAGATCAAAGCAACACTTTCTGCCAATGCAGAGATGATTCTGATGTATTGGGACGTCGGAAAAATGATTCATGATAGGCAAAAAATGGAGGGTTGGGGAACAGGCATTATCCCAAGACTTTCCCGTGATCTACTCAATGCAATGCCCGAAGAAAAAGGGTTTTCAGAGAGAAACATCAAACGGATGCTGCGTTTCTATCGTGAGTATCCGGCCTTGTCTGCAAAAGTGCCACAGGCCGTGGCACAATTAGCCAGCGAAGAAAAAGCCGATGAAACACAACAAGACTTATCTTGGCTGACCATGCAAATTCCCTGGAGTCAAAATGTTATCCTTTACGAAAAAATTAAGGATAACTCCCTGCGATACTGGTATATGCAGCAGGTCATCACTGAAGGTTGGGGACGAGACACTCTCAGCAGTATGATCAAAAGTAAATTGCACGAGCGACAGGGCGCTGCTGTCCATAATTTTGGAAATCGTCTACCTTCCCCTCAGTCTGAGTTGGCTGGGCAAGTCTTGAAAGACCCTTATCTTTTTGATTTTATGACTTTGGCAGAACCCTTTCATGAGCGAGAGCTGGAACTCCAATTGGTTCAACACATTGAAAATTTTTTACTCGAACTGGGTCAGGGCTTTGCTTTTGTTGGTAGGCAATACCCTTTATCTGTAGGTGATGATGACTTTTTTCTGGATTTATTGTTTTATCACCTTAAGTTGCGTTGTTTTGTCGTTGTTGAATTAAAAAGAGGCAAATTCAAGCCTGAATATGCAGGGAAAATGAATTTTTATTGCTCTGTAGTTGATAATTGTCTGCGGCATGAATCCGATCAACCAACCATAGGCTTGATTCTCTGTCAGAATAAAAACAGTATCCTGGCTGAATATGCCCTGAGAGATATTCACAAGCCCATTGGAATTGCTGATTATGACTTTACGCGAGCTTTACCTACGGAACTGGCTTCAAGCTTACCTTCTGTGGAACAAATCGAGGCAGAACTGCAGCACGAACTTGAAGAATCAACTGCGCAAGATGACCAAGTTGAAATTAACTAAAAATGAATATACAGAAAATCAGCTTTTAATTGAGGCTTGCCAGAATTGATAAGGGTAAGTGACTCAAATCCAACAAGAGCAGATCATCTTGTCTCCCTGCGGTCGTAAGATATCTGTGGCGATAACTGCTCTCCACCCGTCAGTTATCCACGCTGAGGCAGACGCCGCTGCCAAGCGTGCCAGGTACGACCTTTTACAACTCTTGGTGCATTAACCATAGATGAAATGTTGGCTTATGAAATGAGCCTCAAGGTATTCAGAGATTGGAATAATATTTACCAATCTGCTTATGAAGACGCTTGAAATCAGGCCCGAGCAAGCCATGGTAAATAATCATTTTCAGCATCTGCCTTTGACTCTCGATATCGAATCGCGAACAATTCTGAAAAAATGGGCCAAAACGCATCAAGCACTTGCTGAACTTAAGGGTGTGGCTTCAAGCATTCTCAATCAAAGCATTTTAACGAATAATGATATCTTGGAAATCCAGTCTAGCATTGAAAAATAATTTTACATCTGTTTCGGTATCCTTTATGCGGTCGATTGAAAGACCTGAGGCGCGTCGCTATCCCCGGCTTCAGCTTGCAGCAGGCCAGGCCATGATCGTCGCGAGCAAAGCTTTGTAGTTGGTATTGATCTCGTCTTCGACAAAGATGTTGAAGCCCTGCACGGCCGGTCTTTCAAGCGCATTGGACACGACGAAGGGTTCGAGGATACATTTCATGACATCACAATTCGGCACCTCGATGATGATCATCAGCCCTGTGCCAGTGACCTTGTCGATGTAGGTCGTGGAGCTGTCTTGGAGCGTCACGGTAACCGTTTTGGTGGTCTGGGTCGAAATCGTCCAGCCCATGTACCATGTCTGCGGAATCGACTCTAAAGGGATCATTTTCTTAGCCATTGGCTCGCTCCTTCGCGGTGATGAATCAATTTCCAGCTCTGTCTCCGCCGGGGGCGGCCATGGCCTGCTCGATCACGGCGGCCAGGGCGTGCTGATCGTCGAGCAGAAGATAGCGCCATCTGACGATAAAATTAAAAACAAAGGCTATTGCACTCTATGTGACTGTCATTTCTGGTTTGATGAAAACAACGATGGCAAATGCGAAAATTATAAATGGGGATTTGAAAATCGAGGCGCTCACCCTTGCGGTCATTCGAATTCTGAACATACTCCCTAAACGAACCCTGAGCTTGGGCCTTTCAGCTCAGCGTTTCTGAGCAGGCTTCAGCTGTTTCAGGGTGTCTTTGCTGGTGTATTGGCAAAAATCGTTCCCAAGGAAGCTTCTGATGGCGTGGGTATCAATCAGGCATGAATATTTTAAGTAGTCCAGCAGATAATTGGGAATGTCAGGATTAAAACGCTTGTAAACTTCTGCCAGATGACTGAGGATAAACAGGGGCGTCCGGATCCCAGGCACACCGATGGTCTTGCGGGCTTCTTTTAAGGAGATAATCTCATAGGGCGCGATGTTGTAGATGCCTGTTGGGACCACTGCTGCGCATTTTTGCAGGGCATGGGCCATATCCGATTCATGGATAAACTGAAACATCGGGTTGTAATCCATTGGGGTTGGGGTCCAGGGGTTTAAAAGATAGCGGCTGAAGGTGTTCTTAATCTGGGGGCCCAGAATATTACAGGGGCGCAAGACAATTGTCTGGATGTGATTTTGATGCTTCCACATCCAGGAGCTTGCCAGCTGATCCATTTCGACCACATCCCTGAGCTCAGGGTAAGCAATACTGGCCCGCAGAAAGGTCTCTTCATTGAGAAAGGCAGGGTTATCCGGCAGGGCGCCATAGACATGAAAGGTGGATAAAATGATGATTTTTTTGATCTCATGTTTCAGACACAAATCCAGAATCCGACTTGTGCCGATGATATTGAGATCCAAGCGTTCAGCCACGCTCAGCTGATTGATGAGGTTGGTGTGGCTGACCCTTCCCAGGTGATAGACCAGATCAAAAGCATATTCCCGGAAGAGATTTTCAAAATTCCCCCGTGAGTAGCGAATCGTCTGATAGGTCACATTGGGGAGCGTGGAGGGTTCCAGGGGCCGGGAATCCACACCAATGATCTGGGCCTGGGGGTACGCTGCGTGCAGGCGCTTGCAAAGGCTCTGGGCCAGGCCACCTGCGATGCCAATGATCAGGATGGTTTTGATGTCTTCTGCTTTGAGGGTGTTCATCAGATCTCCCTTTGATCGGGCAGGCCGATCAGTTCTTTAAAAGGCCTTCTGTTTTTGAGACCTGTGCGCACCATCTCTGCGATGTGCGCCTGAATTTCGGCCACATGGGGCTCAATTTCTTTATCGGGAGAGTCCACCTCTAATTCCTTGGGCAGCTCAATCGGATCCCCGATGATGATATCCACGGGGCTGGGAAGCGGCAGCAGCCCCAGTGGCCCCAGCAGCATCGATGCGCTCAACGGCAAAGCCGGCATCCCCAAATTTCTGGCCAGCCAGCGGGGGTGGTAGACATAGGGATACATTTCTTCACAGCCAATGATCGCACAGGGGAGAATGGGGGTATGGTGAATCAAAGCCATGCGGTAAAAGCCCTTTGAAAATGTCTGAACCTGGTAAAAATGGCGGGTGTTCTTGGCAACCCCACGCACCCCTTCGGGGAAGACCAAAAGCGACTCGCCGTTTTCGATCAGCTGTTTGCAATTCTGGCGGTCGCCAAGCACAGCGCCACATTCGGCAACCCTATTGCCAAAAAAAGGCAAGGTGGGGATAAAGCGCTCCACCATGGCCCGCAACACCCTGGGGGGGTGGATCTGGGTCAGAAAGGCAGCGTAAAGCAGGGCACCATCCATCGCAATCTGGCCCGTGTGATTGGCCACCACCATATATGGGTGGTTTTTGACTTTTTCGGCTCCAAAGAGTCGCACGCGAAAGTAATGTTTGTAGAGCGGCCAGACCATTTTGACACCTGCCTTGATCACTTTATGATCAAGGCCCCACGGGTCTCTGTTTTTTGCGTAGTGCTCGTCGAGGAAGTCAAAAATTTCCTCAAAGTTCTCCGGGAGATCCAAAATGGAATCAAAAGCCTGATTAATAACGCCCATGTGGCACCCACATTCATTTCTGGTGTTTCATATCTTAACACCACCTATCCACGGATAAGGTGTCAAAGCATTGTATAGCAAAGATTTGAGTGTGTCATGGAAATTTAAACAAGAGGGGTAAAAATGGGGCTGCTCAACACTCAGGCTTCGTAAGATGAGAAGATGCTGACTTTGAAATGAAGCTGGTACAAGCTAAGATGAACACACCCATGGCGTTTATCTGGATCAGATATGAAAGGTGGAAATCAGGGATGGATCCTTTTCCTAAATATTCAATGCCAGAAGTCGAACGACGTTGGCTTGTCGATGCTGCCAAAATCGATAGCTTGTCGAAAGAAACGTATCGCCTCATAGAAGACGTATATATCAAGAATTCACATCTCCGACTTCGCAAGATGACAGATCCCGATGGAACGACGCTATTCAAATTGGGTAAAAAGTATGGGAAATTCTCTCACCTCTCGGAGCCGATGACAACACTTTACCTTGACGCAGAAGAATACAAACATCTGTCTGCCCTTGATGGTCAATTTGCAGTCAAAAAACGATACGCTTTGGCTGGCGGATCCCTCGACGTTTATGAAAAACCAAATTCTGGGTTGATGATCTTCGAGCTTGAATTCGCCAACGAAGAGATAGCGCGTCGTTATCATCCTCCGGAGTTTGTATTGGCAGAAATTACAGGGAATGAACAATATACAGGTTTTAAATTGGCGCAGAAGTTAAATTTAACGGATGATTAATCAAAATGTAAAACACATGGTTTTTTCATTTTATATACTGGTGGAATGAACCCCTATTTCAAGCGGCCTTTTCTTTAGCCAAGCCTTAGTCTAAAATCTGATCTAAATTCGCGTCATGCGGGTAGTTCGTGGCACTTTTTAAGATCTGCGCCGATTCTTGTTTGCTGAGCACGACAGGGAGATTCTTGTAAAAATTGCCGACCATTTGGATTTCTGAAACACCTGTGGGTCTCAGATACATTCTTAAAAAGCCAATCACTGAGTTGCTGCGGCCTTTTGAGAACTCAATGATCAACACATTTTTTTGATCAAAGATATCTGCTTTTTGAATCTTTATTTCATTTGCGGTCAACTTTTGAATGACTTTTTGCTTGTCGATCACCGTTGTAAAACCATCTACTAATTTGACAGCCTCTGCGGATTGGCCGACTGACTGAGCCCTTACATTTTGGCGAGCGATAGGTTGGTTCAGCATGGGAGCGGTGTTGCACCCCGTCAGAATCATCATCAAAATACTGGCTGAAATTAATTTTTGCATTGTCTTTTCTCCTGAACGTTTCGAATATGTTTTTGATTTCGTTAAATTGAGTATAATCAATCCTAATCATCTATACTATAGATATTTAAAGATGATTATTATCGAATTTTTAGATATAAATTGTTAGACAAAAGGGAGAGGGATGACTTTGCTTTCACAATTCACTTTGGACCAATTACAGCTCTTTGTCACCGTTGCCGAAGGGGGCTCTTTTTCAGAAGCGGCCAGGCGTTTAGATCGGGTGCAGTCAAGTGTGTCTCACAGTGTGGCCCAATTGGAAAGACATCTGGGGGTTCTGCTCTTTGACCGCAGTTCACGCAAGCCCCAACTCACCGATGCAGGGCAGATTTTGCTCAAACAGGCCTATCAAATTTTGAGCCAAAGCCACCAACTGCAACAACAGGCGCAAATTTTGCAAAAAGGGCATGAACCCCATCTGTCTGTGGTCTTGGATATGATTGCGCCTTTGCACTGGATCAGTCAGAGTCTGATTGCGGTTCAGAACCAATTCCCCGACACGACCTGGCAGGTACACACAGAAATGCTCGAAGCGATTGCCCAACGCGTGCTCAAAAGAAGTGCGCAATTGGGGATTACCGGATGGCTTCATCCCTCTCAGCAACGTCTCTTGGCCTCAGAACCGCTGGGCAAAGTTGCGTTTGTCTACGTGGTTGCGCCACAGCACGCCCTGTCCCGGCTCAAGCCACCTCTGACCCGTTTTGAACTCAACCAATACATTCATTTAAATGTCACAGATCGCAGTGCCGATCAGCAGCACCTGCCCGAAGCCAATCAGTGGCAAATGGCCGATCTTTCAACCCTCGTGCATTTTATCAAGGCGGGATTTGGCTGGGGTTTTTTGCCCTTGCATTTGGTCAAAGCGGATCTGGAACAGGGCTCCCTGGTCTCGTTGGAACTCAACAGCCCTCCGCCCTCCTTTGAACTCAAGCTGATCTACTTAAAAACCGAACCGCCAGGCCCTGTGGGTTTGGCTTTGGCGCAAAGGCTCAAACAAGAAGCCCTCAGACATCTCTGAGCTTGCGCTAAAATGAAATCACTTAATTAAAATTAAACGAGAACAAGAGGCGTTCAAGCATGCCAAGACAAAAAAATGAAGCCGAGCACGAATTGGAAGAAGTTTTGGACAATGATGAAATAGCGAAACAAATGTTGTGTGAGAAAGCCGATCACGCCTTTATACGGCAGGTTTGCAACTTGAGCCAGTCAGATATCGCGCACCTGGAGCAAGAGTTAGCAGGTAAAGGGGCGCAGAGAACACGAAGAAAATAGAATTCGGCTATACTTTAAATTCAAACCAATCAAGCACCGCCTTGCGCTTCGCTTACAAAAGAGGACACCCCCATGAATTCTAAGAAAGTAACTGAATTCGCTGATATCATAACGAACACAGACTTACTCGCCTATCTCGCCTCCGTTTTTATTTCCGTGCCCACACCCATTCAAGTCGAGTGTATCCCCAAACTGATGGGCCCAGGTCACTTTACTGTGCAAAGCCATACGGGCACAGGCAAAACCCTCGGCTACCTATTGCCCTTGGTCTCCCAACTCAAGGCCGCCGAAAGCAAAGACGATGTGCGCATCAATGGCAGCCCCCGAGCTGTGATTGTCGCCCCGACCCGAGAGCTGGCCGCCCAGATTTTCTCTGTCGTCAAAGAAATTTCACATCACGCCAAGCTGCGCGTGCGCAAGCTGGTGGGGGGCGACAAAGGCAAATCCCTCAAGAGTATGTTCTCGATGCCGATGGATATCTTGGTAACGACGCCGGATCGCTGTCTGCGCTCGTTAAAAAACAAAGAGCTTTCTAAAGCCAGTTTAAAATACCTGATCCTGGATGAAGCGGATCACCTGCTTGAGCCCTCATTCAAAAGCATCATGCAGCAGATGGCTTTTGAGCTGCAAGACACCGACTTTCAGCTCTTTTTGGTGAGTGCCACCCGTCCCGCCCAGTTTACCGAAACCATCCAATCGTTTTTCCCGGCACTCACCCTGCAAGCCATTGATGGCACCCAGGGAAATACCGCTGAGATGCGCATCGACATTTTTAATCTGTCTGTCGAAGAAAAAGAAAAATTTATCTACGTCAAAGACTTTCTCAGACAGCAAAAGCACCGCAACGGCGTGATTTTTACAGGCAGCAAACTGCGCGCCCAGCGTTTATCTGAAGAATTATTGGCCGCAGGTCAAAAAAACATGTTTTTGCTGCACAAAGACCTCGAAATTAAGGACCGTGCGGAGGTGATTGCCAACTTTCGCAAAAGAGGCGGTATTTTGATTGCCACAGATATTTTTGCGCGCGGCATCGATATTCCCCATTTGCAATGGGTGCTTAATTTTGATCTGCCTTCTGAACCGTATTATTACCTCCACCGCAATGGGCGTGTGGGTCGTTTAGACAGAGAGGGGGATGTCTATAATTTCATCACGTCCAAAGACGCCGAACGCATTGATCGTATCAACAAAGCCCTCGTGACCCAGGGGCGAACGGATCTCAAGATTGATACCTCCCACAGGCAAACAGTCAGCTACAAACGCAAATAG
>CAZRFI010000211.1:5541-9001 GCA_964598905.1 uncultured Candidatus Sericytochromatia bacterium | reverse complement strand
TGGGTCTGTGAGTCACTTAACGCATCAGACACACAGACGGCTGCGCACCTCCATCAGGGCAAAGCCCAGCAGATTCAGGCCCTTCCACTGCTGCGGGTGGTGGGCGCGGGTATCGTTGGCGGCCAGACCAATGCCCCAGATGGCATCCACAGGACTGGCTTCGACCAGCACCTGTGCACCTGTGCCCAAGAGAAAGGTCTTGAGCTCGGGGTTTTGGGAGAACTTCTCAAGATTGGCAGACAAATTATATTCCCAGCGATGCATCAGCCAGAGTGACTCATCAAAGCCCTTGATCTTGCGCCCCCAGTCTTTGGCCTCAGCCGGTTCCGTTGCCAAGCGGATTTGTTCAAAGGCATGCAAATCACCAAAGAGCCAGGCTTTTTGGGCCATCAGGTAATGTTCACTGGTAAAGTACCAATGGCCTTCGGCTTCAAAACCGGCGGGGTACCAATTGCTCAGGCAACTTTTGTCGATTACCCCCACTTGGCGGGGGTGATGTCCCCAAAAAAACAAAAAGTCGGGCTTGCCGCCGGCGTCACAAAAGGCCTTGAGTTCGGCCATGTTTCGAATCTGATTGGGCTCCATTTTTAATTTCCGTTTGTCCCTTTTTGATAATAGTCCGTCTGCGGCACATAAAAGCCATGAATCTTCGCCAACAAAGCCTTCAGCCCTTGGGGCGTCGACAAGACCCGCACAGGGTAAGGCGAGGGCGTGTAATGGCTCTGGTAGATCTGGCTCTTTTGCTCAGCAGACAGTGTGTGAAAGGGCTCGTTTAAGGTGTGGGGCATATGTTCGCCCCAGGCATCGAGCAAAAAATGCAGCTCAAAGCCTGAAGTGATCGCCCGGCTGGCAAAATCCAGGTCTTCGCCCCCCCAGCCCTGGTAACGGCTGTCAAAGCCCTTGAGTTGTTTGTAAAGCGAGCGGTGCAAGGCAAAATTGCCACTCCAGGCCCACTCGTGGGGAAAACGCAACAAATTGGGGGCAGGCAGAATCTGGTTTTCGTTAAACTCGACATAGCGCCGATCGCACCACTGAACCGTCTGGCCTGGCAGCAAGGCCGAAGGTGTGAGTAATTCTTCGTGGTAGCCATAATAGCCATAGAGCAGCCAATGGGCTTTGAGATCGAGAAAGAGGGCATAGGCCTCCAGCGCCAGAGGGTTGAGCAAAATATCCGAGTCGATAAACACCAGGATCTGCCCCCTCGCCCGCTCTGCACCCCGGTTGCGTGAGAGCGCAACGCGGCAGTCGTTGTTGCGCCAATCGTAAACCAGCTCAAAGGGCCAGCTCTGAGCTTGAGCCAGACTGGCACCTTGCTCTGAGCCATCGTCGACGACAATCACCTCAAGGGGCAATTGGCACTGTTGGCTGAGCATCTGTAAACAGGCCAAGAGATGGGCTTCGCGGCCAGGGGAGGTGGTAACAATCACGCTGATGGGGGGCATGGCAAATCCTCACTTCATGCTACCATAAGAGAGGTTTTTAACACGCAAGACAAGGATTCAACTTAAACCATGCAGAAACGCGTTTTGAATTGGGCGCTGACCTCTCTTTTTTGCCTCTCTCTGAGCTTCACAGGCTGTACCCAGAAACAGGTCCCGATCGAAGACAATCCCTCCGAAAAAGCCGCCGCTTATGCTGTGGCCAAGGCGTATATCTCAGAATTCTCACAATTGCACCTGGAGCAGGTCCTCGATCTCTCGGCTTTTCCCTTTCTGGCCGAAGGGGAGGTCTACAAGACCCGTGCTGAACTGATGCACGAATTGTCGGAGGAATTTGAAGAAGAAGAGCCGATGAAAATTGAAATCCAGAGCATGCGTTTTTACAGCATGGAAGATCTGCGCCTCTGGAAGCGGGACATGTATGAATCCCTCAAAGAACAGGGGTTTACCAGCCATTACCTGATTGTGGCTGAACTCAAGATCGAAGACGATACCGACCGGGGCTTTTTGATCTTGCAGCGCGACGACAAAGGCCAATGGAAAGTGGCTGGCGTCGACAATTAAGCTCATAAATTATTAAGCCCAAGCAAAAAAGAAAAGAACCCGGAGGTCTTGCGACTTCCGGGTTCTTGCTGTTTAAACTTTAGCGGCGCGCTGCGCCTACGGCCAGTTCACCGGCGCGGCTGAGTGCTTTGGCAACGTTGACACGGCCAAAACCAAATTCGGGATCAAAACCGGGTTTGCCCAGGTCGTCGCTCGACATTTCAATCGCCCGTTTGACATCGACATTGCTCAGGCCAGGGTATTTGCTGCGGATCAAACCCGCCAGACCTGTCACAAAGGGAGCTGCCATGGATGTTCCGCTGATCGCGCCGTATTCTTTTTGGCCGATCAGATTGGTGTTGAGCGGGAAGGTCGAGAGAATATCCGAACCCGGTGCCGTCACGGTGATCCAATCGCCATAATTGGAGAAGCGCGAACGCTGGTCACGGTTGTCGGTCGAACCCACGGCAATCACGCCAGGCACGGCTGCAGGCCAGCTTTTGATATTGCCACTGTCGTTGCCCATGGCCACGACGACAACCACATTGCGGGCCAAAGCCTGTTTGACGGCGTCGGTAATCGCCTGAGACTCGCGGCGAGAACCCAGACTCAGGTTGATCACCTGTGCGCCTTTGTCCATGGCGTAGAGAATGCCGTTGGCAATGCCTTCGGTGGTGGGAGAACTGCTGTTGCCCGGTGCCACTTTGACAGCCAAAATACTGCAATCGGGAGCGACACCAGCCACACCCAGGGTATTGTTGGTCAGGGCTGCGGAAATGCCTGCAACGTGGGTACCATGGCCGACATGGTCCACAGATTCGGGGTTGCCGTCAGCTGAGTTGTAGGTGCCCACCACTTTGGCTTTGAGATCCACGTGGTTGATATCCAGACCCGAATCGACAATGCCGAGAATGACTTTGGGATTGCCGCGGTGTACAGCCCAGCCGCCCTGAGATTTGGCCACCTGGTGGGCGTATTGGCGGGGGAACATGACATCGTTGGGGTAAGTGGCATTGTCTGCGGGCGGGGTATCTTCACTGGCGCGCATGACTTTTGGAAAAGGCACGGTAAAGACGGGTTCAGCAAATTCAATCGCCGGATTTTTCTCCAGCTCGGTTGCGACGCGCTCGGGGGACTGCTTGCCGGTAATGGCCAGCACTTCGAGGTTGTTTTTAACAGCACCCAGACTGCGCGAGCGCTGAACACCGACTTGGGCGAGTGCTGCACTGTTGATGGTGCCGCCGCGTCCGGCTCTGAATTTGACGAGCACTTTGCCGGGCACGATCTGTTCGCCACTCTGAGCCGCTGCGAAGCTGTTTACGCCGGGATTGATCGCGGGTTGATTGCCATTGCCAAGTGGCAAAAGTGTCTGGGGACTACAGGCGGCAAGTACGGTGGTGGTAAGGGCTGCGAGGGTCGTAAGCTGGACGCTTGTTTTCATGGGTTCTCCTGGGTTCTCTTTGGTATTGTTCAGTTGG
>CAZRFI010000211.1:0-5441 GCA_964598905.1 uncultured Candidatus Sericytochromatia bacterium | reverse complement strand
TGGAGTTTAACATTAAATTAAGCAAACTCCAAGATAACTATCGGCAGTTTTCTTGGAGTCTTGCGCCTTGGAAGCGAAAAAAATTAACCTTTGTTAACCTTTGGTTAGCTTAATAATTTCACTGACCGCATCGGTCATCGAAGATCCGGCGTTAATGCCTTTGGCCGTGAGGATTTCACGCGCCAATTCTTCGTTGGTGCCCGTCAGGCGAATCACGAGTGGAATGTCGATGCCACCCATGCTATCGAGGGCTGAAATAATCCCTTTGGCCACATCATCACAGCGGGTGATTCCCCCGAAGATATTGAACAAAATCCCTTTGACGTTTTTGCGTTTGAGGATTTTCATGGCTGCCGTGACTTTGGCAGGGTTGGAGGAGCCGCCGATGTCCAAGAAATTGGCAGGTTGGCCGCCGCCATATTTGACGGCATCCATGGTTGCCATGGCCAAACCTGCGCCATTGACCACACAGCCGATATCTCCGTCGAGTTCGATATACGTCAGGCCGGCGGCTTTGGCGTCGAGTTCGTTGGGGTCGACTTCAGCGGGGTCTTGATAGCTGAGCAGATCGCTGTGGCGGAAAAGGGCATTGTCGTCGATGTCAATTTTGGCATCTCCGGCAATCACCTGGCCGTCGGCAGTTACGATCAGGGGGTTGATTTCGGCAATCGAACAGTCGTTTTCGGTGTAAATTTTGTAGAGGGCTTTGATAAAACTGGCAGATTCTGCGGGCAGATTGGCGCCGTAGATGACCTGTTTGATCTGGTAATCTGTCAGTCCGATATTGGGGTCGACCCAGACCTTGATAATCGCTTCGGGATGGCTTTCTGCCACTTCTTCGATATCCACGCCGCCCATTGAGCTGGCCATTAAAATGGTCTTGCGGGCGTTGCGGTCGAGGGTAATGCCGACATAATATTCTTTGGCAATATTGATCGCCTCTTCAACCAAGAGTTTGTGCACAGGCAGCCCTTTGATATCCATCCCAAACAGGGTTTCAGATACCGCTTCAGCGTCACTCAGGTTGACGACTTTGATGCCCCCGGCTTTGCCTCGTCCACCGACATGGACCTGGGACTTTAAGACCACTTTTTGCAATTCGGGATTGGCCTGGCTCAGACGTTGAACGGCCTCTTTGACTTCTGCCACGCTGAAAGCGGGGATGCCTTGTGGAATGCGCAGACCATATTTGGTGAAGACTTCTTTGGCCTGAAATTCATGCAGTTTCATAGTAGTTCCTTTTTCTCTGAGAATCGCATACAGCGTACCATATTTTGGGGCTCAGTGAGCGCCCAAAGAGCCGCTCACTGGCGCTAATTAGCTGCGATAGCGAAAGGCACCACTGACCACCCCATTTTGATAACTCAGCCCCTCTACACTGGTGCCTTTGGGCAGCTGGTTCTGCAAGAGGGTATTTAAGGCAATCACGGGCAGTACCAAGCGGCCATTTTCTTTGCGCAGACGCACCCCTTGGGCCTCCAACTGCTCACGCAACTTGCGCGTGGCCATATTGCTCACATCAAAGAGTGAAAAGAGTTTGGCTTCATCCACATTGAGGTAGATATTGCTGCCGTCTGCACTGACCGAGATCTTGGCATCCACCAGCATTTGCTGAAAGTCGAAGGTGGCTTTATTATTGCCAATCTGGCTGCCGCTGGGAGCTTGATTGAGGGCCTGTTTAAGCTGGAGATCGAGCATTTTCCCCAATTCTGCCGGACTTGGTCGGAATTTGACATTGCCCCAGAGATCAGACCCTTTGCGATCGCCACGGATGTCCAGGGTGAGCGACATGCGGCCAAAGCTGGTACGCACATCGGGCAATTCCAATTTGCCCCTGAATTTGCCATTTTGGATATCTCCCGCTTTGAGCACCACCTTGATCTTCTGGCCCGGAGACAGGCTCACACCTTGGCGGGCCAAACCATCGAGAATCGCCTGCGCATTGGTGTCGGTTTTGATCATCTCTTGCAGGGTTTTGACATCTATTTCAGCCAACAGACGGCCATCTCTGAGGCGGGTGCCTGTGACCTTGCCCTGATTGAGGGTGATCTCGACTTTGCCAGTGAGGTCAGCTGCGGTTGTGCTACCGTTGGTCTCCACCTTGCCACTGGCTGAGACAGTGCCAGTGGCCTGGCCTGAGCCCAAAATACCCAGGTTGGGTGAGCTGATCTGGGCGTCGACCCCAGGGCCTTGGACCGCGACCTTGAGTTCCCCCAATTCGGTATAGTCAGAATTGGTTTGGGATTTGCCCAATCTGCCTTGAAAGGTGAGTTGGCCATTGACAATGTCGGCAGTCAGACCCGACACACTTAAGGTGCCCCGGCCATCGAGTTGCAAATCTTGGGCACTGAGATTTGCGGTAGTGGTGGCTTGGCCCTGGGCCTCACTGTGGACGCTGACGCTGAACGAAGCCGCGTTGAGGCTGTTGAGCAAGGGTGCCAAGAGCGCTTTCTGCTGGGGGTCTTTGAGCATGGCAGCCAGTTCTTCGGGTTTGGCCTCGCGAATTTTTTTGATTTGCTCGAAACTCAGCCCCAGGGTTTTGTTTAAATAATTTTGCATCGGGCGGTCGTTTTGCGGCAACGCATATTGTTTTTTGAGGGTGTCTTGCAAAGCCTGTAACAATTCAGGCCGCTCAGCCATGCTCAATTCGCCAAAGTTGCCACTGATCTGTGT
The DNA here is from genome assembly GCA_964598905.1 of uncultured Candidatus Sericytochromatia bacterium. Classification (GTDB taxonomy): domain Bacteria; phylum Cyanobacteriota; class Sericytochromatia; order UBA7694; family UBA7694. The sequence continues at coordinate 2,768 of CAZRFI010000211.1, read as the reverse complement.
GGACGAAACGGGTTTGCCCTGTTGATCTGTGGCCTGTTGCTCCAGACTGAAATCCCCCGCACCAACCGAGACATCGCCATTGGCAGCGACTTGCGCACCCGCGCTGTCCAGATGCGCATCGGTCTGAATATCTTTGCGGCTGTGGGCAATTTCTTGCACCGTGTCTGAGACCTTAAAGCCCCGATCTGCGGTTTCTTTTAAATAGTCTTCCACCTTACCAGTGCGGCGAAAGTTGTCTGTGGCCCGGGGAAAGCGGTCCATCAGCTGCTGGGCCTGGTTTTCGAGAGCTTGTTTGACATCAAATTGGGCTTTTTGTTCGGGGCTGGCTTTGCGGTATTGTGAGACCACCCCAGCCAACAAGACCGAAGCGGGCACCCCCGAATGGCGCTCTAAAGCGCGGGCCTCACCCAAGGCCCCATGATAAAAAGCCGTAATTTCCTCTTGCGAGAGCAATTCCTTGAGTTTATCTGGCGGAACAGGCTTGCCTTCAGTGGTGTAAATTTTGCCTTGAGCATCTGCCTTAACAGTGGTCTTGCCCACGTCCACCACGGGCTTGGTTGGGTCTTGCGTCGAGCCAGGCGCAGGCTGATCGACTGAGACCTTGTCTGTTTGCGCTTCAACTGTGGCCTGAGCCGTTGATCCACCTGGGGTTTTGCCTGCAACCGAAGCCTTGACTGAGAGGCCGCGCAATTCAGTCAGGGTGGCTTGGTCGTCTTGGCTCCAGCCCAGGCTTTGCAAGCTAAAACTGGCCTGGCCCGTCACACGGGCATTTTCACCGAGCGCCTGGGTCAAGCGAAAGAGATCATCCACACTTTTTTGCACCGTATCGGTATTAAAAAAGTCGACCAATTTGCGCGTCTGGGCTTCGTTAATACCGAGTTTGCCCGCCAATTCAGTGATTTTGCCTGGGGTGGCAGAGGCCAACATGGCCTGCAAATTGTCTTTGGAGAGCATCTGCAAAATCTGGTTAAATTGCTCGCCGGTAATCCCCAGTTCTTTGAGTTTTTGTTGCACCAGCGCTTTGTATTCAGCCAATTTGGTCTCCACCAATTTGACATCCGCGGGGGTCAGGGTCAATTCACCCCGGGCTTGCCCTTTGAGCCCCTGGGCATCGAGTCGCTTGCGCTGATCTTCGATCGAAGCCGTCAGGTTTTCGGCACTGACTTCGACCTGCCCCGTCTGGCGACCATATTCATCGCGGCTGGTAAGCGTTGCCGAAACCCCTTGGCCAGAGAGATCCAATGCCAAAATCTGGTGATAATCTGCGCTCCGCATCAGGCCTTCGAGTTTGCGGGCATTTTCCGCCAAAGCGGGATCGGCATCCGGGGGCAATTTACCCAGGGCTTCCAGGTTGGCCGGACTGTCTTCACGCAGGCGTTGAATAAAGTCATCGCTATAGCCCAGTTTGCGCAAGGCCACATGGGCCTGCCCAGTTTGGGGGTCTTCGCTTTTGAGAATTTTTTGCAGTTTCTCCACGCCTTCGCGGGTAATATGTGTCTGGCGACTGCCCAGGGTGAGGCTTTGGGCTTTTAAAGCCAATTCAATTTTGCTCTTGGGATCGCGCAAGAGGCGCTCCAACAATTCCTGAGAGCCCGATTTGATCTGCTCAATCGTGTCAGGCCCCAGACCCGTGGCACGCAGGTCGGCGTGTAATGGCCCCGTTTGTGGGTCTTCGGCCAGCAGCCGCTTCTGAATTTCTTGCAGGGTTTTGACATCCATTTTGAGCTTGGCTTCTAGTTCTTGGCCTTGCAAGCGGGTCACGGTCTGGCCATTGCCATCGGTGGTTTCAGTGTAAGCGGCGGCCCCCCGCAATTCGACTTCGGCAGTTTCGGGGCCCGTGGCGGGGGTCTCTGCGGAAGCGGCTGGGGCATTGACGTTGCTGCTGCCCTTAACCTCGGCACCTTCCAAGTTAATCTGAAGCTGGCCACCCACGAGATTGAGGCGAGCGCCTTTGCTCAGATCTATTTCGAGCCTGGCATCGGGAGAGACGGGTGTTTGAATGCCCATGGACTTGAGCTGGGAACCCGTTAAAGACATTTTCTGGGGTTCAAAAAAGACCCTGCCATTTTCCTCGCGAATCGTGGATTCGATGCCCATTGTGCGCAGGGTATCTTGGATCACTGCTCGGGCGTCGATCTTTTTTGAGAAGAGCCATTCGGTCCAACCCAGGGCACTGCTGGTGCTCATGGAAAGCCGCCCATTGTCGTCCATTTCCAGTCCATAAGAGCGCAAATCGCGCAGATCCATTTTGACATTGCCCAGCAGGGGCACATCGATGCTGGTCACGCCACCGAGCTGAATACTGCCGCTGACCTTGCCAGAGAGATCGGCTTGGCCTTCATTGGCAAAGCCGTTATTATCCGTGATTTGCAGGCGCAGATCGGCACTGCCGTAGACCCGCAGTTTTTCTTCGGCAATCGGAAAATTGAGGGTCACGGGGGTGGCATTGTGACTGCTGCCCAGCCCCTGCAAGGCCTTTAAATCCACTTTATTGGAAAGGCGCTCATTTAGAAAGGCATCAAAATTGCCCTGGGGATTGAGCCGAATAAATTCCTGTTTAAGTGACTGATATTCGTGCGCTTCGAGTTTCTTGTCTTTGACAGCATCGCGAAAGCGGGACTCAAAGGTCGAAGAAGATTGAATACCAGAAACGCTCATAAGCTATTGCCTGTCCATCACGGAGTTAAATATCTGTTATCTATTTAATATACCCCAGTGAAGGCAAAAAATTGCGTAAATTTTGGTTAAATCCCAAAGTCAACCACAGG
>CAZRFI010000210.1:6753-9019 GCA_964598905.1 uncultured Candidatus Sericytochromatia bacterium | reverse complement strand
TTTGAAGCCCTGTAAAAAGCGGGAATAATCATAGCCCAAAAAGGCATAGATCGCAGCCGGATCTTTGCAGAGTGTGATTTTCTTGGCACGGTAGCCCGACTCGGTGCGAATCTGGTAGCAGAGGCCGTCAAAACCAAATTTGAGCCCAAATTTATGTGCAATTCGGCCAATCAGATTGTTGAGATCGTTATAGGCGAAATAAAACAGAGCAGTTGCGTAATTCTCAGGGGCGACAAAATTCAGGTCAACCTGAAAATTTTTATACTCAAACGAGAGCATATCCCCATTAAAATACTGTTCTCGGCTGCCAATTTGCTGAAAAAACAGCTCCAAGTCGCCCCGATCGGGTTTGGGTTGGGCAACAACGAAGTCAATGTCTCCAAAGGACTCTTTGTCGCTGTAAAACTGCAGCGGGGCGAAAGGCGTTTTGAGAAAACCGCCCAAAAGCGCGATCAGCTCTTGCTCGTAGCGCTCGTATTCGTCCCAGTTGAGCCTTTGGGTCTGGCTGATCGCGTTGCCGCCCACAGGGAATTATTTGTTTTTGGCTTCGAAGTGAAAGGCAAAATCGCGGTTGGTTTGGCCGTCACCGACGTGGCGAATCCGCACTTTGAGGGCCCCCATGCCTTTGACCGGGGGAATGGCGAGGTAGCCCCGAATTTCTCCGCCGGGGGGCACATCTTGGGGCCAGAAGCCATGCGTTTGGATAAATTTTTCGGCAACAATCGCGCGCTCTTGTTCCATAAAATTGGGAGCGCCGCTGATGGTGTTGGTATTCAGATAATGGTAATGGCGCCATTGGCGCATGAGTTCACCGGAGCTGAGGTATTCCACGGGCAGGCCGTTGAAGCTCACACTGAAACGCAATTGAGAAGCGCCGATTTCACGGGGGCTGTTATTGGAAATGCTGACCTGAAAGACCTGGGTCTGCACAATGTTTTTATAGGCATAAGGAGAAAAGTCATCGCTGAGCTTGCCGCCGCCATTGGGATGAAAGACTTTTGCCTGTTCGGGTTCGAGCACAGGGCGTACGCTGACTGTGATATCCCCCTGGGTTTCGCTCAGGGTTTCGTTTCCGCCGATCGACTGGTTGCTGGCCTGACTGACGGGGGTCAAGCTGGTGGCTGCAGTGGCAGGCAAGGCGATCAGACAGGCGCTCAAGGCAAGAAGCAATTTTTTCATGGGATCCCTCTCTTAGCATTTGGTGCAGATTGCGCTTATTATAATACAGCCGTTTCGGAGAATTCTAGCCATTATCTTTTTATTTCTCAGCTTCGCAAGTTCCACTTTTAGCTGTGCAAAAAGTCTGTCTTTGGCTATGCTGTTTTCAGGCTCCCCCCGATAAATCAAAAATCGCAATCAAAAACGCAACATGAAAAGAGACCTTCCTGATGACCCCTGCTGAACCCCTGACACTCGAACAGGCCCAAAAGGCTGTGGATGATTGGATTCAAACTCTGGGTGTGCGCTATTTCTCTGAATTGACCAATCTCGCGCAATTGGTGGAAGAGGTGGGGGAATTGGCGCGGATTATCTCGCGGACCTATGGTGAGCAAAGCTTTAAAGCCTCCGACAAGGGCCATTCTCTCTCTGATGAAATGGCCGATGTGCTCTTTGTCTTGATCTGTTTGGCCAACCAGACGGGGGTCGATTTGACCCAGGCCCTGCGTGAGAATCTGGCCAAAAAGACCCTGCGCGATGGCGAGCGCCATCTCCAGAATCCCAAGCTGCAGTCATGAGTTTTTTAAATCTCTGGCCAGCCCTGCCGCTGGGGTGGAAAACAGGCAGTGTTATCGGGCTTTTGGCCCTGGCATTGACAGCCTGTCCCCCTGCTCAAAAGGCCCCCAAAAATCCAAACGACAGGCCCCTGTCCTCGGCCTCTGCTTCGTCGGAATTTCCACCAAGCTCAGATACCGCGCTGCTGAGCTATGGCAAAGAGCTGCTCTTAAACACGCCCAAACATCTGGGGCCAGCAGCTGAAAAGCCTGAATTGCGTTTGGCCAGCAGCAATATGAGCTGTGTGTCCTGTCATCTCAACGGGGGCAAAAGTCTGACGGCAATGGGCTTTGCGGGCATTGCCAAGCGTTATCCCCGCTACCGGGCCCTGGAAAACCGTACAATCAGCCTCTCAGAGCGGATCAACAGCTGTTTTGAACGCAGTCTCAATGGCAAAGCTCTGCCACAACGTGAAAGCGCGGCCCTCACGGCTTATCTGACTTGGCTCAGTGATGCCGCTCCCCAACCTGTTAATCGTGCAGATTTGCAAGAG
>CAZRFI010000210.1:0-6653 GCA_964598905.1 uncultured Candidatus Sericytochromatia bacterium | reverse complement strand
GGGCGACCGGTTTTAAGTGCCGAAGAGGCCTTTGACATTGCCGCTTTTGTGAACAGCTTAGAACGTCCCCTGCTCGCATCTCCCGAACAAGACTATCCGGATCGCAAGCAAAAGCCCTTTGATGTGCCTTATCCGCCGTATGCCGATGCTTTTTCTGCCGAGCAGCACCAATTTGGCCCATTTAAGCCGATGCTGCCGCCTGCTTCCGCACCCGAAAAGGCGCACCCGGCCAATCCTTGACCCAGAGACCCGGCTCTTTTTGCAAGGGCAGATCACGGTTCTCTTGCAGGGCCTGACAGACCTCGACCAGATTGCTCTGAAACGGGGCCTGAATCGCTTCCACTTTATACGCCAATTGCAGATTGAGACGACAGACCCCAATCAGATCGCTTAAAAGCCAGACTGGCAACTCTATTTCCTGCTGAAAGAGCCAGGTCTCCAGCCAGCTTTGGGCCTCGTTGAAGAACACGCCAATCCGGTTCTGGGCAATCAATTGAATCAAGATAAACTCATCCGCTGACCACCAAATGCCCGAAAATTCAGGGCCATTGCCCTGGCAATACTCGTAATCGCCAGCTTGAATGGCGTGGCCTTTGGCCTGAAAAAAAGCAGAAATTTCGGCCAAGACAGACCAATCGCTGGGCACGGCGATAAAGGCTTCGAGCAGGGTCCGAAAGCTCAGGTTGTGGTGCCGTTGCAAATAGAGCAGAGCCGGGCGCAGCAAGTGTTTGCCAAAAAAAAGCAGGTCGGTCATCCAGGCAAAGACGATGCAGCGCACCCAATCGGCTTCGGGCAGGCTGTCGCTGCCAATCAGCAATTCTTGCAGTTCTTGAATGCCGTCGGGGGGCTCGCTGGCAGGGCTGTGCAAATAGACGGTGGGCACGATTTTACTGCGCAGCCCATACTGCTGACGGTACTCGGGCTGGGCCATTTCGGCATTGGGCAAAAGGCTGGCGTTAAAAAACTTCAGGGCATAGCGTTGGCCCCCGGTGATCATCTCGCTGACGCCATCTGCAAACGAGTCATAGGTTTCACCCGGCAGGCCAATGATCACGTCGGTATAGGTGCGAATGCCGTCGGCGCTCAGGCGTTGGTGCAGCTCTTGGTAATGCTGCAGGGAAATATTCTCGCGCCGGATCGCCTTCAAAACAGGTGGGTGTAACGATTGCACCGAGAGCGTGACATCTTGGTCGAGTCCCGCTTGGATCAGGGTTTTGTGGACTTGGTAGGCCCGCTCTGTCACGTTTTTGCTGTTTTGCACGGCCAGGGTGCGCGGAAAGCCCGTGCGGGCGTGCACCTCTACGGCATATTGGGCCAACTCCAGATCGCGGGGCAAGATGCCAAAATTGGCGTCACAGCAAAAGACAAAATCCAGCTCTTTGGCGGAAAACCATTCCAATTCGGCTTTGAGGCGCTCCATCTCAAAGGTCAGTACCTTGCTGGCAGTGGCCGATCCCCAATCACAATAGCTGCAGGTAAACGGGCAGCCCCGGTTGCTCTCCCAGAGGGCAGACCATGTTTCTCTCGGGTGCGCGGCCAGAATCGGCTCAAAGACGCCGTTTAAATAGGGCGAGGGCTGGGCCTTGAGATCGCGGCTGCGCGGGGCACGGGGCGTGTGTTGGAATTGACCAGCGGTATCGAGCCAGCTCAGGCTCGGAATGTCGCTCCAGGGCCGCTCGGGCAGTGCCTCCAGCAGCTGTAGAAAAACGCTTTCCCCTTCGCCATGCACACAGAGATCGAGGGCGGGGTGGGCGCGCAAAAAGCCTTCGGCCCTGTCAGGCACGTGGGGGCCGCCTGCCAGTATCAACACTGCAGGGTTGAGTGCTTTGAGCGCTGTGGCAATCGCCAAGGAGCGTTGGGTATTCCAAACATAGAGGCTCAGGCCCACCACATCGGCATTTTTGAGCTGTTTCACAGCTTCACTCACGGGCATTCGAGACTGCCAGAGCGGGGGCAAAAAGGCATAGCGCTCGGGCCGGGGGCTCTGCTTTTGTACAACACTCTGCAAGAGCCCTGCGGTATAGGGCAAAAAGGTCCGCGCGCCAGAATTGAGCTGGACCAAGCCCACGGTCAAGAGGGGAGGTGAGAGATGTGTGGGCACGCTTGCAGGCTCCTTTCAGGGAGGGAATCCTGCTCTGATTTTAGCACTATTCCTGCGGCATGACTGATGGCTAATCTTGTTCGGGAGCGCGGTAAAGCGTGCTGACCATGCCCTCGGGGGTGATTTTGCGGATGGCGCGGTTGCCACTGTCTGCTACGTAGATATTGCCTGTGGCATCGATGTCGATGGCTGTGATTTGGGAAAAGCGGGCCTCTGTACCTTTTCCATCTTTGAAGCCTGTATTTATTTGTATGCCAGCAAGCGCAGTAAGTTCTTGTGTAGTTGGATTCATTCGTACTATGCGTGAAGATTCACTTATCAATAAATCGCCTGTTCTTGAATCAACGCGAATAGTATCTGGGTAAAAAGAAAATATTAGATTATTATTTTCTTTTATTGCATCAAAATAAAGAGGCTTTAAAATGATATTTATATTTTGGGGAGGGAGATTCTTATTTTGAAAAGAAAAGAAGTACAGCGTGTTTTTTTTGTCATCATAAGCAATTTTTGTATTTTTTCCTACTATCTCAATTAAACTAATAGAAGTAGAAAACAATCCATTTTCTGCAATAGAAGTCACACTGTAATTATTATTTAGGCCTCCCCATTTGTTATCATTCCAGAGTAAAAATCCTTTGTTTTCCTTAGAGTAATGAAGTTCTTCAAGAAAATTTGAATATGTTTCTGGATTTGGCGTTTCTTGTGTGTTTGGTGTTTCTTTAATGGTTTTTTTGTTATAATCCCCAATGCCTTTTACTTCAGTAAAATTAGATTTGACAAAGAAAATCCGTGTGCCCAAGTATTTTTGTTCAAATTGCCAGTCTGCAGCAAGAATAAAATCACCATTCGAATTTATTTCCAGATACCTTGCGCCAAAACCGAGACACTTTCCCTCTTTGTTTTTTAAGAGACTCGCCTTCCCGTTTTTAATTTGGTAAATTTGGAACTCGGATAGTGCATAGACCTGAGAACCATCTTGTGATACCGCAACATCATGAGGGGCTTTAGTCATTACTTCTGTTGAACATTCCTGAAATAAAGGCGGGGGTGTCCAAGGCGTTGGCAAGGCTGTCAGTGTTGGCATCGGTGAAGGACTGGGTGAAAAAGACAACGTCGCTGAGTGTTGTGGGGTTGGGAGAGCCGTTGGCCCTGCTCCTGGCGAAAGGGTTTGGCAAGCCGTGACTTGAAGGCCAGCGAGAAGCCATCGGTAAATCTGTTTGGTTTTCATGGTGGTGCGCTTGGTGCTTGGTAAAGCGTGCTGACCATGCCCTCGGGGGTGATTTTACGTAAAGCGGGAGTTCTATCTAGGACATAGATATTTCCCAAACCATCTGTTTCCAGGGTAAACGGTTGAGTAAAACGAGCTTCTTCAGCTTTTCCATCTTTAAAGTCAGATATTTCCTGATTGCCTGCAATGGCTGTGATGGCTTGTGTTTCGGGGTTCATGCGCACCACCCTGTTTCTGTCTAGAATAATGAGGTCCCCTGTTTGGGGGTGAACACGTAACTCTGAAAAAACAGGATATAACTCTGAATTGGAGAGATATTTTTTTTGAATTCCCAGACTGCTTTCGGTTGACCGGGACTCTGATGCGGACGTTAAAATATAGCCTCGGTTTATTTTTGCATCAAAGGCGAAACCTGTGGGTGAACTTAAATTAGCGTCATTCCAGAAAGTAGTGAGTGCATTTGTTGCTGTAAGACGGAGCATCTGGGGAGAGAAACGCAGTCTATCAGCGTCTTGTGTTTTTTCCCAGATAAAAAAAATCTGGCCTTGATTCGCTGTTAGACTGCGGGCTCGGAGTGAATACCTGCCCGGAGCGGTGGCTTGGGGTTCTGGAATGTCATGAGAATTGTATTCTGATTTGAGTTTCACCTCACTCAAATCAGGCGTTACAGTATAGATTCGCGCTCCTTTACTGCCATTTTCAAATTGCCACTCCTTCAAAAATATCCATTCTTGATCTGTTTTTTTTTCAAACTGATCGATAAATGCTCCCAGACACTGACCGGCGGGATTGCGCAGTGGTTCTGCTTTGCCTGCTTGAAGGCGATAGATATGCGCATTAAATCGCGATGAAAGAAAAATCTGCTCACCATTTTCAGAGACAACCAGATCATTGGGGTAGTAGAGTTGGCTGTCTTGAGGGCAAGCCTCAAATAGTGGCGGTTCAGCCCAAGGCCGGGGTGTGGGTTCCGGGGTGGGAGAGGGACTGGGTGAAAAAGACAACGTTGCTGAGTGTTGAGGGGTTGGGAGAGCCGTTGGCCCCGCCCCCGGTGAAAGGGTTTGACAGCCAGAGAATAAACCCAAGCAGAATAAACCACGTGTTTTAGTGAACAAACGCATTGGCAGGAATGACCTCCGCTTCATGGGGATGCACTCGGTGTGGGAGCACGGTAAAGCGTACTGACCATGCCATCGGGGGTGATTTTGCGGATGGCTCGGTTGCCGCTGTCGGCCACGTAAATATTTCCGGCAGCGTCGAGGTCGAGAGCTTGGGGAAAGTTGAAGCGAGCTTCATTTTTACCCTCTTGAAACCCCTTATCTTCTTCATGTCCTGCAATCGGAATTGTTTTTTTTGTCTGAATATCCATTCTGACCAGTCGATTTTGGTCAATTATGATTAAATTGCCACTTTTCTTCTCAACACGTGCATCCATGACAAGTCTTCTTTCTAATGCTTCAGAAGAAAGAATCGAATCTGCAAAAGTAATCCCGACAGAGAACACGCCAGAACGGCCAATGATCAGGTGTTTTAGCAAGCTGTCATGGTAAACAATTGGAACTTGTGCACTCCCAAAGGCTAATGGACCTGTACTAGGTTCTCCATCAAAATAAACCAGTACAAGGGCCTCCAAGCGTTTCCCTGTCGAAGAAAAAGGAAAAAATTGGTAGCGATGGAATATTCCGCCCTGTTGATTTCGCCAAGCGATGCAGACTTGATTTTCAGCAGAAACATAGAGATCGCTCACAGAACTTAACTGATTGCCTGGAGGAGTCGCTTCTGGCGTCGGCATAAGGCGAGAATTGTATTCTCCCCAGACCTGAAGATCACTTAAATCCGGCTTGGTCTTATGAATCCGAACGCCTTGGTATTTATTTTCATACGCCCAAGGGGTAGCGAAAAATAAGTTGCCTTGGCTGTCGATTTCCATATGAGTCGGTGACAAACCCAAACACTGTCCTCGACTGTTTTTTAAAGGAATTGCTCGCCCCTTGTCGATACGATAGACCTCCTGGTTAGACAACACATAGATTTGTGCCCCATCCTGTGAAATTGCCACATCCCTTGGTTCTTCTGCAATATCTTCTTTGGGACAAGGTCCCCACAGGACCGGCTCAACCCAAGGCAGAGGTGTAATTTCTGAGGTGGGAGTGGGCGTAGGTGTAGGGACGGGAGTGGGGGTTGAAGTCGGTCTCGAGACCGGGAGATATTGCCCGTTCTCTGTGGGCAAGCCTTCAGAAGACAGGGGCTGGCAGGCGGTCAAAAGCCCGAATACAAATAAACCACGTGTTTTAGTGAACAAACGCATTGGCAGGAATGACCTCCGCTTCATGGGGATGCACTCGGTGTGGGAGCGCGGTAAAGTGTGCTGACCATGCCCTCGGGGGTGATTTTGCGGATGGCGCGGTTGCCACTGTCTGCTACGTAGATATTGCCTGCGGCATCGATGTCGAGGGCTTTGATTTGATTAAAGCGGGCTTTATCTCCTGCTCCATCCATAAAGGCGTGTTCACGAGCTTGGCCCGCAATGGAAATGATTTGTTGAGTGTGCGGATTGAATTTGATAATTCTATCCCAGTCATTCACAATCAGCTCTCCTGTTTTGGGCTCCAAGCGAGAATCGAATATAAATGAAAATTTATTTTTAGATGAAAATGGTGTGGGTATAACAGCAGAATTGGGTAAGTTAAAATTGGTAGAATCACCTTCTTCCATGAAAAAATACAATTTACGGCTTTTATCTTCGTATGTGATAGGTGTTATTTTATTCAATCCACGCGCCAAAAGATAAGGCGTGGCTATTTGGAGTTCTTCTGAAAAGGGAATAACCATGTAGTCGTTATCGGTTAATTCGGTTCGGTGTTTTCCCCACATGAGAAAGCCTTTATTTTCTGTAGAGACAAAGAGATCGGCGATTCCTTCATGATAAGTACCGACAGGAGGGGTTCCCTGAGGTTTGGGTATATATTTCGCATTGTATTCACTCACGACTTTGATCTCACTCAAATCGGGTTTGACAAAATAGACCTGGCTGCCAAAATAGACTTGTTCAAAACGCCAGCTTGCGGCCACAAAAAGATTCCCTTTGCTGTCAATTTCTATTTGTTCGGCACGGCCAAATAAACATTTTCCTTCTTTATTTTTTATTTGTTTGGCTTGACTATTGACCAGCTCATAGAGTCTGGCATCCAGGGTGGAGAAGAAGAGGCGAGAACCGTCTCTTGTGATGGCCACATCATGGGGCTCTGCCAAGCTGAGATCTTCTCTGCAGGTGTCGAGCAATGGTGGGGGTGTCCAAGGCGTAGGCAAGGCTGTCGGTGTTGGCAT
>CAZRFI010000209.1:0-9085 GCA_964598905.1 uncultured Candidatus Sericytochromatia bacterium | reverse complement strand
GTTTATCGCTCAGTTCTTCGACCTCTTGATCCAAGAGACAGGTCAAAAGATGGGCTCCCATTGACCCAATTTTCTGATACGATTCGGGATTGCCAATCGCGGTGATCCAAATGGGCAATTCAGCTTGCAATGGGCGTGGGTGGGTCTGAATGGCAATGGTGCTGCCGCTGCCTTCACGACGCTCCAGGCTCTCACCGCGCCAGAGCGCTCTGACTTCTTCGATTTTTTTGTACATTTGTTCATGGCGATCGCCATAATGCGCGGGTGCCAGGGCAAAATCATGGCTGTGCCAGCCGGTGGCAAAGGACAATTCCACCCGGCCCCCACTGAGATGATCTACGACGGCCCAATCTTCGCACACGCGAATCGGGTTATGCAGGGGCAAGACGACACTGCCAGCCCGCAACTTCATTTGTTTTGTCTCGCGTGCCAGAGCGGCAGCCAGCACCGCTGGGCTAGGAAAAAAGCCCCCCAGCGAGTCAAAATGCCGTTCGGGGGTCCAAATTCCCTCATAGCCCCATTGATCTGCCTGTTTGGCAATTTCAATCAGGCTTTCATAGCCCTGAGCCTGAGCATAATCCGCTTTGCCAAAAAAAAACAGGCTGAATTTGGTTATTTTTTCAAGCTGCTGCAAATGGGTGAGCAATTCGGTACGCATCTCGCGGATGCCCCTTTGCAAATCAGGCGAAAGGGCACCACGGGGGGCACGGACATGCAATTCTCCCCCTTGCAGGCTCAGGTTGATCTGAGCGGCTTGCAGGGCTTGCAGGAGTTCAGGCAGCGACCACACCTTCGGCCTCCAAATAGCTCAATAGCCGGGAAATGCTCGGATATTCAAAGACCAAAGTGGGATCCAATTCCACTCCCCATTTGTCCTCCATCTCACCTGTCAGGGAAATAATCACAGTGGAATCCAATCCCAAAGCGGCAAAGGGCTGTTCTGGGTCGATCTCTGAGACAGGCCGTTCGGTCTGGGCGGCGATTTCGCTCAGAAACCAGTTTTCCAGCTCGCTGCGCTTGGGTTTTAACGTTTTTTCCATTTTTTTAATTTTCCTTTGAGATACGCATTTTGGCATAAATTGCGTTGAATTTTGCCACTTGAGGTCTTGGGCAAAGCCCCTGGCTCGACCAAGACCAACTCATCGAGGTGCAAACCTTCTGCTTCAGCCAAGGCCTTGCGGGCAATTTTTTCGAGTTCAGAGGCTGTTAAAGGGCATTCACTGCGCACCTCTTGAACCAGAATCAGCTTTTCGGGGGATTCTCCGACCGAAAAAGCCGCGCCGCAGCCGGTGCGGAAGTTGACATCAGCTGTTTGTACGGCCTGCTCAATCACAGGGGGAGAATGGTTTTGGCCCTGCAAAATAATCAGCTCTTTGCGCCGCCCTGTGATAAACAGATCACCTTCAAAGACAAAACCCAGATCGCCGCTGCGCAGCCATTTTCCGGCAGTGGGTTCAGTTGCGATTTCGGCAGCAAATGTCGCTTGCGTCTCTTCGGGCCGCCGCCAATAGCCCTGGCCAACGCTGCCTCCCTGAATCCAAATTTCACCCACTTGATTGGGCCCCAAACGTAGACAGGTCTCAGGATCGACAATAGACAGTTGGGTATCTGCCCAGCTTTGGCCCAGACCAACCATAACGCGCCCCTCTGGACTGGGCAGAACTTGGTGTTGGCTCAGGGCTTCGCGCTCAAAGCTGCGCACAACAGGGGGATTTAGGGGTTTTCCCCCTGAGACAAAAACCGCCGTTTCGGCCATGCCATAGGCGTTGTAATAAGCGGTTTGGTTAAACCCGCACGGGCCAAAGCGTTCGGCAAAGCGTTCCAGGGTTTCGGGATTGATGGCTTCGGCACCATTGAGGGAGATGCGCCAATGGCTGAGATCTAAACCTGCCAATTGTGCTTCGGAAATCTTTTTCAGACACATGCCAAAGGCAAAATTGGGGGCACAGCTGATTGTGCCCTGGGTTTCACTCAGGGCCATCAGCCAGCGCCGGGGTTTTTGCAAAAAATACAAAGGCGAAAAAGTCGTCGAGCGGGCGTTGATAAAACGCGGAAAGACAATGCCCGCCATCAGCCCCATATCGTGGTAAAGCGGCAGCCAAGAGACAATATGTTCCCTGATCGGGGGCATGGTTTGCCAAGGCGCGACCAGAGAGAGCAAATTTGCGTAAACATTGCCATGGCTCAACATCACCCCGCGCGGTTTGCCCGTTGAACCCGAGGTGTATTGCAACAGTGCCAGGTCACTTTCGCAGGGTAAATCGGGGCCTCGGCCCTGCGGGGCTTCCGCTGCCAGGTTCTCCAGGGCATGCCAGTGCATGCGCCGCAGGCTGCCCACCAGCCACTTGACCCATTTTGAGAGTTTGAGCAGGGGTAAAGAAGTGAGGACCGCCACCGCTTGGGCATCTTCGGCAATGTCCAAAAATCGCGTGCGGGTACGCGGGTCCGCTGGTGGAAAGGTGGGAATAGCCACCATCCCCGCCCGCAGGCAGGCCCAAAAAGCCAAGGGAAATTCAAGGCCGGGCTCAAACAAGAGCAAAATACGGCTCTGGGGTGGGTAGCGCTTGGCCAAACCAGCAGCCACTGCCTCGACCTGTGATAAGACCTCTGTGCCACTCAGTTGCAAACGTTTATCGGGGTTTTCATGCCATTGCGCATAGACGATTTCTTCACCATTTTTGGCGGGGTCTAAACAGGAGACAAGCAATTGCGACATCCAAAACTCCTGGGGCTAAATAAGTCAGAATAGGGTATTTTAGCGCATGCGGGCCCAAAACCTAAGTCCTAAAAGCTAACCCTACTCGTGGTCGAGAGAACAGGGTGGTATACTGAACGCACTGAACGCAAAGACACAAGAAAAAAGAGGGAACCGTTTCCATGTCGCAAGATCTACCGAATATGCTCTCTCCTCAGAAATTAGACGCCACTGCCGCCTATTTTCGCCAGCTGATGAGTGAAAACATGTTGAGAGACATGGTGATGGAAAAATACCTGCCAGCGGTTCGCAGTGTCTTTGACAATCTGGAATTGCGCCAAATTCACGATCAGATTGTGCAAGAAGTGGTGCAAGAATGCAAAGACAAGAAAAAGCCCTATTGTATCAAACACTTCCGCAACCAGCGCACCAAATCGAGCGTGCCGGGTGATGACGCCATTATCGAAGGGGTTTATCTTGAGGTGGCCAACCCGATCACCAATAAAAACCTGGTCATTCCCATGGAAATTGTGCACGGCATTGTCAACCACAGAATGCCGGGTTTCCGCGAAATTATGCGCAATTTGGGTGACAGTCCGCTTGGACACACCGACCAGTACTTAGAAATCAAAAACTTTATGAAGGTCGTGGAGCCTTTGGGCATGCCCGACCAAGTCGGCAATGAACTCGAAGCCCTGCGCCCGGATATTGAAGAAATTGTCGACAGCCGCTTCCGGGCCATGACGGCTGAAGTAAAAGAGTTGGACCAAAGTGGCTTTCAGCAAGATGAATACGAACGTGAACGGAATATTCCTTCGCTGTTTAACATTCTCAAAGCCATGGTGCAATGGGGCGCAGACGATATTCATATCAAAGCGGCCTGCCGTCCGCTGGGGGTTTTGCGGGGTGATGTTGTGGCCCACCCCGAATTTCTCACCTTTTTAGAAGCCGAAGACACCCAGCACTACGCTTTCCGCGCCTTGAGCGAAGAGCAGATTATGCAGTTTGAAGAGACCCGTGAAATGGACACGTCGTTCTCTGTGCCGGGTGTGGCCCGTTTCCGCTGTAATGTCTATTGGGCCCAGGGCACAGTCGGCATGGTGCTCCGTCTGATTCCCAATGACCCTCTGCCCACCCACGTCTTGATCATTCCCCAGATTCTCAAGAAATTGGTTTTTGAGCGTTTGGGGCTGGTACTGGTCACTGGCCAAACCGGTTCGGGCAAAACCACCACACTGGCGTCGATCATCGAGTTTGCCAACCAAAACCGCCAAAGTCACGTATTGACCCTGGAAAATCCGGTGGAATATGTCTATACCAATAAAAATTCGGTCTTTACCCAACGTGCAATTGAAATCGACTCGCTCAGTTTTCCGATGGGCATGCGCGCTGGATTGCGTCAAAAGCCGGATATCATTCTGATCGGGGAAATGCGCGACCAAGACACGATTATCGCCGGACTCAAAGCGGCGGAAACAGGTCACTTGGTCTTGAGCACCCTGCACACCAACGATGCGGTTCAGACGATTAACCGTATCATCAACACCTTCCCACCGCACGAACAAGAACAGGTGCGTCTGCAGCTCTCGGAGACGATCCGTGCCTCGATCTCACAACGTCTGCTCAAGCGCTGGGATCGGCCTGGCCGCGTCTGCTCCATCGAGATCTTGTTGATCACCCCCAATGCCCGAGGCGACAACTCCCGCGATTATATTCGTCGCAACGAAATCAACGAGCTGTATAAGGTGATTGAAACCAGCCCTTACGACGGCATGCAGTCGGGCAATATGTCACTGTTTGAATTCTATGATAATTGTGTGATCAGCGGTTCAGACGCCTTGGCGCTGTCTGACAACCCTGAGCAAATGAGCCAATGGATCCGACGCGTCGCAGGCAAAGGCATTTCCTGATTCAGGGCCTCAATGCCCTGATTCTGGCTTTGGTGCTGGTGCTGGCGGCTTTGCCCGCCAGCGCTAAGGTGCTGCTCAAAACCACGCTTTCACCCAACCCCGCCCAGGTGGGTGAACAGGTGCATCTGCGCATTGACCGGATTGAAGATATGTCTGCCTCACAGACCACATTGCAAACCCCCAACCCGGAGTTTCCCATCATTCCTGGCTTGAGTTTGCTCTCAAGCCAGGTGGGCCAGAATATCTCCACTCAGAACAATCAAGTGCGGGTCCTGTTGCGCTACCACTTTATTTTGGTTGCCACCCAAACGGGCAATTTTCCAATTCCCCCTTTGAGTATGGGCTATGATCAGGACAAAGTCTTGCTTTCAGATGAATTGACCCTCAAGGTCCAAGCCCCACCCGGCCAAGGGGGAGGCTCTTGGTTTTGGGTCATGCTGTTTGGGGTTTTGCCTTTGTTCGGTCTTGGCATTTGGCTTTTGCGCCGAAAATCAAGCACAAAAGTCAAGCCGCTCGAAAGGGTCACTGTCACGGTAGAGACACGTCCATCTGCACCATCGGCCATGACAACACATCCAATTTTGCCCGTACCCGACTCGCTCGACGCCTTGCGCAACCATTTCCGCACAGAGCTGGGAAAGCGCTTCGACACATTGCCCAGCGGGCTGACCAGCCAAGAAATCGTCAATTGGCTGAAAGCGCAGGGCTTGGGTGCAGCCCTTTTGGATGAGATGGAAATTTATATGCACCACTGCGATCATCTGCGCTTTCAGCCCCAAGGGGTAGAGAGTGACGAACTGGCGCTATTACACCAACAGGCCGAGCAGATTTTAAAGCAATTGAAGCCTTGATTTCTTACCCCTTTTGACAAATTTCCAAACTGTCATTTCAATTGTGTCGTTTGCTATATTCGCAGATCTCCAACTATGTTATGCTGGGTTCGCAGCAGCGGTAATGACCCTTTTTCAGTTATAGCTTGACCCGGAAACAGAATGCAGGAACCACTTAATTGCACCACAGCAGAATGGATGATCAAAGATTATTCCATCCTGGCCGAGTTGCCTGCCCGTTCAGGCAGTCGCTTCTTTTTGGGGCGCGATAGCCAGGGCTTAAAAGTCCATATAAAGCTCTTTCAGCCTGATTCCCGCACCAATTTGAGTTTCGAAGAGCAATTGCTGCGCTTTCGCCGTGAATGTGAAATTCACCATTTTCTCAACCATCCCCGGATTGTTCCTGCCCTGGATGTCTTCGACCTAGATGGCTACCCCTGTCTGGTGACAGAATACAAACCTTTCCCCAGCCTCGAAACCTTGCTGCAAAGTCAACATGCCCTCTCCCTGCTCGAAACCTTGATTCTGATTCAACAGCTCTGTCAGGCCTTGCACTATTTGCACGATCAGGGTGTGATTCACAGAGATATCAAACCCGAAAATATTCTGATCAACGATCAAAAGCAGATTTTTCTGACAGATTTTGGCTGTGCCCGTCAGGTCTTTGCCCCCAGCCTGACCCAAACCCGCATGTTGCAGGGTTCTTTGGCCTATATGTCGCCCGAACAAATCATGGGTGATGCCGATTTGGACTACCGCACCGACCTTTTTTCGACAGGGGTGGTCTTTTACCGGCTCTTGACCGGCCAATTGCCCTTCGAAGGCGACGAACTCAATGACCTGGTGCAAAACCTGCTCACCCAGTCGCCGCCCCGCATTCGCAGTGCAAATCCTTGGGTGCCACCCTGTTTAGAAGAATTGGTCTATCACAGCTTACAAAAAGACCGGGATTATCGCATTCCCACTGCCCGCAAACTGGCCCAAGAAATTGAAAAACTGCTTGAAAATGCGGATATTTATTATGCCGAAGGTTGTCTGCGCTTGGAGAAATACCAAGAAGCCGATGCCGGTCGCGAATATTGTCTGCTGGCTTTGCAGAAAAACGGCTACCATTTGCCTTCGCTGAAAATGCTTGGGCAAATTTACCAAGAACAGGCCCAATGGGCCCGTGCAAGGCGTTGTTATGAGCGGATTCTCGAATTGCAAGATCGCGATCCTGCTGTTTACTTTGCCCTCTGCAAAATCGAAAAGGCCGAAGGTTTTATTGAAGCGGCATTTTCTTTGGTTGAGCAAGCCCACCAACTCGACCCCAATAATTTGCTCTATCCCTTTGAAATGGGCTGTTTATTGCAATTGCTCAATCGGCGGTACGAGGCCCTGGCCCAGTTTCAAAACCTGATCCAGCTCGACCAGACCTGGGAGCCCCCTTTCACGGAAGCGGGCAATCTCTATTACCTTGAAGGCCAAAAAGAAGCGGCACTCGACCATTTCCGCAAAGCTTATGAGCTGCAGCCCCAGGCCTTTGACACGGTTTATCACCTGGCCTCGCTCTACCATGAGTTGGGTTATTATCACGAAGCCCTGCGCCTCTATCAGCAACTCAACCAGGATTTTCCGGCCTCTTTCGAAACCCGCCACAATCTGGCCAATCTCTATTACCATTTAGGTGAACTGGCCCAGGCCCGGCATTTGCTTGAAGCACTCTTGAACGAGATCAATTGGCTTCACGCCCCCGAGTGGGAAATCAGCTACCGGCTTTTGGGCTTTGTCTATGGCCGCCTGAATCTGCAAGCGCCTTCGATTGAGATGTATAAACACGCTATTTTGTGTAAACCAGAGCAAATGGATGCCTATCTCTATCTGGCTTTTGCCTATCGCGAGGCACTGAGACTTGAAGAGGCGATCAAAACCCTGATGTATATTTCCCAATTGCCAGTGGGAACCTCAGAGGCCGTGGTCTATTTTTTGATGGCCAGAGGCTATTACGAACAAGGCAAAGAAGCAGAAGCGCAACAAGCCTTGGAGCAATGTCTGAGCTGCACCTCGACCTTAACGACGGGCATGGAACAACAGGTTTTGCAGGATCTGCAATTTCTCAAAGGCCGACTTAGTAGCGAGCGAAAAAGGATGCGTCCACGTCCAAATGCCCCAAATCCAACGATTCAGGCCGAACCAGCGCCCACAACAAGCCAAAAGACCATCCTGCTCTTTGCCAAACCGATCAGCAAACGCAAAAGTGCAGTCTAAATCCTTGAAACCTCTTTCCCGTTTTTTCTCACTCTGGCTCATCTTGGGACTGTTTTCTGGCTGCCCTGACTCTGGGGAGGGGCTGAAAGTGGCATTGGCTGTCCCACTTACGGGGCCACGTGCCCAACAGGGACAGAGCATTGTCAATGGCGTGATGTTGGCCGTCGAAGAATTAAATCAGGCGGGCGGCATTGATGGGCATGGCATCTCCATGAGCATTCGCGACGACCAAGGACAATTGGAGCAGGCCCAAAAAATTGCCGGAGAGCTAATCACTGAAAGACCTGCTGCTGTTTTTGTCGCTTTAGAACCTGAAATCAGCCGGGTTGTGGTGCCTTTGTATACCCGAGAAAAGATCATGGTGCTCAGTCCCAGCAGCCCCCTGATGAGTGATCCCAGTTCGGCCAATTTGACGCGTCAGAACTTGGCCAACCCCTCCCAAGAGGCCCGACGCTTGGTGCAGTTTATGATTGCTTCGGGTTATCGCCGCCTGGCATTGGTCCATGAAGCAGGGCTCTATGGCCAGACTTTGCGCAAAGAAGTGCGGCGTCATTTGCGTTTTCAGGGGCTGGATCCCGTTTGGGAAAACCGCACAAGTGCGGAACCTGTAGCAGAAAACCTGGATGCACTCTTGGCTGCTGGCAGTGAGGGCATTATCTATTGCGGCAATTATTCCCTGGCAGCCCAATGGGCCGAGGTGCTTTCCAATCAAAAGCTCAAATTGGTCTTGGCTGGCCCCCAGGAATTATTCAACCGCGAATTTGTCAGGCAGGCCGGAAAAAGCAATGTAAGCAATGTGGTCGCCCTCTATCCACGTGTGGATTATCCCGCTGACTTTTGGGAGCGCTACAAACGCAAATTTGGCGATCCCTCGACCCGAGCCATTCTGGCCTATCTCACCACCAAATCCCTGTTTCAGGCCTATCAGGCCGAAGAAACACACTCCTTGCCGAAGATACTCAAACGTTTGAGTATTCCCGCAAAGGTGGCCTATTTACATGCTCCTCAGGCCACATTGCCCGAAGATTACCTGCACCTCTGGCAAGCCAATCAATACGGTCAATTTCAAGAAATGGCACGTATTCTGCCACAACGCTGGCGTAAATCGGGCATTTGGCTGGGAGAATCCGGGCGCAAAGTCTCTTCAAAACGGCCCCGCTGAAACCTTTTTGGCATAAATTGCGTCTTCCGACTGTGCATCCGCGCTCAGCAACGATACAATTGAAAAAAAAACGAGGTATGACTATTTTTATGCAATTCAAGAAAACGCTGGCCCTCCTGGCCCTGATGACCACTGCCCTTGTGGCCTGCGGCCCGAGTGCCCCCCTGACACAAACATCCACAGGCAAAACCGTTGAAGGAGACAAGGCCATTTCTGGCAAAGTGACCGGCAGCAAAGTCGG
>CAZRFI010000208.1:0-9118 GCA_964598905.1 uncultured Candidatus Sericytochromatia bacterium | reverse complement strand
CAGGGCCTGATCTCCCGCTTAAACCCTGAGCAATTTGAAGTCTTTGTGATATGTGGTGCAACTGCAATTCCACGCATGCAGCGGGCTTTTCCAAACCAAAATATTCACTATTTGCCCCTTTCGCCTTTTTTACCGGGCAATCTTGAACGCATCCGATTCCTGGATCTGGATGTGCTCGAATATTGGGAAGTGGGTTCTGACAATACCAATTTTGCTCTGGCCTATTATCGCTTGGCGCGTTTACAATTGACGTCTTTGGGCACACCTGTCAGCCCCTGTATTCCCGGTTTGGATCTCTATCTCACGTCACGGCACTTAGAGGCGGCGCAACCCCAGCAACATTATCTTGAACCGCTGGCCAGCTTAGAACTATTGCCAACTTGGTTTCCGGATCTCTCTCTTAACAGGCCTTTGCGCACGCGTGCTGAGTTGGGCCTGTCTGAGCAAAAGCATCTCTATCTCTGCGCTCAGAATCTGCTCAAATTTCACCCCGATTTTGATCTGCTTTTGGCCGGGATTTTGGACCAGGATTCAGAGGCCCAGATCGTGATTTTTAAAAGCAAAGATCCGCATCTCAATGCCGTTTGGATGCAGCGCTTTGAAACCCGTTTTCCAGGTTATCTGCCGTGTTTGACGTGGATTGAGACCTTGCCTTATGCGCAGTTCTTGAATTTATTGGCTGTCGCCGATGTGGTGTTGGATACTCTCTATTACAGTGGGGGCAATACCGCCCACGAAACCCTGGCTTTTGGCACGCCGATCGTGACCTTGCCTGGCCAAGCTGCTCGCAGCCGTTTGACTCTGGGGCGTTATGCCCAGATGGGTTTGAGACATTTGGCTGTTGAAGACAGGGATGACTATCTGGCTCGGGCCTTGCTTTGGGGGCAAGATAAAGATGTCAGAAATAAGGTAAAAGCAGAGATTTTAGATAGGAAAAACTTACTTTTTGAATCTTTTAAAGCAGTAGAAGACTATTCTGAATTTATGTTGGCTCATTCGTTTTGAGTCATTGTTATAAGTGTTATATTTCTTGAAAATGACAAAAATCTCAACAAAAGCTCAAAATAGAGCTTTAAATTCTTAAAGGCGTATAATAAAGGCGGTGGAAGAACTTCCCCCAATGTCTGCCTAGGAGGAGGCTATATGCCGTATTCTATTCCTTTCATTATTGTGGTCTTGCTGGTTGCTAGCAGTTTTCGCATTGCCCAAGAATACCAACGGGCAGTGATTTTTCGGCTCGGACGCTTTCAGGGGATCCGCGGCCCTGGCCTCTATTTTTTGATCCCCCTGTTTGAATGGGACCGCAAAATTGACATTCGCACGATCACGGTCGATGTTGAACAGCAGGAAACCATCACCAAAGACAGTGTGACAGTCAAGGTCAACGCCGTGCTTTGGTACAAGGTGGTCGATCCTGAACTGGCGTTGATCAGTGTGGCCAATTACGGCGAAGCGGTTTACCAGGTGGCGCTGACCTGTCTGCGCAATATTATCGGCCAACACGAATTAGATGAGGTCCTCAGAGACAGGTCAGCGATCAATCAGGCCTTGCGTCAATTGGTCGATGATGCCACCGATCCCTGGGGGATTAAAGTGGAAATGGTTGAAATGAAAGACGTTGAAATTCCGACGTCAATGCAGCGGGCCATGGCCCGTGAGGCAGAAGCCGTGCGCGAAAAACGCGCCCGACAGATCAAGGCCCAAGCCGAACTCGACGCCTCGCGGCTCTTGGCAGAGGCCTCTCGTGAGATTGCCGAAAACCCTGCGGCCCTTGAATTGCGGCGCATGCAAATGATTTCGGAAGTTGGCGCTGAGAACAATACCACCACGCTGATTATGATTCCTTCGGATTTTGTCACCTTGGCAAAAAATGTCAGCACCCATTTGCAGCAAAAGGACCGGTCAGCTGAGGCCAATTAGGTCTGTCCAACCAGCTTTGTGCCCTGTTTAAATAAAATACTTGATATACTATGGGGGGTATGGTATTGTTGAAATAACAAGATACAACCTGGGAGAAAAAAATGAAAATCGCTTACTTCAGAAAAAGTACCCGTTCCTTTGACGAAACCCTGGCAGCCCTTCAGGCCAAAGCCCTTGAACAGGGGTGGAAACCTTTGGGCACAACGCCTCTGCCCGATGATCAGGGGACGCTGGTTTTGCTCTGTCGTCCCGACTGGCTGGCCCAAGTGCTGAAAACAGATCATCAGATTCTGGGTTTTGTGCCCTGTTCTGTCTCGGTCTTAAAAAAAGACAATCAGGTTTTGGTGGGTGTGAGCCAATTGATGCAACTTTTGGCGCAAACGCCCCACATGGCCGAAATGGCAGATCAGGCCATGGTTCAGCTCAAAGAATTGGTGCATACCGCAGCAGGGGTGGCCGAGCCCAAATTGGAAAAGGTCAAGCTCTATTCGACCAAATCCTGCCCCTATTGCAAAATGGAAAAATCCTGGCTCGAAGGTCAAAAAATCGCCTTTGAAGAGGTCTATGTCGATCTCAACCGCGAAGAGGCTGAGCGTTTGGTGTTGCAGACTGGGCAAATGGGTGTGCCTGTGACTGAATTTGTCTACGACGAAGCCGAACCCGAATATGTGATTGGCTTTGACCGGGATCGCCTCAAAGGTTTGCTCAAGTTAGAGCAGCCCGCCACTGTTTAACGTTTAAGCTTTCCTCTCTTCGACTTTCCGATTTCTGGCCCGGCGTGTACCCTTCTTTGCACTCCGGGCTTTTTTCCTTGGGGCTTTTTTCCTTGGGGCCTTTTTAAGCCAAAGCCTGAAAAGCCTTGAAGATATTCAGGGCAATCGCTTCAGGGCTCAACTCCCATTGTTCAAAGACATAATTGCGGTTGCCGGTTTCAGAGAAGAAGCGATCGGGCGTTCCCAGGCGCAAGAGAGGGGCATGTTGGCCTCGGCTGCTCAGCCATTCTGCCACAGCCGAACCCAACCCGCCGATGGTGCTGTGCTCTTCTAAACTCACAAGCAATTCAAAATTGGCATTGAGTTGCTCCAAACAGCCCGTGTCCAGCGGTTTAACCGTGCCAAAATGCACGACTTCTGAGTCGATCAGGTGATGTTGACTTAAACTTTCAGCGGCTTTTAAGGCCAGGTGGCTGGCGGTGCCCGTACTCAAAATTGCCACGCGTTTACCGGCTTTTAAACGCTGAGCGACCCCAATTTGAAAGTCAAAGGGCGCGGTATGGACGGCCGGTTCGCCTTTTTTGCCCAGGCGCAGATAGACCGGACCCGGTGCTGTCAGGGCCGCAGCCAAAGCCAAACCGGTTTCAAGCGGATCAGCCGGGCAGAGCAGGGTGAGATTAGGCATGGCCCGCAAAACAGCCAGATCTTCGCAGCTGTGGTGGGTGGGCCCCAGCGCAGCATAAGACAGACCCGCGCCCACGGCGACAATCACCACGGGCAGATTGTAATAACAGAGATCGACGCGGATTTGTTCCAGACAGCGGTAGGTGGTAAACGGTGCGATTGCGTAAGTCACGGGTTTGAGCCCCGACATGGCCATGCCCGCCGAGAGCGAGATCATATTGGCTTCGGCAATGCCGCAATTCAAAAAACGGCTGGGAAAAGTGGCTTTAAAATCGTCAAAGAGGCGGTTGCCGGTATCACCTGAGAGCAAGACCAGCTCTGGATGGGCTTCAGCGAGACGGGTAATTTCGCGGGCAAAGGCGTTTCTCATATATGGCTCACCCCCAGTTCGCCCTGGGCCAAAAGCACTTCTTCGTAGGTGGGAATGCGGTAATGCCAATTATTGTCGTCTTCCATAAAGGTCACTCCTTTGCCTTTGACCGTGTGAGCCACAATTGCCACGGGTTTGCCGGAGCCATCGGGCACGTTGCGCAAGAGCTCCACCAATGCGGGCAAGTCGTGGCCATCGACTTCGTAGGCACTCCAGCCGAAGCTCTCCCACTTGGCTTTGAGCGGTTCCAGGGCCATGACCTCTTTGCTGCGCCCGGTGGCCTGCCATTTGTTGAAATCGACAATTGCGACCAGATTACGCAATTGTTGAGCCCCCGCCAGCATAGCGGCTTCCCAGACACTGCCTTCGTTGCATTCACCGTCACTGAGCAGGGCATAGACCCGGTAAAAACGCGCCTGAATGCGGCCCGCGAGGGCCATGCCCAGCCCCACCGAAAGGCCGTGCCCGAGCGAGCCTGTGGCCAATTCCAGTCCGGGAACCGAGCCGGGACTGGGTTGTTCGGCCAAGATTGCACCGTTTTGGTTGTATGAATTGAGCAGCTCTTGGTCGAAAAAACCACTTTCAGCCAAGGTGGCATACAGGGCCGGGGCGGCGTGGCCTTTGCTGAAGATCACCCTGTCACGTTCTGGGGCCTGGGGGGTTTGCGGATCCAAACGCAGAAATTCACCTGCGTAAAGCGCCACGAGGATGTCGATACACGAAAGGGCCGAGGCCAAATGGGGGGTGCGGGCCTGGTGCGACATTTCCACCGCGCGCACCCGAATGCTGCGGGAGAGCTGATCCAATTTGCGAAAATCTGGGCCCATCTTTAGCGCCCTGCTTCCAGAGCTTGGCTGAGGGGGCTCTGTTTCATGACTCGTAGATTGTAATAGCGGTCGTCAGTCAGGGAGTTGGGGACCTGTCCTTCGGAGAAGGCTTTGACCAGATCGGCAATTGCATCTTCGAGGCTGTGGCTGGGCGCAAAACCCAGCTCGTCGCGGATTTTTTGTGAAGAGATATGGTAAGAGCGGTGATCGTCACTCGGCGTAACGACAATTTCAACATCGGGGCCGACTTTGTTTTTGACCATCTCGGCAATTTCGCGCACGGTGTGGTTTTCGTAGCCGACATTGTAGGTTTTTCCGTCGATTTGGGCATCTTCCCAGCGCAGGGCTTTGAGGTAGACCGCCACCATGTCTGCGATGTGAATATTGGGGCGCATCTGCTCGCCGCCAAAGACCGTGATCTTGCGGTTGAGATAGGCGTGGTGGGTGAGAATGTTGACTGTCAAATCCAGGCGCAGACGGGGGGACATGCCACAGACCGTGGCTGGGCGCAGAATCAGGCCCACAAAGCCGGGGCGGCGTTCTTCCTGCAAGATCTCTTCACATTGGGCCTTAAATTTGGAATAGTCGGTGAGTGGATCCAAAGGCAGATCTTCGGTCACATTGGGCACGTCTTTGATGCCATAGACACTCGAAGACGAGGCGTAGATAAAACGCCGAACGCCGCTCTCGCGGGCGATTTGTACCAGTGGACGGAAGGCATCGTAATTGATGGATTTTCCCAATTCGGGGTCGAGTTCGAAGCTGGGATCGTTGGAAATACAGGCCAGGTGAATCACGGCATCGACCCCCGCCAGGGCCCGTTTGAGCAGGGACTGATCGCGCAAATCGCCTTGGATCACCTCCAATTGGGGGTGGGGGGCCAGCACGCTTTCGCCGTAGAGCAAGAGATCAACCACCTTGACCTGGTAACCGGCGGACAGCAATTCGGGCACCAAAACAGCGCCGACATAACCGGCTCCCCCTGTGACGAGGATGGTTTTGAACAGAGGGTTTGAAGAAGAGGTCATGATGAACTGCCTGCCAGGGTAAATGATCGGTAAGAATGCCCCCAGTATAACATTCTCAAGTGTCGGGATTGGCGTTGGGACGACATAACTTGGTGGAAAGCTGTCAATCCAGCCTCTTAAGGGTTACAATGACCCTTGCTCAATTCGGGCAGGAGGAATCACTGTGACCCATCTGGATGTCTTTGGCTATCCCCGTCAGGAAAAAAGTGCCTGTGGGGTGGGTTTTGTTGCCAGCCGACAGGGAGAATACTCCCACCAGATCGTCGAAGAAGCGCTGTATGCCCTGGCCTGTGTCGAACACCGTGGGGCCTGCGCTGCGGATCAAAGAACCAGCGATGGCGCCGGTCTGATGACAGATATCCCCTTTGACCTGTTGGGCTACGAACGCGGCACAGTCGCGGTCGCCACGCTCTTTGTCTCTCCCGACCCCGAACCCCAGCGCCGCCTGCTGCAACTTTTTGAAGAGACCTTTGGCTTTTGGGACATGCCTATTCTCAATTACCGCGAAGTGCCCGTTGATCTCTCTGTCTTGGGTGAGCAGGCCCGGCGCTCGCTGCCGACGATTTTGCATGCGATTATTCAGCGCCCGGTGCATGCCAATAATGACGTGGCCTTTAACCACATGCTCTACCGCGCTTTGCGCAAGACCTTTACCCGTCAGCGCCGCATGTACCCCGAACCGCCTTTTTTTGTGGCTTCGCTCTCGGTGAATACGATTGTCTACAAGGCCCTGACCCGTTCCGAATACCTGGGCAAGTTTTACCTGGACTTGATGCGCAGCGATTATAAAAGCCGTTTTGCGGTATTTCACAGGCGTTTTAGCACCAATACCGTCACCTCCTGGGACAAGGCTCAGCCCTTTCGCCTGCTCGGTCACAATGGCGAGATCAACACCATTCAGGGCAACCGCTCCTGGGCCTATTCGCGCGAAAAAACCTTGGGCCTGCCGCGCAACGAACTGTTGACCCACGAAGGCATCAGCGATTCGGGCAGCCTCAATGAAATGGTTGAGGCCCTGATGTACCGCAGCAGTTTGCCGTATATCGAAGATGCGGTGGCGCTGATCATTCCGCCTTCGGATCTGCGCAATTCCTTTTATAAATTCTGGAGCCGGGCGATGGAGCCCTGGGATGGCCCTGCGATGGTGACCTTTTCCGATGGCGAAATTGTCGGGGCCCGGCTCGATCGCAATGGCTTTCGGCCCTGCCGCTGGATGATGAGTGAGTCGCGGTTTTATCTGGCTTCGGAGACGGGGATTTTTAACGTGCCCGACGCCCAAATTCTGGCACGGGGTGCGCTGCGAGCGGGTCGCGGTGTGCAGGTTGAATTGGCCAGCGGCCAGGTTGACTTTACCGATCCGAGTGAGGCCCGGCGCAATGCCAATGTGATCTTTGATCCCCGGCTCTATCCCTTGGACTATCTGCCTCCCAGCGCAGAGGCAGATGTGCCTGCGGAGTGCCCTGCGCTTTTTCAATACACCCGTGAGGCCCGCGAAAAAATCCTGGCCCCGATGGTGGCATTGGGCAAAGAGCCGATTGGCTCCATGGGCGATACCGCCCGGCTGGCGGTGCTCTCGGATCAGGTGCGTTCGTTCTTTGACTTTTTCTACCAGAACTTTGCCCAGGTTACCAATCCGCCTTTGGATTATTTGCGGGAAAAAATGGTCACCCAATTGTCGGTCTACCTGGGCGTGCGGCCCAATATTATCTCGCAAAAAGAGCTGATTCCCCCGCCTGTGGGTTGGGAGCTGAAAAGCCCCCTGCTCAGCCTGGGCCAATTGGACTATCTGCAACAGCAGGGCCAAACCCAAACCGGGACGGGCCTGAAAGCGGTGGTGGTCAATATGACTTTTCGCCGCTTACACGGCCCTGTGGACTTTAACCACCGCCTCGAAGAATTGGCCCAAGAAGTGGTGGCTGCCGTCAAAAACCACGCTTCGATTGTGATTCTCTCTGATCGCCACGCCGATTGGGACAATCTGCCTTTGCCCGTGCTGCTCGTGCTGCGCCGGGCGATCATCGCTCTGGATAAAGCTGGTTTGCGCCTGCAGGCCTCGCTGGTGGTGGACTCTGGCCAAATCTACGAAACCCACCATGTGGCCTGCACGATTGGCTTTGGGGCCTCGGCCCTCTGCCCCTGGCTGGCGCTGCAACTGGCCCGGCAGGGCGGTTTGGGCGCAGCAGATCTCTCGCCCGAAGCGCGTGAGAAAAACCTCTTGGCTGCTTACGAAAACGGCTTGCTGAAAGTGATGTCGAAAATGGGTATTTCGGTGGTGCAGAGCTACCAAAGCGCCAAACTCTTCACGATTATCGGCCTCGACCGCGAACTCAGCCACCTCTATTTTCGCGGGGTGCCCTCGCTGGTCAGTGGTCTGAATCTCTCAGACATCGCCACACGGCTCTTGCAAGAGGCCGACGCGGCCCAAGCCGCTTTTAAAAGTGGCCAGCCCCTGCACAATTACCTGCTGCGCGAACACAACCGCCACGAAAAAGGCGAGCGCCATGCCATGACAGCTCTGCGCTCGCGCCAAATCCACAAGACCCTGGCCGCAGAAAGTGAAGCTGAGCAAAGAGCGCTGTGGCAGAATTATCTGGCAGATTTAAGCACCGAAGCGCCTTACCATTTGCGCCATTTATTGGGCTTTCAGCCCCCGGCCCAGTCCTTGCCGCTGGAACAGGTTCAGAGCCGTGCTGAAATTTTGACCTGTTTTGGCTCCGGTGCTATGTCGTTTGGAGCCATCAGTGCCGAGTCCCAGCGGGATATTATTCAAGCCATGGCCGAGATCGGTGGCCGCAGCAACAGTGGCGAAGGGGGCGAAAACCCTTATTATGAGAGTGATGGCATCAGCGCATGCATCAAACAGGTGGCCTCGGGCCGCTTTGGCGTAACGGCTCGCTACCTGATGGCTGCCAACGAATTTCAGATCAAGGTTGCTCAGGGGGCCAAACCGGGAGAAGGGGGCCAATTGATGGCTCCCAAGGTCGATGCCGCCATAGCCAAGGCCCGTCATTCCCTGACCCATGTGGACCTGATCTCGCCCCCTCCCCTGCACGATATCTACAGCATTGAAGATCTCAAGGAGCTGATCTACGAACTCAAGCAGCTCAAACCCACGGCCTTGGTCAGTGTGAAATTGGTGGCCGGGGCGCATATTGGCACCATTGCGGTGGGCGTGGCCAAAGCCGGGGCAGATATTATCCAGATCTCGGGCAACGATGGCGGCACGGGCGCAGCCTCAATCAGCTCAATGAAACACGCGGGTTTGCCCTTTGAATTTGGCTTGGTCGAAGTGCACCAGGCGCTTTTGGACAATCAATTGCGCGATCAAATTATCTTGCGCGTGGATGGCGGTTTGCAAACCGGCAAAGAGGTCCTGATGGCAGCTCTTTTGGGGGCCGACCAATTCGACTTTGGCAAATTGCTGCTGATTGCCGAAGGCTGTGTGATGGCAAGGGTCTGCGAGAAAAATACCTGCCCGACCGGGATTGCCAGCCACGATCCCAAATTTAAAGCCAAATACCGGGGCGGGCCCGACGCGATTGTGCGGCTGCTGCAACTCTTGGCCGAAGACCTGCG
>CAZRFI010000207.1:0-9161 GCA_964598905.1 uncultured Candidatus Sericytochromatia bacterium | reverse complement strand
TTCTTTCAGGGCAAAAAAAAGCCCCACGGCGAATTTTACAACCTCAAAGACTGGGAAGGCGAATTCTCGTCTGAATTAATTGGCGGAGGCGCACCGCGGCCACGCAATTTACGCTGGGAAGCGGAACGTGCTGAGTACGATTATTCTCTGGAAAACCTGATGATGTATGACAAGGTCAAAATTATCAGCGACGGCGGAGATGTGGTTGAAACAGACGAAATGTTCTGGAGTAAACAGGAAGAAAGTTTAAAAAGCAGTACGCGCTCGCGGGTGCTTACCAGCCGCAAAACCTATTTTGAAGCGGATAAACTCGATGTCAAAACCCGCGCCAAAGAAATGCTGATGGAGGGAAAGGTGTATATTGAAATGAATGTTGGCAGCGACCAGCGCATTGATGTGGAGGCTTCTGACCAATGAAAGCGGGTTTCAAATGGACTTTGGCCCTGTTGCTCACGGCCTGTGCCACATCCAGCGGCAAGGACTATACATTAGAAGGCGAAATCAGCCAAACCGCTGTAGGCTGGGAAGTCAAAGGCCGCAGCAATTTACCCGATCAGTCCCAAATTTTGGTCGCCCTGATAGACCCGGCCTTTGCGGGTAATTACAGTAAATCTGTTTTGGTGCAAGAATTTGGCAGTGTGAAGGCCCAGACCTTTGCTGTCAATATCAAGCCCCTCAAGCCTCTCAAACCAGGAAAATACCAGATTCAGATGACGTTTAGCCCCACCTCTTATGATTGGAGTGGCGGCAAGGTAATTGAAGAGGTGGGCCCCAAAGGGGAGCACCTCGGTGGCAAATACCGGGTCTCTGATGAAGGCGTGAATAAATTGGTCAATACCCTGACTGTGGAATACAAAGGAAAATAAGATGCAAACAGTAAAAATTGGATTATTGGGCTGCGGCACGGTCGGAAGTGGTGTGGCGCGCCTTTTGGCTGAAAAAGTGAATGAATATGCCCGCCGCTCTGGCTATCGCTTGGAATTGGCAAAAATTCTGGTGCGTGATCGGGATCGCGCACGACCCGCGGGGATCGATCCCGATCTGTTTACCACAAATCCCGCTGAAATCCTCGAAGATGAAGAGATTCAAATCATCGTTGAGGTCATGGGCGGGATTGATCCTGCCAGGGAGTATTTGCTACAGGCGATTGGCTCTGGGAAACACGTGGTCACTGCCAATAAAGCCTTGATTGCCCGTCATGGCCAAGAATTGTTTGAAGCCGCCAGTGAAAACGAGGTCTCGTTGTATATTGAGGCTTCTGTGGCCGGGGGATTGCCAATCATTCAAACCCTCAAACGCAGCTTGGTGGCCAATCAATTGCTCTCACTGCATGGGATTATTAACGGCACCACCAATTATATTCTCTCAGCCATGACCGACGAAGGCCGGGAGTTTCAAGAGGTATTGGCAGAAGCCCAGGCCAAAGGTTATGCCGAAGCCGATCCCACTGACGATATCGAAGGCTATGATGCAGTCTACAAACTTGCGATTCTCTCATCACTGGTCTTTGAACAGCGCATTCCCCTCAAACAGATTCACAGGGTAGGCATTTCCCGCATTGCCAGCCAAGACATAGCCTACGCCAAACAATTTGGCTATGTGATTAAATTATTGGCGATTGCCAAACAGGAAAACGGCCATTTTCAGGCCCGTGTTAGCCCGACCATGATTCCCGTGGATCATCCTTTGGCCTCGGTCAACGGCGTTTATAACGCGATTCTGATCAAAGGCGATGCCGCTGGCGATATTATGTTCTATGGCCAAGGCGCAGGCTCGATGCCCACGGCCAGTGCTGTCGTCAGTGATATTATCAATATCGCCACCGAACTTGAAAATCCCCCCAATACCCTGATGGCCTGCAACCATTTGGGCGATCCTGTCAATCTGGGCCCCCCCGACAGTGTCGTCAACCGCTATTATGTGCGCGTCTTAACCGAGGATAAATCCGGGGTTTTGGGCCAGATTGGTACCCTCTTGGGCAAAGAAGATATCTCAGTTCACACCCTCTTGCAGCGCAAAGCAGATCCCGGCAATGCCGAATTGGTGTTTATCACTCACCCGGTCTCAGACCAGAAGCTCAGGCAGGCAATCGCTCAAATCCGCCAATTGGAAACGACCCAAGAGATTTACAGCATTATCCGTGTTGAAGATTTTGCCGATTAAATCAATCAATTAAGTCTCAACAGTAAAGCCCCCAAATGGTTGGGGGCTTTTTGATTGAATTTAAATGGCTTACGGGAGTCTGTTTTTAACCGCTGGTGATTAATCTTCGCGTTTAAATGAACAGGCATAAATGCCCGGCGGATTTTTGCTTTCTGGCCCTGGCAATTGAAAGGAGCATTGGTAAATGCCTTGATCTGGCGGGCGTTTGCCGGGCTCAATTTTGGCAGTACATTGGTAAATGCCTGGATCTTTGGGTTGCAGCGGTTTGAGACCTGGTTTGCCTTCGGCCCTGCAGCCATAAATTCCGGGGGGCAAGGGACGTTTGGGTTTGAGTTGGGGCAACCCCTCTTCGGGAATAAAGGCACATTGATTGACTTTGGGGGGCAAAGGGCTGGGCGATTTGTCGGGATAGACGTCGATTTCAGCGCGACATTGGTACATTTTGGGTGGTTTGTGCTGATCTTGGCCCGGTTTAATCTCGGCTCTGCAGCCAAAAATTTCGGGCATCTCGTCGGGATCGACGGGAGACATACAGAGATGAACCCGTTCAGGGGTCAGGGCCTTGCCCATTTTTTCACCTGCTGAATGGTGTTCTTCGAATTGGCTGTGGGCGTGATGATCTTCGTGCTCTTCACAAGGGGGCATGGGTACTTCGTGGGCATTTTTATCGGGCATTTTGTTGATATGATTGGGGATTTTTCCAGAAAAATCGGCTGAGCCAGCGCCAGAAGGGACTTTAAAGTTCATGCAGGATCTCCTTGTGAGTGGGTACAATTGAATGCGGTGCGATTGGAATCACCTCTTCTGTATATCATACCCCTCAAAACAAAAAATATTGCCTGGCTCAGGTAAAATTCCGGTAAATAATTGGCACTTTTGCTTTTAACCTTGCAAAACAGAGATTTAGACCAAAAAGTGTTTAGTTTCAAACCAGCGCTGCCAGGCATTTAGTGCCACTGTTTGCTCGGCCAGTTCTGGGTATTCCTTGACTGTTGCAGCTACAGCTTGCTCCCAGCTGCGTATTCCGTCTAAATAACCAAGCAGGGCATAAACACTCCAATGTAAGGGAAACCGTTCGACGTCTGAGCCCCAGCGCGCAAGCAACCATCCCTGTCTCAAAGTGACGGGTTGTGATTCAGACTCTGCTGTAGCAACCTGGGCCAAATACGCTGCAAGCTGTCCTGATTCAAGGGCCCTGAGCAAACGCTCTAGATTCGCGCTGGCCACAATCAACCCCGTGCGGGGGGAGAGTCTCGGGCCAGGGATGACACTGAGCCCTGTCGAAGTCTGGACACTGAGCCCTGTCGAAGTCTGGACACTGAGCCCTGTCGAAGTGGGTTTGCGATAAAATACCAATTGGGTCAGGCCCAACTCATAGGCAATCAGGTCTTGTATCGGGAGGGAATCACTCAGTTCAGGCTGTTCACTGAGCCAATGCAACCAATTGTACAGCCCCTGGGCTGGAGGATAAACCACCGCAGCTGGATAACAATAGGCATAACGTATGGCCATGGCCTCTAGCAGATCGTGAGAGATAAGCCTGCGTAAAGTGGCAGGAACAGAAGCCGATAAAACCGAGATGCGCCCTCTTTGTACAGCTTCAGAAATGGCTTCGAGCCGATCTTGTGGGGTCAAAGACAGGGCCTTAAATTCATCTGGACTTAAACCCGCATGGCTCTCCGCCAAAATACGTTCACGCTCGTCGGGAGCCAGCATCAGTGACAACCAGGTATTTTGATAGGCTTCGAGGCTCAAGGTCGGGCACCCATTAATGTCCTGGCCAGGGCCACTTCACTCACCAAAGCTTGCAAATCTTGATAATGATCGTCGCGTTCGAGCGAAATAGCTTTGATACCACAGTGTTTGAGGGCATGTTCAAGTAATTTCCATGTTTCGCTGTGTACGGCCTGGTCATGGGTATCAAAGAGCAAATTTTGGTGTAAACGGCCCCCGGCTAAATGAATCTGGATCACCCGTTCTCCAGGCAGAGCTTCGATAAAGGCATAAGGGTCCAAGCCCAGATTGTGGGCATTGCCAAAGAGATTGGCTACATCCAGTAATATCCCGCAGTCGGCGTTTTGGGCAACACGGCTGAGAAATTCCACATCAGAGAGTTGCTTAGGCAATTCTGGGCGCCAATAATAGGCCGGATTTTCCAATAATAGCGGCTTGCCCACCACCTGCATGGCCTTCTTGGCATTCTGAATCACCACATCCAGAGCCTCCTCACTGCAAGGCAAAGGGTTCAAAGACCAAGTTTTAAAGCGCGAGGTCTGGGTATAACAGAGGTGGTCACTCCACCAGGGACTGTTGCAGCGAGCGACAATCCGCGCAATCTGTTCCAAATAGGCCAAATCTGCTCCGGCCAAAGACCCGACAGATAATTCAACGCCGTGGGGGATGACTGTAAAGCGCTGTGAGAGGGCAAGCAAAAAACGGTCCCATTGGGGGTCCAAAAAATCGTCACTCATAATTTCGATAAAATCAGCCACAGAATCCTGTTCAAGCAACTCGGACAGGGCATGGCGCCAGCCCAGACCCGCTCCGAGTTCGGGCAAATTTTGCCAATCAAGGCTTGCCAGCTCTGCTTCAGGTTTTTTGTAAATCACCTGCACCACCCCGTGTTGGTGCGGCCCCTGGGGAGGGTGATTATCAGCCAAGGGGCCAGCGTATTCTAGCCAGGGCTCCCAACCCGCAAAATTCTGCCTCAGCTCAGACAAACTAAGTGTGCCCGTGGGCTGAGGCTCTCCCTCATCGTTACAGGCCATTAGTTTGTCCGCCCCCGGATCTTGATCGCTGAATCCCGAAAAAATCAGCAGACCACCGGGTCGCAGAGCTGCCTTGAGGCGTTTGAGTTGGGTGAGATGTTCTGACTTGGGCAAAAAAGGAAAGAGATTGAGGCAGAGCAAGGCGGCATAACGCTCTTGGCTCCAGATTTCAGACCGGATGTCAGCGGCGATCCAGTGGATACCAGGTTCTTTGCGCATTAATACGGCAATTTTTTCGGGGTCAGAATCTATTGCTGTGACATCAAAACCATAGTCAGCCAAAGCGCTGGCCCAATGCCCGGCCCCTGTGCCCAAATCCAGAACGGGGCCAGCGGGAACCCAAGGCAGCAACGCTAAGACAGTCTCAAAACTGAGCGCAGTTTGAGCAAATGGCTGTCTATTTGGCTGTTTTGTCTCCTGCGCGTTCTGCTGATTCATGGCTGAACTTAACCCATTTGAGATAGAGAATATTCTTTTTCAATCAGGCGGCTTTGCCCCAATTCTTGCTGAGCAAAAAGCTGTTTGCCGGGGAAGGCATTGGCCCAGACGGCATTGACGGCACCGGCCCAAGTGAGCACCAATTGCTCTGGATCTTTCCCAATTTGATAGGCCCCCGATGAGATCAAAGACAACCCCTCTTTGGCGATAAAATCTGAAACTGTTTGAAGTTCTTTGCCCGGTACCACGGGTAGGCCTGTCTTATCTGCTAATTTTTGCTTGCGAATAAATTGGTGGAGCTCAAACAGACGTTTAAGATCTGTTTGCCAGGGAAAACGATAGAATTTTTTTTCTGGAAAACGCCAGGTCAGAGAGACAACAGAATTATTGACATTAAGTGAACTGCCGTCTGTGAATAATTGAGAGAATTCTGAATATTGAAGCTGTTTTTGTGGGCTGGAGATCCAGGTGGCTGTTCCGGCCAAACCTGATTCTGAATGGCGAAAGAGCGCAAAATAGGTCGTCACCAAAGGGGTGAAATCTGCGAGAATACCGTTGGTCACAAATTGAAAACCCAAAGCTTCAAAATCAGGGCGTCGGCTTTCAAGCCACTCATGAATCTCTTTCTCTAGCGCTGGGTCCGTCTCCAAATTGGGATTCCAGGCTTTGATTTTGGCTTTTTTGGCAATCCAATGGGTCTTTTTGACCAGCGGTGTTCCCAACAATAATGGCGCCAATAAAAGCGCAGAGACAATCCATCCGATCCAAATCAAGGCATTTTCCATTTATTCTGCTTCTTTCTCAATCTTCAGGGGTTTGCCCATTTTTGCAGCAAGCCACGGGCTTCGGAGTGGCTGCCATCCAATTCCAGTACCCGCATCAGGGCTGAACGGGCTTCAGACATTTGTCCCATTGCCTGATAGACCAAGGCCAAATTAAACCAGGCCTTGAGATAATCTGCTTTGAGTTTTACCGCTTTTTGTAAAGCACTGCGGGCTTCGGGCAGGCGGGTTTCGGCCATTTCTAAATAACCAAGATTGTAAATCAGGGTGGGGTTTTCAGGGTTTTTTGCAAGTCCCTCAGTTAAGAATTTGCGGGCCAAGGTATAATTTTTGAATTGTATCGCCAATTGAGCTAAATCGTTGAGGATCAAGCTGTTCTCAGGCTCTATTTCTTTTTGCCTAAGCAGATAATACCAACTGTAGAGCTGCTTTTTTTGAGGTTCGTTGACCATCTCGGGCATAATTTTTAAAAAATTAGTGTAAGATTCCAACGCGCCTGCATAGTCTTCACTTTCGGCCAGAATACCGGCCAATGTTTCGTAAGCTTGCCCATAATAAATCGGGTCTGAGCGCAGCTCTTCGTAAACCTTGCGGGCTTCGGGCAGGCGTTTATCAGTAATATAGGCCATTCCCAGCAGGCTCAGTATCAACGAACGGCTAATTCCCTGCGGATCTTTCTCCCAAAGTTTGAGAGCGCGGGACAGGTATTCATGGGCCCTCGGATTTGATTTGCCTGATTGCAAAAGGTGTACGCCCCGAGAAAAATGCAGCATCGTACTGTCGGGACGTTCTTTTTCCAATTCGCCAAAGAGAGCTTCCGCTTCACTTTCGCGGTTCAAAGACATAAGTATATTGGCTTTTTCTGTGCGGGCAGCAAAATGCTGTGCATCGAGCTTGAGCGCCATCTCAACCAATTCCAGGGCTTTGCCATGATCCTCTATCGAGTTATACAGTGAGGCTGCTGTATAAAGGAGTTCAGGCGAATCTGAACCCAATTGAATGGCTTTTTCAAGGAAAGATTGCGCGGCTTTAATCTCTCCCAAGCGGATCGGTATCGTGCTTTGCAACAGCGGGATATAAGCCAAATCGGGCAGAGCTACTGCGGCTTCGTTAAGCAGGTCTTCGATCCACTTAAAATTGGGTTTGCTCTGAAAGGTTTCTTGTAACAAGGCCATGCCAGCCATGGCGTATTTAAGCCAGGGATCATCCATATTGGCGCCCAGGGATTTGAGTTCCTCGCGCAATTTTTCGGAACGGATATTGCCCTGCATCATGCGGATGCTGATATAAGCACTGAGTGAATCTGAATCTCTGGGATTGATTAAGAGGGCTTTTTTGCTCAATTCAAGTGCGCGTTCAAAATGCCCTTGATTCTGTTCCAGCCAAGACAATGCCCGCCAGATTTGGGCCAAGTCTGGATTTAAAGCCAGGGCTTTTTGGGCATATTCTTGCGCAAGCGCTTCATCACCAGGACCTTGGATACCCAAGGATTGGTTCGGGGGCAAAACCAAGAGCCGTTTGCGTTCAGCGGAGAGATGGGCATGGACCTCAGCTAAACCGGCATAAGCCAGGGCATAATTGGGATCTTCGTTGAGAGCCGCTTTAAAATCGCGAATGATCGCTTTGGGATTAATCCCTCTGCGCAATTTACTCAGCCCTTCCACATAAAAGCGGTGGGCCTCGGTCGATTTTGTTTCGTCAAAAACGGCATCCACTTTTTTGACGTCGGTCGCAGTGGTGGGAATCTGCATCTGTGCAATTATTTCGCGGGCCAATTGCTTTTGCAAGCCGAAGAGTTGGTTGAGTGAGCCTTCTACTTGTGTGGCCCATTTTTTGTTGACTTGGCCCGTTTCCAAATGCACAAAGCGCACATTGGCCTGAATCTGCTCACCCACTTTTTGGTAAGATCCCAAGATCACCACCTCAGCGCCTACCAATTTGCCCAGACGTGGCGCGGTGCCTTCGTCGACCAATCCTGTTTGGCCAAACTGCTGTTCGCGCAAAATTTGGCTGATTTGTGCGCGCTCAATCACTTGCAAGGCCTCAACTTTGAGCAGACCCATCGTCAGGCTCTCAGCAAAGCTTTCGCCCAACCACTGATCTTCGCTTTTACCTGTGAGATTTTGAAAGGGCAAAACCACCACGCGCAAACTCGTCGCGGCCTGGGCGCGCGTACCTGTAGAGTGGTTCGGCAAGCGACCAGACAGTTCTAAAGCAATTTCAAGCGGCTGAAAGGTAAACATCAATCCACAGAGGAGTGAGAGGCTCGTTCTCGCTAAAGTCAGTCTGAGAAGGCGGGATTTCATCGGTTAATTCCTCTCTGCAGTCTGTTTTAGACTACCATATTTGTGCTTAACAGCGGTTCTGTCTGCCTTGCCTCTGCCAGCATCGAGGTTAAAATAAAAATAAGATTAATTCTAATTTTATTTAAGCCACACAAGCCAAGGGCCTGAATTGCGGATACTTTTTATAACATCAATTGCGTAAGAGAGTAATCACCCCATGAATAAATCTATCTTGTCTCTGATTTCCGTTTCCCTGTTGTTGGTGGCGTGCCAAGCACCCACACCTTTGGCTATCTCACCCCGTGGAAATACAGCCCTGCAAGCCGCCAATGCAGCCAAAACAGCCCAGCAGGCTCCCCAAATTCAAAATCCCACAGCCTTGCCTGCCAATGCCTCTCAAGCAGAAGCCCTTTACGGTTTTCGCCGCCCTGTTGGCACAATGGAAGTAAATATGTTTTCTTCGGGTGATCGCGAATTGGTGATGACCCACGTCAAAGAGTTTTTCCGCAAATACGTAGACCAAAACGATATCGTCAATTATCAGGTGCTCAGCCAAGAGGGCGGGGATGGCCAAATTTTCTTTTTAAATATCTATGGTGGCAAAACTGAGTTTGTTTTAAACAAGCTTTTGCCCGATCTCAAGTACTACCTCAATCAGCGTGTGCGGGTTTACAAACTCAGCCATTATGCAGGCCGATAATCCAGGCATTTGAACCCATTCCTTC
>CAZRFI010000206.1:0-9192 GCA_964598905.1 uncultured Candidatus Sericytochromatia bacterium | reverse complement strand
CCCAACTCGAATAACATGCGCTCGCGCAGGCTCTCGATATTGTCGATGGGCAGTAGTTTTACGATTTCCCAGCTCTGGCTGTATTGTTCTAAGACTTTGGGGCCTTCTTGTTTGAGACTGTAGATCGGCAATTGCAACGTCATTTGCGAGCGAAAGCTGAGGTACCATTTTTCTCCTTCTTTGCTTTTCTCAGGCCCGCCGATTTGGATCGGGCTGAACTGCCATTGAGGAGCCATCACATAAGCCGCATTGAGCAGTTTTTGGGTTTCACTCCAGGTCACCACTTTTTCGCCCAATTTGAGATCGGGGGTTTCCTGCCCAGCGGCAAGTTCTCCAGCGTGTTCCTGTTGGTAAATTCTGGCTGTGTTTAAAAAGTCTGGCAGACTGACCTCTGTGTCGAGGCCCTGTAAGACATAGTCAAAGCGAGGCAATTCGCGTTGAAAATAGCGGCTTAAAAATTCATCCAGGGGGTTTTGGGCCTGTTGGTAAAGCGAGATATATTTGCGCTGAAATTCGCTCAGGGGGGCGGATTCTGCAGGCTGAGCTTGTACGGGCAAAACCCCTGATTGCAAGGATACAACGCTGATAAACAGGATTGAGAGTGTGAAAATTGGGTTGAACATAATTTTAATTTTAGCGTTTTGGCAGATAGACTTGCCCATTTGGCCTGCTTGATTGCGTCTGTTATACTGTCAGGGCAGATTTAGCAGAGACAGTGGATAGATTATACAGTCATGAAAACCCCCTATCACCATCTTCCCGTCATCCGACATGCCGGTCTGTTGGAAGAGCTAAACGGGATCCCCGCTTATCTCAATCCAGCAGGATATCAGGCTTACGGTACCACTTTCAGTTGGCCATTTTACAGCGGTGGCATCTCCGGCAATATCGACGTTGTCGAAAGCCTCAGTGCGTCCGTTGTCGAAGACCTGCCGCAAGGTTGGTACGTGCTCCGCACCTATTATTTTGGCCAATTATTGGAGCGAAAAGCCCTGCTCAAAGCCAATGGCAACCTTGAAGTCAGCTCACCAGGGCCGATCGCTGCGGCCCAGACGGTCATTTTGGCTGAACTCGAACATGAAGACCTGCGTTATACGGTGATGTTGCGCGAGACCAGTCGCGGTTGGAGTGCCAAAGACGGCAGTGGCCAACAGGTATTTTTGCTCTACCGCAGCATGACCCGCAAACTTGAACGGGTGATCCGCGAAAAGATGCCCGAAGAGGGGTTTGCCAAATTGCGGGTCTCCTTGGGTGAGCAGCCCACACTCTTTCCTATGCAACTCTCTCCCAGTGTTTTGGATGTGACTGGCCGCCGGGTGCCGCTCTTTTACAGCGATGCGATTGAGCGCCTGGCTGATTTACTTTTGTCTCACCGCCCGCCGTATGGCCGCACTTTGGTCTATGCCGGGGGTGATCTTGACTATTTTGACCAATTTGCCTTGCAC
Source organism: uncultured Candidatus Sericytochromatia bacterium (assembly GCA_964598905.1). Classification (GTDB taxonomy): domain Bacteria; phylum Cyanobacteriota; class Sericytochromatia; order UBA7694; family UBA7694. Next base: position 7,747 of record CAZRFI010000206.1, on the reverse strand, counting down.
GAGGTCTTTCGTCTTTTGGGGGCCCGCAACCTCAGTGGCAGCAGCGAGTTTGGCCTGCGTGCCGCCGCCAGAACGCTGGAGCTCCAGGCCGGTGAAGAATCGCCGATTTTAACTTTGGAACAGGCCCTGGAAGGCCCCAACCGACTGTTCTTGATGTCGGGTTGGAATGGCTTTGTCTCTCATTTGCCCGTCTTTAACCAATTGGTTTTGCGTGAAGATCTCGATGCCTGGTTGGTGGATGTCTGTGTGACTGAAAGTGCCAAAATCTTGGCTGCACGACTGGCGCCTGAACGGGTATTGTTGGTCCGTACGGGTGGCGATGCCCATTTGGCATTGGCTGTGGCGCATGAAATTGTTCATAACTATCCGGGCGCTTTGGATCAAACTTTTATTTCACAGTACTGCGATCGTGAAAGTCTGGAGCAATATTTAACCCTGGCCCGCTCTGAGTTTTTTCAAATTGAACGCACAGCTGAGACCATTTCTCCCGATCCAGCATATACCGAACGGCTGGTGGCGGGCATTCGTGCGATCGCCTCCAAGTTGGTCGAAAGTGAAAGTGTGCCCGTGCATTTGGCGGGTTCGGGTCTCTCTCAGACTTCTGGCGTGGTCGGACACGGACTCTGGAATAATCTGCTTGCGATGCTGGGTAAATTTGGTCTGTCCTCCGATGGCTCTCCCCGCGGGGGATCTTTGCGTCTGCCCTACCAGCACAATGAAGAAACCCAAGTACAGGGCTTGGCCCAGGACCGTTTCTTTGGCAATATCCCTTTTAACGAAGTGGGGGCAAGAGAGTCCGCCTTGCGTATGGGCCTGCCCGAAAATGCCTATCACCGTCTGCTCAAAGAGCCGATGCGGCCTGTCTTGGAGTATACGACTCCGACCCAAGCCGGTCAGCGTGAGCTGATAATTTGTATCGGCCAGGGCCTCGAAGGCCAGATGGTTGATCGGGGCCGTTGGAAAGACAAACTGAGCGCCCCAGAAACCACTTTGGTGGTGATCGATCCCATGCCAGGCCCCTTCTTTTTGCGCCATGCCGCCCTGTGTTTGCCAACGTCCCCCGAAGTGGCTTCGGCCCGGCTTTACCAAAATGGCGAATGGCGTTTGACCCTTGCCTTTCCCCGCCGCACGGCCCCAGCCGAGACACGCACGGCTACGACTTTGCTTTACGACACCATGGCTGAAGTTTCAAGGTCTTTGCGCGAAGAAGAAGATTTCCGCGAGGGCCATCCCGATTTGGCCAGCTATTCTGCTCAGGGCTATTTACAGTCGCGCTTTGAACCTCCCGAGTGGAATTGGGGCGGGGCACTTGAGCGTATCGATGGCGAAGTTAGCCGCTTTCAACTCTGGGACCGAATTCAGGCCTATCTCACGGGCACCGAAGAAACCCGAGGCCCGCTCTATTGTCGCCCCGAACACAGTGATGGCATGCCGTTAAACTGGGACGAAATTTTAACCGCTGGAAGTTTGATCTATGGCGGGGTTGGCAAAAACCGGCACCGCCAGGGTGGGTGTGAGCGTGCCCCTTTTCAAGACATTTATCGCGAGCCCGTTTCCTTTCACTTTTTTGTCCCCAAAGAGGGGGATCTGCGCATCCCCAACGGGATTGTACTTAATACAGGCTGTTCAACGCTCAGTGACAATGTGGCTTGGATTCGTTTTGCGATATCCTCCTTTCATTCCAGCAAGGTGCTAGATTCGCTTGATATGCCCAAACATAAGCCCCTCTTCATCTCTCAAACCCTGGCCGATGAAATGGGCTTTAAAAAAGACCAAAAGGTCAAAGTCAGCAATGTTGAAACTGGGCGTTCTTTGATTCTCAAAGTTGAGCCCACATCACGGCTCAAAGGCCATATGGCCTATTTGAGTTATCACCATTCCCATGCCGAAATTCAACAGGATTCGTATATCAATATTCTGTCGTACCGCAGTGTGCGCTGTGCCTATTCGGGACTGCCTTATCTCAAGTCCACCCTGATTACTCTCGAAGCTTTGCCAGAAGGAGACTGATAGTGTCGATCTCAGACGTTCTCAAAAGCGTTCCCTTTTTTGATCATTTTACCGATACCCAAATTGATGACCTGGTGCATATGGGCCGCCCACTCCAAACAGAGGCCGATCAGGTGCTCTTTCAGATGGGTGATCTGGCCGACAGCCTTTACGTGATTCTCAATGGCTCTGTGCGGGTCTATGGCAAAGATCCTGAGGGCAAGCCGGTTGAACTCTCCACCCTGCGCAAGGGGCAGTTTTTTGGGGAGTTGGCCCTGGTGGATGGCGGTACCCGTTCCGCCACGGTGAGGACAGGGGAACCCTGTGAATTTTTTGTGATTGAGCGCTCCAATTTTATGCGCCTGCTCTCTGCCTCGCCAGAATTGCTCTCAGATGTTTTGGCGGGTATTACCAGCAAGATCAAAAGCTCCAACGAAAAAATCTTTCTCGAAATGTTGGAAAAACAGCGCTTGCAGTCGCAGATGGAAATTGATCGCCACCGGTCCCTCTCAGAAATGGTGGCTGGGGTGGCCCATGAAATCAATACTCCGCTGGGCATTGTCAATGTTACAGCCAGTATGATCACTGAAAACCTGACCCCCGATCTCTTGGCCCGTGCCACTGATCCCGAACTCAAATATGTGCTCGAAGATATTCATGAAGCCGCTCAATTGATGCTGAGCAATATTGCCCGTGCCAATAAATTGATTCAGAGCTTCAAAAGCGTTTCTGTCAATCAGATCATGGATACCCTTGAAACCGGCCTGTTTGTGCAATTGATTCAAGAAGTGATAGACCTGTTTAAAATCAAGGCCCGTCAGGCCCACCTGAGCCTGGAAACCGAGTTTGAACCTGGCGTGGAACTATTGGAATGGACCGGCTATCCGGGGTATCTGTCTCAAATTCTGATGAATTTTTTCAGCAATATCGAAAGATATGCCTATCCCGCTGGTGTCGGTGGCCGTATTTTGGTCAAAGTCAGCAGTTTTGAACGCGATAATCAGCCTTTTTTCAGGCTTGTGGTACAGGACTTTGGCAAAGGGATTCCCAAAGAAGATGTTTCCCGTGTCTTTGATGTCTTTTTTACCACCGGACGCGGTCAAGGGGGAACAGGGTTGGGTATGTCGATTGTGCACAATTTGGTTACTTCAGCTTTGCACGGCAGTATCACCCTCGATTCTGAACTGGGCCAAGGTACCTCAGTGACGGTTGAATTTCCCCATCAAATTACCCCGCAGGAACATTTGGCCGGATAAGCGCCATTTGATCCCATAAGAGCAAGGAGCATCCCATGATTTCATTACCTGAAAGTTATTTGATTCTGGTGGTTGACGACGAGCCGGATATGCACTCGCTCAGCCGCCTGAGCTTACGCAGTTTGAAATACCGCGATCGGGGGGTGGAATTGGCCTTTGCCTCAACAGGTCAGGAAGCCGTCGAATTTATGCGCAGCCGCCCCGATACCGCTGTGATTCTGCTGGATGTAGTGATGGAAACCCCCACCGCCGGTCTCGATGCCTGTCAGTCGATTCGCCAAGAACTCGGCAACGAATTTGTGCGCATTATTTTGCGCACCGGCCAACCGGGGGCAGCTCCCGAGAAGAAAGTGATCGAAGAATATGATATCGATGGCTATTTGGCCAAAGCCGAATTGACCACCAACCGGCTCTATACTGCTGTTCGCACAGCCCTGAAAGCCTATGACGAATTGGTTGAATTGCAGCGCCACCGCGAAGTTTTGACCTTTTTGCACGAGTCGGTCACCTCATTGCATACACTCGAGGCCTTAGAAGAAAGCCTGCAGCGGATTCTCGAAACGGCAGTCATGATCGCCCCCTGTGACTTGGCGGTCTTGAACCTCGAAACCTTTCAAGAATCCGGCGACTCACGGCGCTATGTCTTGTTTACAGGCACCAATCCCAACTCCGACGAAACCGAAGCTGCGGCAACAGCGATTGTCTCTCAGATTGCCGAAGACCCCAGTGCCCTGGCACTCAAAGATGCGGGGATTTTTGGCAACGGCTTTCTCGTGCCATTGGTCCTGCATCGCGATTTGGGTTATGGTTGGCTCTATGTCGAAAACAGCCTCGAAGATCCGCTGATGTACCAAACCCTGCCCATGTTGGCCGCCCATGCTGCCAATGCCCTCTATTCTACAATTGCCCGCGAGTTGTTTTTGGCCCGCAGTGGTACCTTCTTCGCCGAGATCAACGTCTAGGCATTGCGCATCAAGGGAATTCGGCTGCCCTGCAGCAAAGCTTGGAAAAATTCGCGCAGGTTGTAGTGCAAGAAGAGTTCCGTTGGGGATTTATGTCCCATCGGGGGTGGGCCTGCGATTAGCTGTTTGTAAAACAATTCTTCAAAGATCGAATGGCTCAGGCCAATCGCCTCGTTGAGCAATTCAAGCGGGAACTCTGCTTGAACCTCTGCGAGAAAGGTTCTGAGCAAACTGTGGGCTTCGCGGTAAAAAGGCACGATTTTGTTTTCTTGGCTCAAGCGCAATTGCAAGGCAATATCTGGCGCGAGATGTGCGCCATCTTTGATCGAATAGAGCAATGGGTTTTCGTCTTGACGGACGTAGCCCTCTTGCAATTTGTGTGCAGTAATAATCAGCGCCTTTTGTATGGCATTTAAAAGCGGCAAGTCATTGAGGTGCTCAGGAGACATAAAGCGCTCAATCAAACTGCGGTAAGACAGGCCCGTCTGCTGGTGAATTAAAAGCAGGGGCAATTGTAACATTTTGTGTGTATAGACCAAAAAATTGGTGGTCCAGGCATAGGCGTGCATTTTGACCCAATCTTCGCGTGAGAGGGTTTTGGTCGCGACAATAATTTCGAGGTATTCATAGATGCCATCCGGCGGCTCACCGTGGCCGGGAAAATGAATCTGGATGCTCTCGAGGCCATAGCGTTCTCGGTAAGCCGGTTGGGCCATTTCAGCATTGGGCAAGATGCTGGCGTTGTAACAGATGATTTTGTTGAACTGCCCGTGGTTGAGCACATCATCGATGGTATTGGCAAAGGAATCGTAGGTCTCTTCGGGCAGGCCCAGTATGATGTCGGTATAGCTAAATATGCCATTGTCGAGGCAGAATTGCTGTATTTCGCGATAGGCTTGCAGGGAAATATTTTGGCGGTTGATCGCCTTGAGCACCTCTGGATGGGTACTTTGTACCGCCAAAGACGTGACGGAGTTGAGACCCGCATCGGCCAGAATTTTTTGAATTTCAAAATTGCGCTGTTTGACGTTTTTGGCGGTTTGGGTTTGTACACATTGGGGATAGCCTGTTTTTTTGCTCACCAAAGCAAATTGCTTTGCCAGTTCAACATCTCTTTCAAAAATGCCAAAATTGGCGTCGGCTGAAAAAATATTGCCGACACGGTTGGCGCCAAACCATTCAATTTCGGCCTTGAGCCGCTCCAAATCATAGCGGTAGACCTTGCTCTGGGTCAGAGAACCCCAATCACAAAAACTGCAGGAAAACGGACAGCCCCGATTGCTTTCCCAGGTGCCCACCCATTCCCTGTTGGGCCATTTTTCAAGCAGCGGATCAAAAATACCACTCAAATAGGGGGAGGGAATGCTGTCGAGATCTTTGATCCGGGGCCCAAGTGGGTGGGTATAAAATTTTCCCTGGGGATCGATAAAACTGATTCCGGGTATACTGTGCCAATCGTTTTCTGGAAAGGCCTCCAACAGGGCCAGAAAGGTATTTTCCCCTTCACCATGGGCGCAGACATCGATATACGGATGGGCCCGCAAAAAACTTTCTGCATCGTTGGGCACCTGGGGCCCCCCAAAGAGAATCAAAATCTGGGGATGACTCAATTTAAGCGATTGTGCCAGCGCCAGGGAGCGTTTGATATTCCAGATATAGGTGCTAAAACCCGCAATATCCACCTCTTTGAGGGCCTCTACTCCCTCTGGAATCGAGACCCTGTGGTGTACAGGCGGCAAAAATTGATAGCGTTCTGGAGCCCTTGCCCAGCGCTGGGCATAGGCCTGTAAGAGTCCCACCGAATAGGGGAAATAATAGTGCTCGCCGCGCTGTTCGCTGATTTGCGCCAGACCGACCCGGACCTGATCCTTCATCGTTTCCTGTTTTCCTGCTGCTAGGGGCTCGTGTTTAGAACATCATACCACCTGAGTTAACCCACCCGAATGATGCTCACTCAAGACTTTCGCTCTGAAAGTCCAGCTCAAAGGGCAAATTGAGATAATCAGCAAATTCTTCCACTGCTTTGAGCAGGGCCTCGCACTCTGACTTGGCAAGCTGCTCAAAGGGGAAAATCTGAATCTGGATTTTTTTTCGTTTGATTTGGCGCTTCCAGATCCCCCGTACCTGCCCATTGAGCAAAAATATGGGCTGAAAGACCCCGTTTTTGCCCGGAATCACCACAGGGGCAAATTGAGGATCCAAAACCAGATCCCGATCTTGATAGCCAATCAGGTATTCGTCAAAGGCTGGCAAGAGACTGGCTTCTGGCACTTCTACCGGCCTCAATTTGGCTGGCGGGGCAAAAAACCAATGGGTGTTTCCGCCCCAGATCTCACTTGTCAATTCAGATTGGATCGCAGACAGCCCTTGTCTGGCTTGGGTCAAGCTGAGTCCGGTCCAGCGGGCCAAATCTTGCACTGTGGCAGGCCCATGGCCCGAGAAATAGAGGCGCGCCATCTCAGCCAAAGCCGCTTCAGACGAGAGCTGGGTTTGCGTTGGGCAAAACGATTCCAACAGGGCAAAACTGGGTTGTTTGCCGACCGGGGGGCCCTGGCAGATCAGGCCTGTTTGGGCATGATACCCAAGCAGATGGTAGCCGCGCTGAGAATGAGTGGCTATTCCGATTTTTTCAAAAGCTGCCAGGATTTCTGGGCGTGAGAGCCAGGCGGTCTCTGCCAATAATTCACGCAGGCATTCGCCAGACTGCGTGAGCAGGTCTGGGGTGATTTCCAATTGTCTGAGCCGACCGGCAGATGCTGCCAAAATTCGGGGTGTCATCAGAGCCAACATCCAACTGAGTTCACTGGCGGGCACCCAATGCAAGGTGCCCCGCATGGGCCAAGAGCGAACGATCTCACCCTCTGTCATTGCCTGATTTAACACAGCGCGGCGGTCTTGACTTTGATTTGGGCTTTGCTGAGCCGCTTGATTTGGCTTAAGACGCAGAGCCATTGCCCAGAGGGAGCTTTCGTACTCCTGGGCCTGAATAGCGCCGAGGCCTTTGAGTAAATCCAAGGGCGTGTCAAATCTGGCCGCTGGATTCAGTCCCAAATTGTGCAAACGCAGTTCCCGAGCCCAACCGGGCATGTCTGAGCGGGTTTTCATTTTTGCAGGGCCTTTTCAATCCGTCGGTCAGGCACGAGCCAAATCAGGGCTACCAAGGCATACACGGCCCAAGCCAGCCAGGTTTGAACGAAGGCCAGACCAATTGCCAAGGCATACAAAAGCGGTGAAATCTTGCCTTTGATATCGTCCCCCAAGGCCCGTTTGAGCAGCGATTGTGCCCCCTGACTGCGGATGATCGCCCCTTGCAAGAGAAAATAGGCAATGGCCGCCAAAAGAAGTACACCGCCATAGAGGGCTGTTGGCAAAGGGGCAAAGGGATTTTCACCCATCCAATGGGTCACAAAGGGCACGAGTGAGAGCCAAAAGAGCAGGTGTAAATTGGCCCACAACATGCTGCCCGTGACATGTTCGGTGACATGTAACATGTGGTGGTGGTTGTTCCAGTAAATGCCCAAATAAATGTAGCTGAGTACA
>CAZRFI010000205.1:6446-9193 GCA_964598905.1 uncultured Candidatus Sericytochromatia bacterium | reverse complement strand
GAACTTTCCTGTGTACCGCTATCTGACCACTTTCCTTTGAGGCGCTGTACTAAGCTATTTCGCTCTTAAACAGCTTGGGCCAGCGGGGGCGCAAGCAGGTCTAACTCAGGCAAACTGCTCACAGGCACAATCTGGGCCCGTGAAAAGCCATTAAATTGAGAGGCGGCAACCATGCTATAAGCACCAATATCTGGCGTAAAGAGCGAGTCACCCAACTCCAAATTGTCGGGCAAGGGCGTGCCGTGGCTCATAATATCCACGCCATCACAGGTCGGCCCACAGACCACGGCTTCAGACCATTCAGACTGTGCTTCCAACGATTGGTCCAAGGGCAAAAACAGATAGGGCTGATGATCGTAGAGGATGCCGTTATAAGCACCATAGACCCCATCGCTGAGATAATACCAGACCCGTTGATTGCGGTGGGTTTTGCCAATCACGGTGCTGACCAGGGTAAAAGCCCCCGCACAGATCACCCGGCCCGGCTGGGCCTGCAGGGTATAGCCTTCGGCCTGAGCCAAGTCGGTGAGTTGGCCAATCTGGCCCAAAAGCGGCTCAACTGCCAGTGAACCACTGCCATCGGCTGAGCCCCAGGGAAAACCGCCCCCAATATCTATCAGGCGAAGATCGACACCTGTTTCACGCTTAAATTCTTTTAAGACCCAGACAGAGGCCTCCAGGCAACGCTCATAATTGCCCAAATTCCAAGACTGGGTGCCAACATGAAAACTAATACCTCCGGGTTTGAGACCGAGTTTAAGACAATTTTTAAGCAATTGCAAGGCCTGCAGTGGTGGGCAGCCAAATTTGACTCCCAAATCGGTCTGAACACCTTCGGCAGGCAAACTGATGCGGATCAAGACCAAAGGTTGTTCTTCAGGAGCAACTGTCTGATAGACCTGCTGCAATTTGACCAATTCTTCGGGAGAATCGGCAGTGGTCATGGCCACCCGGTGTTCGACCATCGTTTCGAGCGTACGCCTGTCTTTAAAGGGATTGGCCAGAATGATCCGGTCGCCCGAAACGCCTAAAGCGATCAATTTTTCAACCTCCGCCGCAGAAGCGGCATCAAACGACCAGCCTGCCTGGGCCAAATGCCTGAGAATTTCATCCCGGTCATTGGCTTTCATGGCATAAAAAGGCGTCACACCTTTCAGATTCTTTTCAAAGAGGGCAACGGCATCAGCCAAAGCGGCTTCGTCAAAGAGATAAAAGCTATTGCCAAAATAATGGGAGGGAATCAGGCGGAGTCGTTTTTGTAATTCTTGGAGACGTTGAGAAATCAAAAGCGGTGTGTTTTTTTGGGGGGGCATTCAGTCATCCTTGTAGTAGATTAAAATTATGATCAAAAGGTCACAAAACAGTGATAAAACGGTGATAAAGCGCCGTTAATCCCTGAATCCTGCAAGCAGGTTAAGGCCTATTATTATCCCTCAGGCGTCCCACGTCAATATGAATCGGGTGATTATATTTTTATCTTGATTTTTTGTGCAAAAAAGCGGAACATCTGAAGATTCATTTACGTCGTTTAAGGTGAATTCCCCTTTGTTTTTGCTGGAGTGCCATGCGCCTGATTTGTCTTATTTCCTTGATTATTTCTCTGGCCACTGTTTTACCCGTTCAAGCCCAGGTCTCTTCGCGCACGGCCGAATTTCAGGTCTTAAACCTGCTCAATCAATACCGCCAACGCATGAAACTCAGCCCGCTCAAGCTCGATCGCTCCGCCAGTGATGTCGCCCGTCTGCACAGCGAAGAAATGGCCGAAAGAAATTTCTTTGATTTGCGCTCACCGTCAAGGGGCTCACTTGAATACCAACTCAGCTATCACCGCGTCAGTGGGCGCATCGTCAACTCACTGATTGTTTTGGATTATTCGATTCCCGAAGTTTTTTCTCAGCTCCAAAAAAACCCCCAATTACTTGATGATTCGGTTACCCACGCCGGCGTAGGTGTGCATATGGACGATCAGTCCCATCCCGAAAAAGGCATTTGGCTGACCCTCGTTTATTTAGAGTACCTGGCAGAAATCAAGCCCGTGCCCCGCACGGTTTCCCCCGGAGAGATTCTGCGCCTGCGCGGAGAAATCTATGCTCCCTACCAACGCGCGCGCATGCCCGTCACCCTGCCCAATGGCCAAGTCAAAACCTATCCCAATTTGCTCGGCAATCGCAGGGGCTTTTTGTTTGAAATTCCCTTTAGCCAAGGCAAAGGCCGCTATACCCTGGAATTATTGGTCGATGACCCCCAACAGGGCCCCCGTGTAGCCGCTATTTTACCGATCTATGCAGGGCAGGCCTATCCCAGTGCAGAACCATCTCCCAGCCCCTCCCAGGAACAGTTTTCCAGCAGCACAGAAGCAGCCCAACGTCTGTTTTGGCTGGTCAATCAAGAGCGGCAACGCCACCATTTGCCTGTCTTACAAGAAGATCAATTGCTCGAACAGGTTTCCTGGCAGCACAGCGAAGACATGGGCAAAAACAAGTATTTTGCCCATATTTCTCCCAAAGGAGAGGATCCCAATGAGCGCTTTCACAGAGCCGGAGGCAAAGGCCAAGTCGGTGAAAATATCGCCTTTGATATCTCGATCGAAGGCGCCCACCGTCGCCTGATGAACAGCCCTGGTCACCGCGCCAATATTCTCGATCCACGTTTTACCCATCTGGGCGTGGGCGTCTATTTTAATGGCAGCCACTACTACATCACCCAGGTCTTTCGGCGCAAAAATCTGCCCTTGGACAGCCATGCCG
>CAZRFI010000205.1:2475-6346 GCA_964598905.1 uncultured Candidatus Sericytochromatia bacterium | reverse complement strand
GATGAGCAGATTCAGGACGCGGCACTGCAACACAGCCAAGCAATGGCACGTGAAAACCGCTTGAGTTATCAGGTCGGGGGGCTGAGCTTCAACGAACGGCTGCAGCGGCTGCGGGCCCAGACGGGGGAGGTCAACACGATTTTGGTCTTGGCAGACTCGGTCGAAAATGCCCTTGAAAAACTGACCAAGCACAAAGCAATTATTGCGCAAAAAAAGTTCAAAAAAACGGGGATTGGCATTTTTCAAGCAGTTAGTTCAGATTATGGTGATAACTCTCTCTGGATTACCATCGCTGTGGGCACAAAACCCGTATCTTAATCATTTTAAAGCGTGCACTGGGTCACAATTAAATTCTTTAAAATAGATTAATATTTAAGAATATCCCGAAATACAACAAAAATATCAAATTATCTCTACTCAACATATAGCAAAACGGATAGCCCAGGACCTAAAATCAATACAGGCAATCATATTGCATCATGGAGGGTTAACACATGGACGGTATCGAAGAAGTCGAAGAACCTGAGCCGCTCTCGGGTTTGTACAAGATCATCATGGGAACCTTTGGGATCGGCATGGCGGGTATGTTGATTCTCGGATTTGGACTGGCCATTCATTGGGTCGATAAACACGATCGCAAGGTACAAACCGCCGCCAAAATTCGGCAGGTAACCCACAAGCCCTTTAAAGATCCCCTCTTGGCTGCACAGACAGTCAAATTTGAAATTCCCTATTTACATGGGGGCGATCCCCAAAGCCAGCGTCTGATGGCTGAATGGTCAAAAGCCAAAACAGGTGTCGTTTCGGGCGGATTTAAAATTCCAGCCACTTATGTCACCCCCAATACACAGGTTCAGACAGAATTGACATTGAGCTGCCAGACCCTCTGTCAACTCAGTTTTGAGCTGCCTGCCAACCGGGTGCTCTTGCCCTGGTTCAATAGCAAAAAAGTGCACTACCCTGAACGCGAATTTAAGCTGGAAAGCTTTGGATTTCGCTTGGAGGTCGCAGAATCGCGCCTGCAAGGCATTGGCGTAGAAGAGAGCCCCTTGGCTCCCTTTGATCTCAGTCTCAACTTAAAAAAACATTACAAAGAAACCTATCTGGGTTCAGACGGCAAAGTGATTCGCTTTTAAAGTCAGGGAGAAAGCCGACTGACACGCCAAGTTTGGCCCTCAAGCTGGTACAGGAGCCGATCGTGTAAACGGCTCGGTCGTCCCTGCCAGAACTCGACAGCATTCGGAACAACCCGGTAGCCACCCCAATGGGGAGGACGTGGAATGGCTTTGTCGGCATATTCCTGCTCCAGGGCCTGCAGGGTCTGCTCCAATGTTTCGCGGCTGTCTAAACGTTCACTCTGGCTCGAAGCCCAAGCACCCAATTGGCTGCCGCGCGGGCGCGAAGCAAAGTAAGCATCAGAATCTGCGGCAGAAATTGTTTCGATCTGACCCTCGATGCGAACCTGCCTTTCGAGTTCAGCCCAGTAAAACAGAAGGCAAACCTGTTGATTGACGGCAATTTCACGGCCCTTGCGGCTGGCATAATTGCTAAAAAAGACAAAACCCTGGCTGTCCAATTCTTTGAGCAAAACCGTGCGGCTGCTGGGGGCGCCACTGACTGAGACGGTACTCAGGATCATGGCATTGGGTTCGGGCAATTGGGCTGAGATCGCCTGCTCAAACCAGTATTTGAATTGCGAAAAGGGATCTGCCCGAAGCTCGGCTTCATTGAGACTGGCCTGGCGGTATTCTTTGCGCAACCCCTGAATCTCTGAAAACATTATGCTAAACCCTCTCCCCGCTCATCGAGCAGATCTTGACATGTTTCGACAGCCCCAATCAATTGCTGGTAAAAATCTTCCACCGGTGAGATATCAAATCCCCGGTTGGAGATCCCATCAAGGGCATCGGCAATCCGGTCGCATTCGTCGAGCAGAGGCTCGATGGCAGCTTCGACTTGGGCCTGCGCAGCTTTGGAATTGATCGCCAAAATCTGGCGATAGAGCTGCTGACTCTGGGTCTGGGCCTTCTGGCAGCGGTCGCGAATCGCCTGATAATCCGCCGAGGTATTTAAAACCATTTCCAGACGCCGTTTCATCACGTCCAAAGGCCGCAGACGAACCCGCAATTCGGAGGTATCGATTTCCTGATCGAGAATTTTGAGCTGGCTGTCGATATGCGCGTAGATGCGATTGAGTTCCTGGCTGCGCTCGCGCACGGGCGCCAGCTCAACATTGTCAAAGCTGGGTTGCGCAACCATTGACTCGTTCATGAGCGCTTTGGACTGCTCCATTAACAAAGATTCAAGCTCGTCATAGAGCTTATCGTAGTCGCGATCCCGACCCAGCACAGGTAATTCACTGGCAAAGGCCTTTTCTTCGGGCAGCTCCTGCGGCATCTCTGCCGCATCTTGGGCATCTTCTTTTTCAATCTCCTGCTGCTCCAGAATCGATTCCAGCAGCAAACGGGCCTTTTCATGACTGGGTGCCACGCGCCGGGCTTCGTTGAGATAGCGAATCGCTTTGGGGGTTTTGCCCAAGAGCAAAAAGAGATAAGCCACGCCGACATAGGGGTCGGGATTGCGGCGGTTGTGTTGAATGGCATCCATAAACGCATCCGATGCTTCAAGCAAAAGCGCTTTGTTTTTAAATTGCCCGGCATAGGCCTTTTCCATCAGGGACATACCGCGCAAATGGCTGAGATCCGACTCTTTGTGACGCTTAGAAGAAAGAGAGCCAATTTCTTCCCGCATGGTCATGAGTTGTTTAAAATCCATAGCTCTCTCCTTACCGTTTCCAAGAAACAGGATAACACAAAACCCAGATCAGTCCGACTCCAACCAAATATAAGGCCGAGTATAAAAGCCCGGCTCACAGTGCAGTTCGTCAAGATTTTTGATCAGCCTGGCTGGATTCCCGACAGCCACTGCATTGTCGGGCAAATCCGTGGTGACCACAGAACCGGCCCCGATCAGACAATTTTTGCCAATTTTCAGACCCGGCAGCAGGGTGGTATTGGCCCCAATTCGGGTGCGAAAACCAATCCGGGTCGGCGGCTTGCAGTCCTGGTAACGGGGGCAAATCGGATGCGGGTCATCGGTAAAAACCACATGGGGGCCCAAAAAGACCTCGTCTTCGAGAATCACCCGCTCCAAAAAGCAATGGCTGTGAATCCGCACCCGATGGCCGATGCGATTGCCGTATTCCAGCACAGCATGGGTGCCCACGCTGACGCCATCGCCCAGAATATTGTCTTCGCGGATCATCACGCCGTGCCCAGTCTGCAAATGGCTGCCAATCGTGCTGCCTGCATAAAGCGTGGAAAAGCTGCGAATCGTGGCATGGGCACCCAGATACAGGGCTTTTTCGCCCGGTTTCGCCCCTCGGGGTGGCTTGCCCAAGATCACAAAGGGGTCGAGCAAAGAAGTGGCTGGGTCCCAGTGAACATTTTCAAAAATCTGCAGCGCATCAGACAAGCTGAGATGCCTCCGGTGGTTAAAGTTTGGCCTCGCTGATCGGCTTTAAGATCAGCTTGGCAGCAGGGTATAAAAAAAGCAATAAAAGCAGATGGTAAAACAACAGGGGTGGGAGAATATGCAAAAAATGCCCCCAGACCCAGCTGCCTTTGCTCAGAAACCAAAACGCCCCCACCATTTCAGCCGAAAACGTGAGCCAAAGTGTGGCCAGTAAAGCCTGGGGCCAGCTTAAACTGTTTTCGGAACGGCGGGCATAGCCCCAGACAGGCCCCAGGCTGACAAGGGCCATGCTCAATTGAAAAATTCCGCTATTGGCCCAGAGATCGAGCAAGGCAGCAAAACAGAGAACCATCCACAAACTGGCCCCCCGAGGCAAAATCAGGCAGAGCAAAAGCCC
>CAZRFI010000205.1:0-2375 GCA_964598905.1 uncultured Candidatus Sericytochromatia bacterium | reverse complement strand
GCGGGTTTGCGCATGCGCTCGGTCAGACACGAAACCGAACTTTCGGGATCGGTCAATAATTGCACCATCGCTGTATTGGCCGACAACTCAACCACTTTGCCCACCACCCCATGGCGGTTCATGACCACGCGGTTGAGCGAAAGTCCGTCTTCAAAGCCTTTGTCAATTTGCAAGCGGCTGGACCACTGACTGGGAGAGCGGGCAATCACCAGGGCCCCGATTTTTTCATACGCTTTGGGAGGGGTCAGCTTGAGTAAATCACGCAGACGCTGGTTTTCATCTGCAACAATTTCCATCGCTTTGAGCTTGCGGCGCAATTGCGAGAGTTCTTCGTAAATGGCTTTTTGCTTGAGCGCCTGCTGACGGTAGAGTTCCCACTCCTGTTTCATGGCAGGCAAACCCGAGAGCAGGTATTGCATTTGGTTCAATAATGGCCGGCTGAAATCCTGCATCAAAGGGGCCCAGGCGCTGCGCAAAAAAATCAAGGCCAGCACCCCCACACTCAAACCGCCGATCACAATCCAACTTGCGCGCGAGCGGCGGGGGCGCCTGATCATGAATATTTAATGCCCAGCAGACGCGTCCAATTCGATGGACGGGAGCGGGAGGTCTCTTCGAGAATTTTGCCAGCCCCCAAAGCCACACACATCAGCGGGTTCTCGGCAATGTGCACAGGTACTTGGGTGGTTTGGCGCAACATTTCATCTAAACCTTCGAGCATGGCTCCGCCACCGGCCAAGACAATCCCCCTGTCGATAATATCCGAGGCCATCTCTGGCGGGGATTTTTCCAGGGTGCGGCGCACACATTCCCAAATCGCTTTGAGCGGCTCTTGCAGCGCTTCGCGCACCTCGCTGGAGGTAATTTGAATCGCACTGGGCAAGCCCGTGTTGAGATGAATGCCTTTGATCACCATGGCCTTTTCTTCGGGACCGCGCCAGGCTGAGCCAATCTGGATCTTGATCTGCTCGGCGGTGCGCTCGCCAATCATCAGGCTGTGAACTTTGCGCATATAGACGGCGATGGCGTCGTTCATTTCGTCACCGGCCACGCCAAGTGACTCACTGACGACAATTCGGCCCAGGGAGATCACCGCCACTTCGGTGGTGCCCCCGCCAATATCCACAATCATGCTGCCTGTGGGGTCGAGCACGGGCAGACCGGCACCCACCGCAGCAGCCAGGGGCTCTTTGGCCAGAATCACATCGGGTTTAAAACCGGTGGTGGCTTTTTCGGCCGCTTCGAGCACAATTCGCTCTTCGACCTGGGTCATGCCCGAGGGCACGCCAATCACCATGCGGGTGCGCATCACCAATTGGTGGCGCGGCTGGGCTTTGGTGAGAAAATACGAGATCATCATATGGGCGGCGTCGAGATCGGCGATCACACCCTTTTTGAGCGGACGAATGGCTTGAATGCTTTCGGGGGTGCGCCCCAGCATCGCTTTGGCCTCTTCGCCCACACTCATGGGTTTGCGGGTCTGTTGATCTATCGCCACAACTGAGGGCTCGTTGAGCACAATGCCCTTGCCTTTGAGATAGACAAGGGTATTGGCGGTGCCCAAATCCATGGCGATATTTAAATAGACGGGATTCAATAAATTGGTTAAGAAAGACATGGCTGCCTCCAGAGGCGGCTGTGGGTTTCACGCAGGCTGGTAAAGCCGTTGTGCCCCAGAATAATATGGTCAAGCAGTTCGATCTGCAGCAATTCACCCGCTTCGATCAGACGTTGGGTGAGCTGCAAATCTTCGGGACTGGGCGATGTTTCTCCGCTGGGATGATTGTGAGCCACTATCATGGCATGCGCATGGTGCATAATCGCGGTTTTAAACATTTCACGGGGGTGGGCCAAAGTGCCATTGAGAATCCCCGATGTGACCGTTTTTTGGGCGATCAGACGGTGGCGGGTATCGAGACAGAGGGCCACCAGATGCTCTTCGCGGGCATCGCGCAGGCGCGGCAGCAACAAGGCTGCGACCGCCTCGGGCCGATTGAGCTGGGGCCGATCGGGCATTTCACTCAAACTGACCCGTTTGCCCATTTCAAAAGCGGCCATCAGGCGCGCCGCTTTGGCCAGCCCCAGGCCATTGAGCTTGCAGAGTTGAGGCAATTCAAGCGCGGCCAGGCCCCGCAGATTGGGGGGATTGGCCTGTAAAAGCAATTGCTGGGCCAAGTCCAGGGCCGTTTGCCCCTGGGTACCGGTGCTCAATAAAAGCGCCAATAGATCCACATCACCCAAACTACGGGGGCCTTCTTTTTGCAGGCGCTCGCGGGGTTTAAGCTCGTTGGGATAGGCTTTTAAAGGAAGATGCGCGGTACTCATAGCATGGGCATTGTAGCAGATCCTGGGGCAGAGAGACGGGGAAAGGGCGT
>CAZRFI010000204.1:4867-9220 GCA_964598905.1 uncultured Candidatus Sericytochromatia bacterium | reverse complement strand
GGCACCGGCTACGGTACGACCCCCAGCTATGGTACGGGTTATGGCTCTACCCCTTATGGTACTTATAATGCGGCTGCTACAACACAAGCAGCTCCAGCTGCGACTCAAACTCAATCAACAACGGCCGCAACTACAACCGCCAAAAAGTAGTTTTATTGAATTTTAATTATCCAATTATGCCCGTCTTGAGGAAATCCCGAGACGGGCTTTTTTTATCCAGATTTTCTGCTGGGGTTCTGTTCTGATTGGGATTTGCCAATGTTAACGGGGAGATATGATAGAATAGGGAAAGAGCCAAAAGTGATTTGAAAAAAGAGCTTCTGCTCTTCGTAAGATATTTGCATCGTATATCCAGCGTGCCCGATCGTCTTTTCTTTGAGTAAAGAGAACATAAGGCATCTTTAAAGCACCGGGTATTATTTTAACAAGCTCGTATTTGTGTTTGAATCAGGTGCCATTTGTCTTAAATGGTGCTTTTGTACCTTGATAATTAAATAATTTACTCTCCTCCACAAATGCAGCTATTTTTTAAGAAAAGAGGTAAACAGAACTATTGTGTCAAGGGAAATAGTCGTAAGTGAAGCGGATAAAATCGCGGTAGTACTAGATAACGGAGTTGTCGCAGAGTTTTATCTGAGTGAGGGGGAGCAGTTTGTCGGAGATATTATTCTGGCCTCTGTTGAATCCATCGTCCCCGCCATTGAGGCCTCATTCCTGGATATTGGGCGGGAAAAAAGCGGATTTATTCATGTCTCCGATCTGCCTGCCAGCAAGAAGCAACAAAGTGGCATCCGTCAGTTTTTAAAACCCCAACAACACATGCTTGTTCAGGTCACCCGTGAACCCACAGGGAACAAAGGGGCCTGTCTGACGGGATTCATCCAATTGCCCGGTCGCTATCTGGTGCTCACCCCCTTCGAACGACGTATTGGCCTTTCTAAACGCATTTATGATGCCCGGGAACGGGCTCGCCTTTCACGGATCGCAAGAATCATCTGCGGTTCGGGTTATGGTATCGTTTTGCGTCCTGAGGCCGTAGGTCAATCTGAACAGACGTTACGTGATGATTTAAAATTATTATTGGCCCGCTGGAAACACATTCTCCAGATCTCAGAAAAAGCCACCCCAGGTACGACTTTGTACCGGGATCAGGATATTCTGGAACGAATTCTGCGCGAAGGTGCCACCCATTCCGTCAACCGGATTGTGGTGGACAGTCAGGCAACCTATGAACGTGCGCTGAAATACCTGAACAATTGGTCAGATACCCAAGCGCGCAACAAACTGCGCCTCTACAGTGGCAATGTACCTGTCTTAAGCTATTACGGAATTTACCAACAGTTGGAGACCGCGATTCAGCCTTTGGTGCAATTGCCCAGTGGCGGCACGCTCGTGATTCAGCCGACCGAGGCTTTGACCTCGATTGATATCAATACCAGTTCCATGACGTCCACGGACAATCAGCCCGAAACCATCCTCCGTACCAATTGTGAGGCGGCTGAAGAGATTGCCCGTCAATTGGTGCTGCGCGATATTGGTGGCGTGATCGTGATTGACTTTATTGATATGGACAATCCCCGCGATCAGCAGATTGTCTGGCAGAAGCTCTCGGATGCCTTGCATGGCGACAAAGCCCAACCTCAGATCAATTATTTTTCTGAATTTGGTCTGGTTGAAATGACGCGTCGCCGTCAACGTCAGCGTCTGAGTGAGATGTTGACCATGCCTTGTCCAACCTGTCAGGGCATTGGCCGAATTCGCAACCTCTTCTACCGGGCCGACGTAATGACTCACGATGGCATGAAGATGCGTATTCCTGTCACGACCCCTGCTGAAAAGAGCAGCCGTTTTAGAGCGGGTGCTGAAAAATCGGTTGCTCCCCCTGTTCCCACTTCTTCTCTGCCAGCACCCGCGCCCAAAACCCGTGAAAACGGGAGCCGGTCGAAGCCTGCTGCGCCGATTGAAAAAACGGTTTCAGCGCCCCCACCTTCAATGCCGATTGTGCAAGAGCCTGTGGTCAAAGAAAAGCCTCAAGTCAATGAGCGTCCCGAAGATCTGCTCTTTGATGAGAGCTATTTTACGGGCGAAATTACCGATGAACGCTTGGGTGAGTTTATTGAACGCGAAGACTCCCTGAATGTCTCTGGCAAATTGGCCAGCCGTTTGGATGAGCTTTTGAGTCAAATTGACAGCGACGGTCTTCAAAGTATTTTGCAGCCGATGGGAGCTCCGGAACCCGAAGAAGAGTTTTCTGGCCGCGAAAGAACAGACTCACGGTCTCGCGATGAGCGTGCCCATGAGTCGGCTTCTGAGCATGGATCTGATGAATTCGACACCTCTGAGGAGGCTGTCTCTGCTTTCATTGAGGAAGAAGAAGACGCAGCGTCGGCTGACGATGTTGAAGATACACATCAATCGGATTCGGCTGATGAGCCCGAAAGTGCAACTTCTGATGACGAAGATGGATCAGAAGAGGCAGCACCCGAGCCTGCAGCCAAAGCCAAACCAGCCAAAAAACTGCTGACCCGTCGGCGCACAATTCGCAGCTTTAAGCCCAAAAAATAGGCCATGCTCAAAGATTTGCCGCTTCCCCGTCAGCCCAAACCTCCCTGGCTCAAGGTCCGCTTGGCCGGGGGGGAGAACTATGTCCACCTGAAACAGATTTTGCGCGAACGCAATTTGCACACGGTCTGCGAAGAGGCGCGTTGTCCCAATTTGGGTGAGTGCTGGGGGGGCGGCACCGCCACCTTTATGCTCATGGGAGATACCTGTACCCGGGGCTGTCGCTTTTGTGCTGTGAAAACGGCCAAACGGGGACAAGCTCTCGACCCCGATGAACCCCAAAAGGTGGCAGAAGCCATTGCCGCCATGGATTTGGACTACGTGGTTTTGACCTCCGTCGATCGCGATGATTTGCCCGACGGCGGTGCAGACCATTTTGCCCGGACCGTGGAAGCCATTCGCGTGGCCCATCCCCGGATTTTAACCGAGGTGTTGATCCCCGATTTTCAAGGGGATCAAGCCGCTTTGGAGCGGCTGATTGCGGCGCGCCCCGATGTGATTGCCCACAATCTCGAAACCGTGAAACGGCTTTCGCGGCAGGTGCGCGACGCCAAAGCAGATTACCAGGTCTCTTTGGATGTCTTGGGTTATGTCAAAGCGGTTGACCCGACGCGCTACACCAAATCTGCGCTGATGCTGGGTTTGAATGAAACAGATGCAGAGATCGGTGCCGCTTTGGATGATTTGAGAGCCTACAATGTGGATATTTTGACCATGGGTCAATACCTCCAACCCACGCCCAAACATCTTCCGGTGCAAGCCTTTGTGCCGCCTGAGCAATTTGAACACTGGCAGCAGGTCTGTGCCGAAAAGGGATTCTTGTTTAGTGCTTGCGGCCCGCTCGTGCGCAGCTCTTATCGGGCTGGTGAGTTTTTTATCAAAAACCTCTTGCAGAAGGAGCTTCCCCATGATTGAAGTTCGTTTGCCGCCGATTGGCGAAGGCATCGCCGAGGGGGAAATTGTCAAATGGATCGTGCAAAAAGGCCAGAAAATTGAAGCCGAACAGCCCCTTTTAGAGGTATTGACCGACAAAGCGGCTGTTGAAATCCCCGCTCCCCAGAGTGGCATTGTGGCAGAATTGCTCTTTCAAGAGGGCGATTTGGTGCCTGTCGGCAGTGTGGTTGCACGTTTGAGTCAGGGCGAAGAAGTGAAAACGCATTCGGTTGCTGAGGCGCTGAGCATCTCCAGCCCGGCTGTATCTGAATCCTCTGAAACGGTTTCCCAGCCTCAAGCCAGCGATGCCGCCATGGCAACGCCTGCTGTCCGTCAAAAGGCCCGTGAAAAGGGTTTAGATCTCAGCCAAGTCATTGGAACAGGTCCTTTTGGGCGAATTCTGATGGAAGATCTGAATGCCCCTGTTGCTGGCTTGCCTACTGCGACCTCTGTCTCTGTTGCCCAGCCTGCTCAATCTGCTGTGCCTCCTGTTCGCTCCGCTTTGCCAGCTGCGCAAGAAGAACGGATTCCCCTGCGCGGGATTCGCCGCAAAATTGCCGAGCAAATGGTCAGATCCAAATACACGGCCCCAGATTTTCTCTATGCTGATGAAGCGGATTTTAATGAATTGGTGGCCTGGCGCAAAGAATTGTCTGAGTGGGTCAAACCCCAAGGGGTCAAGCTCACCTATTTGCCTTTTCTGATCAAGGCGCTTATTTCTGCGTTAAAGGCCTACCCAACTCTCAATGCCTCACTCGATGAAGCCACACAGGAGTTGGTGCTCAAGAAGGTTTATCACATGGGCATTGCCGCCGCCTCTCCACAGGGTTTGTTGGTGCCCGTGATTCAACATGCCGA
>CAZRFI010000204.1:0-4767 GCA_964598905.1 uncultured Candidatus Sericytochromatia bacterium | reverse complement strand
GTGGTGGATGGGGCTGATGCCGCTTATTTTTTAAGGCATATGATTCAATTGCTTGAAAACCCCAAGCGCCTGTTATTGGCATAAACGGCGGCGTGACTGTTTTTGGTGGCCTTGAAGTTCACGATCTGGGGCTGCGTGACTATGCTGAAATTTGGGAATTGCAAAAAGAGCGTGTCGGCATGCGTGCACGGCAGGAAATTCCCAATCAATTGCTTTTGGTCGAACACCCCCCCGTTTTGACCTGTGGTCGGCGCTTTCAGTCCCAAAATCTGCGTATTCAGCCCCCCGAGCAGATTCCTGTTTACGCGGTCGAACGCGGCGGAGATATTTCCTTTCATGAGCCGGGTCAGTTGGTCGGTTATCCCATTGTTTGGTTGCCCCCCGAAAAACGGGACGTGCTGGCTTTTTTGAAGCTATTGGAGCAGACCCTGATTCGCACGCTTGCCGATCTGCGCGCACCTGCCCGCAGCCATTCTGAAGCGGGACATACAGGGGTTTGGCTGGGGGAGCGTAAAGTGGCCTCGATTGGCATTGCCTTGCGGCGCTGGGTGGTCTGGCACGGCTTTGCGCTCAATGTGAACAATTCCCTGGGACTTTTAAAGTATATGAATCCCTGTGGATTTTCGCCAGAGGTCATGATCTCCCTGAAAGAATGGGGCCAAAGCGAGTACAATATGACATATATCAAGGAACGGGTGAGTGCCCATTTTCAGGAGCTATTGTCGCTGGCATGAATGAATCTACTGCCTACCCTGAATCCATTCGCGTTTTGGTCGTGGATGATTCTGTTTTCGTTCAGCGGCTTTTGCGCCAGTGGTTGCAAAATGAGCCGGGAATAGAGGTATTGGAAGCCTCAGCCGGAACGATTAACGCGCTGCAGCGGATCAAACATCTCAGACCGGATGTGGTTACGCTCTCCCCGGATCTGGAGTCTGATACGGGGATTCAAATTTTGGAGGCCATTGGCCGAGAATGCCCCACACCTGTGATCGTGCTCAGCTCGCCCTCGGATTCGGATACGCTGGTCGCACGCAAAGCCTTGCAATTGGGGGCCTTTGATTTTTTTCCTCGGCCCGTCGAAAACCAGCGACCGATCCAGAGTGTGCGCAACGAATTGGTGCGCAAGATCCGCTCTGCGGGTCAATGGGCCCAGCAGTCGCGCCGCTTGGAGAGTCAGCGTACCCACCGCCGTGTCGTGCACAGCACAGGCGGACTCTCACAAAAAGCCCTGGTTCAGATTAGCACGGGGGTGGCGCGAGCGGTGGTGATTGGCAGCTCTACCGGTGGTCCCCAGGCCTTGCGCACGCTTTTTGCCAATTTGCCCGATAGTTTTCCGCTGCCGATTTTGGTTGTGCAACATATGCTTCCCAATTTTACCCAGTCGCTGACCGAGAGTTTGCAAACGGCCTCGGGGCTCGAAATTCGTGAAGCCCGCCAGGGAGATACCCTGGTGCCCGGTCGGGTCTTGGTCGCTCCTGCGGATTACCATATGGAATTGGATCGCCGGGGCCATATTCAGCTCAATCAAAAACCCCCGCAATGTGGGGTAAGGCCATCGGTGGATATCACGCTTTTTTCTGCAACCCGCTATTTTAAGGGCCGGGTTTTGGCCGTGATTTTAACGGGCATGGGCCAAGATGGGCTCGAAGGTGTGCGTGCACTCAAAGAAAATGGTGGACGCTGTTTGGCCGAACACGAATCCTCGTGTGTGGTCTATGGCATGCCCCGTGCCATTATTGAACACCACTTGGCCCATGGGATTGTGCCCCTGGCCCAGATGGCAGAGCAAATCCAGCATCTCTTAAGTGACTGGCGTTGATTATTCTGCCCATTGTTTCGGGCCGATTATTTTTGGCAATGCGGGCAAAAATGGGTGCCCCGCTGAGCCACTACTGTTTTTTCCAGGGGTTTCCCACAGCGCAGACAGGGCAATTTGCCACGGCCATAGACCTGTAAATCTTCTTTGTGTTCACCCCCTTGGCCATCGGGGTGTAAATAGTCTTTGAGGGTGGTTCCCCCGCTGGCAATGGCCTGGCTTAAGATCACCGGAATCGCGGCAAACAGCTTTTGGGCCTCACTTTTTTTGAGGCTGTCAGTTGCACGGGTGGGCAAGATGCCTGCGGCAAACAGGGCTTCGTCGACATAAATATTGCCCAGACCTGCAATTTTGGTCTGATCCAATAAAAAGGCCTTGATCGCCCGTTGCCCCTTGAGGCACTTTTGAAAATAAGACCAAGTATAATCCGGGCCCAGGGGCTCTACACCCAATTTGAGCAGCCCTGGGTGGGCTGCCAATTCAGCCGGGCTGAGCAATTCAACCCGCCCAAATTTGCGGATATCCCGGAAATAGAGCTGAATCCCCCCCGAGAAGCTCAGCTTGAGATGGGTGTGTTTGTCGGGCAGATCAAACACCGGGCGGCGGTAATAGGTAAAAGGCAAGACCAGGGCTTCGCTGCTTTGGTCGGTTTGCGTTTCTTGCAGCAGCATTTGACCCGTCATGCGCAGATGGATCAACAGGCAATCCTGGTTCAAGCGAATAATCAGGTATTTTGCCCGGCGCTCCAGGGCCTCGACTCTTTGGCCTTTCAGCCGTTTGGGCCAGGTCTGGGGATTGGGTAAGGTGATCTGAGGGGTGTAAATCTCAGGGATTTCAAGCTGTTTGTGTAAGAGGCGGGCTTCAAGACCCAGGCGCACAACTTCCACTTCTGGCAATTCAGGCATGGTATTTTCCTCTGGCTAATGGAAGATGATCTTGCGAATGCGGTTATTGCCGCTGTCTGCGACCAATAAATGGCCAGCAGGATCGAAGAGCAGCCCGATCGGCTGATTAAACTTGGCCACCGCTGCATTGCCATCGGCAAAATCGGCACTGCCATTGCCTGCTACTGTGATCACTTGCTGTTGATCGGCGAAGTATTTGCGAATGCGGTTATTGTCTGTGTCTGCAATATAGAGATTGTCTTGGTTATCAAAGGCCAGTCCCCGTGGAAAACGAAAGCGGGCTTGAGCGGTAGCTCCATCTACAAAGCCTTCTTGGCCATCGCCGGCAATCGTTGTGACCTCTCCCGCAAGGGTGATTTTACGGATGCTGTGATTAAAGGTGTCGGCACTGTATAACGCATCTTGGTGCATAATCAAGGCGGTTGGGTGATTGAATTGAGCGACAGAATTTGCTCCATCGACAAAGCCCGAACGGCCATTGCCCGCCAAGGTGCTGACCATGGCATTGGGAGAAATTTTGCGGATACTGTGGTTGCCTGTATCTGCCACATACAAATTTCCGTCGCGATCAAAGGCCAGACCTCGGGGGCGGTAAAATTGGGCCACGGCTGGATTGCCGTCGGCAAAGCCTGCGATGCCAGTGCCCACAAACGTGGATACTTGGCCTTCGGGTGTCATCACGCGAATGCGGTGGTTGTCCGTGTCGACAATGTAGATATGCCCTGAAGGGTGGCGGGCCATCGAAGAGGGAAAATTAAACCTGGCTTTGTCACGGCTGCCATCGGCAAAGGTGGTATTATCGAGCAATATACGCTCAACCCCGGACAGCGTTGAGACCTCGCCACTGAGAGACAATTTGCGAATCAGGTGGTTTTGGGCATCGGCGATCAACAGTTGGCCTTGCCCATCCCACAAGAGTGAGTAGGGAGCCTGAAAGGTTGCTTTGAGGGCCGGGCCATTCTGCAAGCTATTGGGCAGAAGCCAAGTCGCTTGATTTCCTGCCAAAGTCTGGACTTCCAAACTGCCCAGGGGCAGGTTTACCATGCTGGAAGGTGGCGTCGATGCTGGCGGGGGCACAGGCGGTGATGGTGTCTTGGCTATTGCTGTTGCTGCGGTCTGTGCCGACGAAGCCTGTTGCGGCAGAGCATTGGCTGTTTTTTGGCTGAGCAAACGCGCGACCAATTGGGGGGTGACTTGGGTCAATAGCTCTTTGAGTGGACATTCACAGTCTTGAAATTCCTCGCGGATAATCACCCCTTTTTCAACATTCAAGACCCGAATACTGAGGGTGTAAAGGGTGTCGAAGCGGCTGACTGAGCCTGTGACCAGACCATCGACGCCCAAGAGTTTGCCAATTTGGGCCTTGCATTTGGAGTCATCGCAAAAAGCCGATTGCTGAAATCCGAGCTCTTTGAGTACAGACTCCATTTTTGAGCGTTCTAAGATCTGAAAATGGCCTGTTTGGTGCAATTGGGCGCGCAGGCGATCGGTAATAATGCTGGCTTCATCGGCTGTAATGCCCCCTTTGGCATCCAATTCCAAAATGGCGATCGATGGCTTGGCTGAAGCGGCTGGGAGAGAGAGGCCAGCCAAAACGATCCAAAGGCCTAAAAACAGAGATATGCGAATAGATTTGAGCAGTGATTGCAAGCCAAGATCTCCTGGGTCTTATTTCAGCAAATGATTATCTATTCATTATCTCAGACGATGTTGGTTTTGGGATTAAATCGTTTGATTGGCTTCAGTTTCTTTGTCTGGCCCGTTGTGATATGCCTCGCGCAATTGATTCACATAGCTATTGGCCTGTCGGGTGGTTTCGGGTTGGCGGAAGTCTGGGCTGAGGCGAAGAATCCATTCTATTGCCGTTTTGAGACTGATGCGGTGACCCGCTGAGACATAAACCGGGCGGATCTGGGGTTGGGTGCGCAGGGCGACTCCCACCTGTTCACTGCCCAGCCAAATGGGGCTCTGTGATGCTCGCTCGGGGCCGGGTTCTGCTGTGGGCTTAAGCAGGGGTGTTTTGCCACAGCCAATCGTGGGCAGATC
>CAZRFI010000203.1:0-9232 GCA_964598905.1 uncultured Candidatus Sericytochromatia bacterium | reverse complement strand
CAAACCATGTTATGATTTTGACATGATACAATCGCCCCAAAGCAAAACCCGTATAATTTGCCCAGAAAATGGCAAGAATTTGGTCTGTATTCAGATCCTCAAGCAAACAGGGTGACCAGGCCTGGGCCTTTTCAAAACCGTTTTGAGCGTCTTCTCTGTTTGGGCCTGTCTCTGGGGCTATTGGCTTTGTTACAGGCCTGTCTGGCCGCCCCGACAAATCAGGTTTCGCGCTTTCGCTGTTCGGGCAGTTGGTTTATTCCCCCTTCTTTTCATGGCAATCCCTGGAGCCAAGGCGGTGATGGCAGCCACTTGGCTTTTGTCTACGAACCCCTCTTTCTCTATTTGCCCGACAGCCAGACCTATTTGCCGCAACTGGGTCTGAGTTACCAAATGAGTGGCCAAGGCCTGCGCATCCAATTGCGCCCCGAAGCCCGCTGGCATGACGGCAGGCCCTTTACCTCACAAGATGTCAAAAGCAGTTTTTTGCTCTATTGGCTGCAGGGCTGGGGCGGACGGCTAAAAAAGATTGAGACTCCCGATGCACATACGGTGCAGTTTGAATGGCATGAAGCCGTGGGCCCGCTCGAAATTCGCCAAATTTTAGGGCGGCGCATTCAAGCTCCTGCCCATCTTTTTGGCCAATGGAGCAAACCTGCCGAGAGCCTGCTGCAAACAGCCCAGCAAAAATTGGGATCAACCCGCCGCTATACCCCTGCTCAGCAGCGTTTTTATGAAAACCTGCAATTGAAAAAAAATGATCTCCTGCAAGCGGCATACGCCCTCCGGCCCCCAGAGCCGATTGGCACCAATGCCTACCGGGTCAGCAAAGTGACCTCCTCTGAACTGGTGCTCAAACGCTCCCCCCACAGCTGGCACAAAGCAGCGCGCGTACAAGAGGTGCGTATTTTGCGCGGCAGCACCAATGATGTGATGTGGGCCTATTTGCTCGGTGGGGATATCGACGCCTCTCATGCCACCACCCCGCCGGATGTGGCTCAGCAAATTCAGCGCCTCAATCCCCGCGTTAAACTCTTTCATCTGCCAGATTTTGCCAATTTTGGCTATATCTTTAATTTTCGCAAGCCGCCCCTGGGGGATCGGGTCTTTCGCCAAGCCCTGGCCCAAATGCTCGACCGCGACCGACTGCGGATGGTGGGCTCTTATTATTCTCTGACCAGCGACGATCGGCAATTGCCCCTGATGCAAAGTGATGCCGTCCATTGGGTCTCTCCCCAACTTAAATCTGCCCTGAAGCTTTATCCCTATCAGCCTGAACAGGCCATCCGCCAGCTCAGTGCAGCAGGTTATACACGCGATGCCCAGGGCCAATGGCATACCCCCAAAGGAGAGAAGATCTCCTTGGAAATTGCCGTGATCGCAGGTTATTCGGACTGGGTGCTGGCCAGCGAAGCGGTGGCTGCAGAGCTGAGTCATTTGGGCATTTCTACCCAGGTACGCACCTACGATGCAGCCCTCTACCATCAGCTTTTGCGCCAGGGCCAGATCGATCTGGCTGCGGCCTTTGGCTTTGACTACCGGCAATTGATGCATCCAGGGGTGAGCCTCGACCGCCTCTTTTCACGGGGGGGTTACCTGGGCCAGGCAGCCGGATTGCCATTGCGTTTAAATGGCCGCAAGGGCAGACCCCTGGCGCTGCAAGAGCGGGTCGAAACAGTGGTGGGTTCTGCCGATGTGAATGCTGCCCGAGCTGCAGCCGAAGATTTGCTCTGGCTGGCCAATCAGGAATTGCCTTTTTTGGCGATTTATGAAAAGCGGATCTCGGTCTTTGCCTTGGAAGGTGAGCGGGTGCGGGGCTGGCCCCAAGCCGATGATCCAATCTGGTCTTTGAGTTCCACCAGCATTGATACGGTCTATGCTTATCTGCTCAGTTCTGGTCGCCTGCAGCCTGTTCTGTCTTCTGCGCCGTCGGCTCACTCATGAAAAAATTTCAACTCAAAGCCTGGCAGAATAAATTACTTTCGGGATTGCTCACGATCCTGGCTGCCACCTTGATTTCGTTTGTCTTAATTCGGATGATGCCCGGCGATTTTCTCGAATTGCGGGCCTCAGAATTGGTGCAGCAGCAGGGATTGCCTTATGCCACCGCCTATAAAATAGCCAGCACCCAATACCAATATGATCCGAGTGTGCCTGTCTGGCAGCAGTTTTTTAACTATCTCTCGGGTCTGCTCCAGGGCAATCTCGGCACCTCAATGACGCTGCGGATTCCCGTCAGCACCGTGATCTGGCAGGCCCTGCCTTGGACCCTGTTTCTGAGTCTGATCTCCTTGGCCCTGAGCTTCAGTCTGGGCATCAGCCTGGGCATTCTGGCAGCCTGGTACCGGCGCAAACGCTGGTTTGAGGCCCTGATCAATGGCCTCTCCGTTTTTTCTCAGGCCATTCCCGATTTTTTGATCGGCCTGCTGCTGCTGGTCTTTTTGGGGGTACGCCTGCGCTGGTTTCCCCTGCGCGGTGCCTATGATATCTCCACCGACCCCGGTTTGAATCTGCCCTTTCTGCTCAGCGCCTTGCAACATGCCATTTTGCCTGCCCTGGCTTTTACCCTGGCCTCTGTCGGGGGCTGGATTCTGGCGATGCGGGCCGCAGCCTTGCAGGTCCTCAGCGAGGACTATATCCAGGTGGCCCGTGCCAAGGGCCTCAAACAGGGGCGCATTTTTGTCAGATACCTGGCCCGCAATGCGATTATGCCCCCTGTGAATGCGTTGGCAATTGCCTTTGCCTCGATGATCAGCGGCTCGATTTTTGTCGAATGGATGTTTGCCTATCCGGGCATCGGCTATTTTTTCGGCTACGCCATTGGCAATCGCGACTTTACTCTCTTGCAGGGAATTTTGCTGGTGGCCACCGTAACAATGGTGCTGGCCAATATCTTGGCTGATGCCATTGCCGCCTGGATCGACCCAAGGATCGATCCCAGAATTGATTCGGGGTCAGGCAAATGAGCGCCTTCAAACACAGCTTGCAAATACTGCGTTTAAATGTATTCTGGGAGGTGCTTCGCCACAACCGGCGTGCCGCTCTGGGCCTGTTTCTGCTCTTGGGATTTATCTGCATGGCAACGTTGGGCCCGCTGCTCTTTCACTTGGAGACCCGCAGTGATTATCTGCTGCGTTTTCAGGCCCCATCGTGGGCCCATTGGCTGGGTACCGACTATGCGGGCCGCGATACCCTGGCCCAATTGGTACATGGTTCGCGGGATATTATCACCATCGCCTTTTCTTCAGCGCTGATCACCCTGCTGCTGGCCTTGCTGGCGGGCACCCTCGCGGGGTTGCTCGGGGGCCGCTTGGATCAATGGTTGATGCGTGTCATCGACATTTTTCTGACCTTGCCGCGCTTCCCGATCATGGCGATCATGGCTGGCCTGTTTCGCATTCAAGATCCTTTCTCGTTTGGTTTTGTGCTGGCATTGTTTTATTGGCCCGGTCTGGCCAGAGGCATCCGCAGCCAGATTCTGACCTTGCGCAGCAAAGATTTTATTGAGGTCTGCCAGCTGATGGCCCTGCCACTGCGCCACGTGATCTTTGCCGAACTGATGCCCAATATTGTGCCCTACTTGGCGATCAACTTTATCAATGTGGCACGGGATGCGATTGTGGCCAGTGTGGGGATTATGCTGCTGGGGATTGTGCCGCTGTCTTCGAGCAATTGGGGCATGATGTTGAACCTGGCTGCCACCCAGACGGGGGCCATCTATGTGCCAGAAGCCTATCCCTATTTGCTGGCCCCCATTGCCTGTATTGTGCTCTTTCAATTTGCATTGATGGCCTTTGCCGGGGGCCTGGAAGAATTTTTTGACCCCCGGCTGCGCGGATGAGCAATCAAAGGCACGCCCATCAGCAAACCCATGCGCAAACCCTCTTGCAGATTGAAAACCTGACGATCAGCTATACCCTGCGCGGACGCACACTGCTGCCCGTTGAAGCTGTCAACCTGGGTTTTCGCCAAGGGAGTATTACCGCGTTGATCGGTGAATCGGGCTGTGGTAAATCGACCTTAACAGCTGGGATTCTCGGCACCCTGGCTCCCAATAGCCGCATCGCACCCGGCGCACGGATGCGCTTCAAAGGGACCGATCTCTTGACCCTCTCTCCCGAAGCCATGCGCCGCTTTCGCTGGCAACAGGCTTCGATGGTCTTTCAGGCCGCCCAAAATGCCTTAAGCCCGACCCTGCGAATCGAAGAACAACTGATCGACACCTTGCTGGATCACCAGGCCATGTCCTTGCCCGAAGCCCGGCTGCGGGCCCGTGAGCGCCTTGGGCAGGTGCGGCTGGAGGCCGACCGGGTCTTGCGGGCCTATCCCCATCAGCTCTCAGGCGGCATGCGGCAGCGCGTCTTAATTGCCATGGCCCTGCTGATGGAGCCCGAGCTGATTCTGCTGGATGAACCCACCACGGCCCTGGATGTGATTACCCAGCGCTATATCTTTGACATTTTGCGCGCCATTCACACAGACCTGGGCACGACGTTGATTCTGATCACCCACGATTTGGCTGCTGCTTCTGAACTGGCAGATGAAGTGGTGGTGATGTATGCCGGGCGGATTATGGAGCAGAGCCCAGCCAAAGCCTTCTTTCACGCACCTGTGCACCCCTACAGTTTGGGGCTGCTCAGGGCTCTTCCGACCCTGGTGGGAGACACCCAGCAACGGGAACCGATTGCAGGCCATCCCCCGGATCTGGCAGCCAAACCTGCGGGCTGTGTTTTTCATCCGCGCTGCCCGATCGCAGAGGCCATCTGCCGCGAGAAAATCCCCGTGCTGGCCCCTGCCGGTGAAAGCCAAGTCGCCTGCCACCTGCGTACGGAGCAACCGCAATGAACTGCGAAAAAAGCCCCCCTTTGGTCAAGCTCACGGCGGTGGACATCCGCTTTGGTCTCGACGACGGCCGCGTGCTCCAGGCCGGTCATCAGCTGAATTTGAGTATCCATGCCGGAGACATGATCGCGGTAATTGGCGAATCGGGCTGTGGCAAATCGACCTTGGGCAAAGTGGTCTTGGGTTTGCTGGCCCCCAGTGCTGGCAGCGTTGAGATCGCGGGGCAGAATGTCTGGGCGCGCGGCTACCGCTGGCCCAAGGCCCAAAGACTGGCGATCCAGGCCATTCATCAGGATCCTTTTTCCAGCCTCAATCCGGTGCGCACCTTGGCGCAAATTCTGTCTCCGGCCTTGAAATACCACGGCCTGACCCAAGGTCCCGTTGCCACCCGTCTGCGGGTCCATGAACTGTTGACGGCGGTGGGTCTGACGCCCAGTGAGCATTTTATCGACAAATACCCCTTTCAGCTCTCTGGGGGCCAAAAACAGCGCGTGGCCATTGCCCGCGCCACTTTGCTTCAACCCCGGCTGATTGTGGCCGATGAACCCGTGGCCGCCGTGGACAGCTCCTTGCGACTGGCCATTCTCGATCTGATGAAAATCAGCAATCGCGAACAGGGCACCGCGTTTTTGTATATTACCCACGATCTGGCCACGGCCCGCTATTTTGCCCCCGAAGGCCAATTGGTGGTGATGTATCTGGGCCGCATGGTCGAAACCGGCTTGATTGAAGCCTGTATTCAGCGACCGGCCCACCCCTATTTGCAGGCCTTGCTGGCGGCCATTCCCGGTTCGGCGACAGCCCGATCCGATGGCGAATTGCCCCTGCGCAGCTTGGAAATGCCCAGTCCCATCGACCCACCCAGCGGCTGCGTCTTTCATCCCCGTTGCCCGTATGCGGTTTTGCGCTGTGAACAAGAGGCCCCGCAACTCAGAAGCCTGAGTCCCGGCCACACCGTCGCTTGCCATTTGGCCACGGCGGAGGCAGAAATCGAAAAAGGGCAAGGCCTTTGAAGGGATTTGTTATACTTCTGCCATGGTGAACATCAAACGTGCGTCTCAGCAGTTTCAGCCCGCCCTGGAGCGTGTCTTGGCCCGCTATCGTCCCCTGGAGCCTGTGCGGGCTGCCGAGTTAATCGCGCGGGTCTTGGCGCTAAACACAGCCGCGTGTGAGGCCACCTTGCAACAGACCCTGGCCCAGTTTGCGCAGCGTCACCGCCACTTGAACCAAACGTTTTTGCGCCATTTTGAACAAGTCAGCCCCCTGCTGCCTGCCGATTGCCCTCCTGAGAGCCTGAGCCCAGCACAAAAACAGCTGATCGGCGCCTATTTCACGATGGAATATGCCATTGAAGCCGCCGCTTTTTTTAACCCCAGTCTGGTCTTGGCCCCAGATCAAACCCGTTTGCAAACGGGTCAAAGGCGCGTGATCTTCAGCTTTCGGGCGGTGGGAGAGGGCCATATTTCTTCTTTGGTCTTTCGTTCAGCTCTGCTCGAAAATGGCGAATTGCAGCTTGAACCCCTCGGTCCTTACGTCGATCCGCCTGAGTCGGTTCAGATGGTTTATCCCGAAGCCAGTCTGATGCAAGATTTGGCTCATGATCTGGATCAGGATCTGGCTCAGGATTATGAACTGCGCTTTTCCCCTGAAACAGCTCTCTCAGAGCGGGTTATTTTCCCCATGCTGGAACATGAGCGCAACGGCATTGAAGACGCCCGCTTTGTCAGGTTTTGCCACCCAGATGGCAACCACAGTTATTACGCCACTTATACCGCTTATGATGGCCGCACGATTCAGCCGCGCCTGCTGCAAACCCAAGATTTTATCCATTTTCGCTCCTTTGGCCTGCGTGGCGCTGGGGCTGTGAATAAAAACCTGGCCCTGTTTCCGCGCCAAATCAATGGCCGCTATGCCATGCTGGCCCGGATCGATGGCGTCAATAATTACATCATGTTTTCTGACACTTTGACCGATTGGGAAGCCCCACAATTGCTTCAAACCCCCCGCGAAGTCTGGGAGTTTGGCAATATTGGCAATTGTGGTTCACCGCTCGAAACCCCGGCGGGTTGGCTGGTGATCACCCACGGTGTCGGCCCGATGCGCCAATATGCCCTGGGAGCGATTCTGCTCGATCTCAACGATCCCTGCCGCTTGATTGCCCGCCTGCGTGAACCGCTGATGCTGCCTCTGGCCCAAGAGCGGGAAGGCTATGTGCCCAATGTGGTCTATGCCTGTGGTGGCTTAATAGACGGCGATCAGGTGCATATTGCCTACGGCATGGCGGATCGTTTTGGGGGACTGGCCACCGTCTCGCTCTCGGAACTGTTGGCAAAGATGACCGACGAATGACTTTAAAAAGCGTGGAATAAATTAAACATTTAAAAGCATTTAACGAAATCAGGGATATTGGCGTGATTTGGGTGATGGAACAGGCCAGCCAACAGGGGTTTGTCAATGGCGCACCTGAATGGGCCAATCTCGGTCAAGGGGAACCCGAAGTGGGTCTTTTGGCGGGGGGTTGCCCCCGGATTGAACAATTTGAAATTGCCAACGACGATGACAGATATGGCCCCCTCAATGGCACCGAAGCTTTAAGAACCACGATCAGCGATTATTATAACCGCCTCTATCGCAAGGGCAAGCGCACCCAATACAGCGCTGAAAATGTCAGTATTGCCATGGGTGGGCGTTTGGCCCTGACCCGGATTTTTACCCTGCTGGGCGCAATCAAATTGGGGTATAAAATTCCAGATTACCCAGCTTACCAAGACCTGATGAAATTTCAGTCAGCACGGATCCAGTCTGTTTGTATTCCCACAGACCAAGCCAATAACCATGCGCTGCTCGCTTCAGAGTTTGAACGGGCGATCAAAAGAGAGGGCTTAAATGCTTTTTTGATGAGCAATCCCTGTAATCCCACCGGGCACGTGATTCAGGGAGACGAATTAAAGGCCTTTGTGGCCTTGTCTCAACGCTATGATTGTGCCCTGATCTTGGATGAATTTTACTCCCATTATATTTATCAGAATGGCCAAGGCGCATCCGGGCCCGTCTCGTCGGCTGCTTATGTCGAAGAGGTGAACGAAGACCCCGTTTTGATTGTCGATGGGTTAACCAAATCTTTTCGCTATCCTGGCTGGCGATTGGCCTGGATACTGGGTCCGGCTGCATTGATCGCAGATCTGGGCAAAGCCGCCAGCGCGATTGATGGGGGCCCCAGTGTGCCCATACAAAGAGCGGCCCTGCCTTTGTTTGAACCTGCGCGTTTGGCCCAAGAAAGCCAGGCCCTGCGTGCAACTTTTAGCCGCAAACAAAACCTGATGCGCGCGGCCCTGCATGAAAATGGCATGCACTGTTCTGAAGACAGTCATGGCACATTTTACCTCTGGGCAGATATCAGCGAATTGCCCCCACCGCTCAATCATGCCCAGGCCTTTTTCCACGCCGCTCTCAAACACAAAATCATCACCGTTCCCGGTTATATGTTTGACATTCGCCCAGCACACAAACACAAGACCTTTGAATTCAACCATTTTATCCGCTTCTCGTTTGGGCCCAGCGAAGACAATCTGATCGCGGGACTCGAACGGATGCGGAACTTCCTGCAAGGGCAGACGTGAGATGAGCAGCCCGTTGATTCCCAAGGGAAAACTTCTGCTGATTGGTGGACACGAAGACAAAGGGCTCGAAATAGCTGGTGAAAATCTCAAGGTTCACAGCAAAAAAGCCAGCCACTCGCATTTTGAAATATTGAGCAGCTTGATCTCGCGTGTTCCGAGGGCCCATCACATCATTGAAATTATCACCTCGGCTTCTTCGCTGCCGCTCGAAATGGAAAAAATATACATCGACGCCTACAAACAAGCTGGGTTTACCCAAGTGCGGATCATGAAAGTTGAAGAGCGCAAACAGGCGTGTGAGCCCGATGTGATCAAACGGATTCAAGCCGCCCATGCCGTTTTTTTTACCGGCGGTGATCAGCTCAAACTGCTGGGTTTAATCGCACAGACCGACTTGCTCAATGCCATTCACAAGAAGTATTATTCTGATCCCCATTTTATGGTCGGGGGCACCAGTGCGGGAGCAATGGTCATGCCCGAAACGATTATCACCGGCGGCCTGATTCACGAGGATCTTTACCCCTCCGACATCAAAATGGCCAAAGGATTTGCGCTGATCACCGGCCTGATTGTCGATACCCATTTCATTAAACGCGGGCGTTTTGCACGTTTGGCCCATGCCGTGGGTTTACATCCAGACTGTTTGGGGGTGGGCCTTGGCGAAGACACCGCTTTGCTCATCTCAAAGGGAAACCATGCCGAATGTCTCGGTTCGGGCATGGTGATTCTGATCGATGGCAGCGAGATCGGCCAAACAAATATCCACAGCGCAG